>NZ_KV804267.1:0-35770 GCF_001811315.1 Bacteroides sp. HMSC067B03 | reverse complement strand
ATACGGTTATTTATTTAATTCCGCCAACGGGTTACTTTTACTCAATCCCTGCTTCCCACTTATTAAAACGGGAGTAAGTACATTGGCGTGCAGACGTTCTTCCCCACTCCACTGTGAAAGCATTGCCCGTAACCAGCAATGTCCTCCTCTCAGCCATATCTCATTATCTGAAACACGTAGTAATAAAGGTGTTACACGATCTACTCCATCCCAACCCGGCAATTCCTTTACATAAAGATGGAAAGGATTATAAGACTCCACTTTATTTGAAAGAATCATGGTAGGCACATCCCCTCTCCAACAAGGTATTCCCTCCAGGCGGGCATCCACAATCATTCCATTCATTTCGCGTTCATCAATAGGCCGGAAACAGTTCTTTCCACTCTTCTCCCTATATTCTGTAGCTCCTGTCAGATTGTTATAACGGAAATCAAAATTGTCATTCAAATACTCCTTTAATTGCAAAGTCAACGATTGACTCCATTTATTAGATTTGCCCGTTTTTTCACCTGTCTTCTCAGGCTCCTCCTTCTTCTTCAGTGTCTTTTGTGCCACGACTCCGGGTATCTTACAATTGGCAACTATCGGCTCCTGCATTTGCTGTTTCTGTGCAAACAATTGTTTTATTGTCTCTACCATTTCTCTAATTATTGTTTTCATACTTACTGTTTTTTTAGTTATTATGAGATTTGAGACACAAAAGTATAGTACTGAATACCGGATTTGCAAATAAGTTGACTCATTCTTTTTTGAAAAATGATCTAACAAAAATAAGCCTTTGAAGTGTTGTTTTTGATTAGAATTATTAGTAATTTTGACGCATCATATTAGGCGTAGCACCAGTCGTGCGATAGCTATCGCACATAATGAGCGACAGTTGTTACACAATATGTGAGTTAGCTGTTGCACATAATGTGAGCCAATCAATAGAAAGGTACAAAATAAATAAAATGACTGCGTAAGTCTGCTAATTGATACGCACAAAACAACTAAAGCAATGAATGCACTTTATGATTTCTTCCTGACTCCCCAACCTAAAGATTCCAATAAAACGAGATATCATGCCCGACTGGTTGTACGGGACACCATCACACTGGAAGATATAGCCGAAACGATTGAGTCCAGAAGTAGTTTAAGACAAAGTGACGTAATAGGATCTTTTATAGAGTTCGCCAATGTCTTCAAACAAGAATTATCCAACGGGAATAGCATTCACATTCCGGGAATCGGTTCATTCCGTATCAAAGCGGAATCACCCGAAGTACGTTCTCCCAAAGAAATCCGTGCCGAAAATATTCATTGCAGCGGAATCGTTTTTACTCCGGAAAAAGATTTGCTTCGCGAATTAAAGGCTACGACTTTTGAAAAGGTTAGTGAGACCCGCAGGTCACAGGAGTTGAGCGATATAGAAATAGACGGGAGATTAGCTGAATTTTTCAAAGATAACCCTTGTATTACTACACAGCAGCTTTGTTCATTATGTGGACTTCGAAAAGCCACTGCACTCCGCAGATTACAAAAGCGGGTGGATGAAGGAAAACTGACTCACCCGGGCTATATCCGTTCTCCTTTTTATTTTCCTGTGCCAGGATGGTTCGGAGTATCCAAAAATAGATAATGCAAAATTAGGTCTTGATTTACAATGAAATGCTCATAAAAATGATTATGACACCATACCATTGGTATGATGTCATAATCTTGATAGAATCCTGTCATCACACTAAAATCCTGATGACATGATAAAAAACACTAACCTAATTTATTTGTTTTTCTTCCAGAGTTTACTCATATCTTCCAGTGTCTTTCCTTTAGTTTCGGGTACCCATCGCCAGACAAAGATAGCGGCAGCAACACAGATAATTCCATATAAGCTATATGCAAACATCGGACTAAAGTCATATAATGCCGGGAAAGTGGATGATACGATATAGTTGAATATCCATTGGAAAGCCACAGCGATAGCGACTGCTTTGCCACGAATAGTATTCGGGAAGATTTCTGAAATCAGCACCCAGCAAATCGGTCCCCATGACATCATGAAGAAAGCTGCATATACAATAATGGAAAGCACCGGAAGAACACCCTTGATTGCCATGCTATCACACATTGCCACAGCAAATGCACCCACAGCCATACCAATAGATCCGATAATCAGCAAAGGTTTGCGTCCAAAGCGGTCTACCGTAAAGATAGCAACCAGTGTAAAGATGATATTGACAACCCCCATAATCACAGTTTGCATCATACCGCCACCTTCTGCACCGGCATTCTCGAAAATACGCGGAGCATAATAAAGTACGGCATTAATACCAATCGCCTGTTGGAATACAGAAAGTAGAATGCCAATTACGATTACCGTCACTCCATAAGTAAAGATTTTCTCTGTCTTTTCCTGAGCTGTAGCTTTAATATCATTAAGAATTTCCCGAGCTTTAGCCTTACCATTAATTTTCTCCAGAATAGAGTAAGCCTTTTCTTCCTGTTGTACAAGAACCAAATAACGAGGAGTCTTCGGAACAAAGAACAAGAGCATGCCAAACAAAGCAGCCGGGAAAGCTTCCGAGCCGAACATATAACGCCACCCTTCCTGAACTGTCCACATATCGGATTCTGTACTTACTGACAACACACCAGCAGCATCTTTCAGAATAATCGGATTCTGATGGTCGCCCATAATCAGATAATTCACAAAGTAGACAACCAACATACCAAAAATAATGGCAAACTGGTTACACGAAACAAGGGTTCCACGAATATTGGAAGGAGCAATCTCAGCAATATACATTGGACATACCGCTGAAGCCAGTCCCACTCCGATACCACCCAGAACGCGATACAGATTGAATGCTATCAATAAGTCCATATTCGGTTTTCCATACTCGAAGAAAAGGACTTCCGGATAATAAGAGCCTAATGCCGAGAGGAAAAATAATACTGCTGCAAGCCGTAATGAGTTACGACGTCCCAGACGAGAAGCAAAAATACCGGATAAAGCACCGCCCAGTACGCAGCCTATCAATGCACTGGAAGAAGTAATGCCGTGCATTACCTTATTATACTGGAAATCGGAAGCGGATAAGAAGAAAGCTTCCAGCCCTTTTTCCGCGCCGGAAATAACCGCCGTGTCATAACCAAAGAGCAAACCGCCCAAAATAGCGACAGAAGTAATCGAATACAAGTAGAGTTTACTTCCTTCGTTCGTTGTATTATTCATAGTTTTAAAAAGTGGATAAAGTAGTGTAGTAGTTGGATTAGAAAAAGTCAGGCGATAAAGTAGTAGCCCTACCGCTGCTTTACCGCCTGTTTTAAATATTAATTAACAATACATATTCAGAATTGCTTCATAAAGTTCCTGCTTGCCGCTAGTCTGTTTCGGCTCTCCTTTTGTTTTTGCATAAGCAACCACATCTTCCAGAGTCAGCTTGCCATCTTCAAATTCTTTGCCTTTTCCGCCATCGAAAGAAGCATAACGGTCAGCCAGCATCTTCTTGTATGGAGATTCGTTCAACAGAGCTGCTGCACTTTCGAGCGCGCGAGCCATGGCATCCATACCAGCAATGTGAGCAATAAAGATATCTTCCAGATCTGTAGAGTTACGACGGGTTTTAGCATCGAAGTTTGTACCACCGGTACCAAGACCACCGTTACGGATAATCTGCATCATAGCCTGAGTCAGTTCATAATTATCAATTGGGAATTGATCCGTATCCCAGCCATTCTGATAGTCACCACGATTAGCATCAATAGAGCCCAGCATACCATTATCTACAGCTACAGCCAGTTCGTGCTCAAAAGTATGACCTGCCAACGTTGCATGATTCACTTCGATATTTACTTTGAAATCTTTATCCAGACCGTGAGCTTTCAAGAAGCCGATAACTGTTTCCGTATCTACATCATACTGATGCTTAGTCGGCTCCATCGGTTTCGGTTCAATCAGGAAAGTACCTTTGAAGCCGCGTGCGCGGGCATAGTCACGGGCAATTGTCAACATCTGTGCAAGGTGTTCTTTTTCACGTTTCTGGTCTGTGTTCAGAAGAGACATATATCCTTCACGACCACCCCAGAATACATAATTTTCTCCACCAAGTTCAATCGTCGCATCAATCGCATTCTTAATTTGAATAGCAGCACGGGCTACTACATCGAAATCGGGATTAGTAGCGGCACCGTTCATATAACGGGCGTGACCGAATACATTAGCAGTACCCCATAGCAGTTTGATGCCTGTTTCTGCCTGTTTCTGTTTTGCATAAGCTACGATTTCTTTCAGATTTGCTTCATATTCTTCCACACTGGCACCTTCTGAAACCAAGTCTACGTCATGAAAACAATAGTATTCGATACCCATTTTCTGCATGAATTCAAACCCTGCGTCCATCTTGTCTTTTGCAGCCTGTATAGCATCTGCATTGCAGTTCCATGGGAATTGCTTCGTTCCGCCACCAAACTGGTCGCCACCTTCAGCACACAATGTGTGCCACCATGCCATAGCGAATCTCAGCCAATCCTTCATTTTTTTACCATTAATTACCTTCTCTGCATCATAATAACGGAATGCCATCGGGTTCTTACTATCTTTACCTTCAAATTTAATCTTTTCAATTCCCGGAAAAAATTCTTTTGTTGCCATAATTCTTGTTATTTAAAAAGTTATTATATTATTATTTATTATCTGAGTTGAAAGTCCAAGTCTATACGTTGCCGCCCATTGATTTCTCAAGACGATGCTTCCATCTGGCATATGCATCGGCGTATTCCTGTCGTTTAGCTATATTCGGTTCAATCACATCCAGTTTGTCAAGGGTTTCAAATGCCTCATTATTATCTTTATAAATGCCCGCACCGATACCTGCCCCCTTGGCGGCTCCTACAGAACCATCCGTATCATAAAGTTCGATAGTAGCTCCGGTTACTCCTGCCAGTGTATCACGGAAGATGGAACTAAGGAACATATTTGCATGTCCGGCGTGAATCATTTTGACCGGAATCCCCATTTGTTCCATGATGTCAATGCCATACTTAAAAGAAAATACAATTCCTTCTTGTGCAGCACGAATAATATGGTGCTTGCCATGTGCATTAAAATCAACACCACGAATGCTACAGCCTATTTCTTTATTATTCAGCATGCGTTCCGCACCATTACCAAAAGGCAGGATGCTGATACCTGCACTCCCGATCGGTGCTTTGGAAGCCAATACATTCATTTCGTTGTACGAAATACCCTCGGGAGCTATATTTCTTTTTACCCATGAGTTGAGAATACCCGTTCCGTTGATGCAGAGCAATACTCCCAAACGAGTTTGCTCAGCTGTATGATTCACATGCGCAAAGGTATTGACACGCGACTGTAAATCATAATTCACTTCGCTATTCACACCGTATACAACTCCTGACGTTCCTGCCGTAGAGGCGATTTCACCCGGATTGAACACATTCAGTGAAAGTGCATTATTCGGCTGGTCACCAGCACGATAAGTAATCGGTGTTCCTTCTTTCAATCCTAATTCTTTCGCAGCAACGGCATTTACACGTCCTTGTTCCGCAAAGGTCGGTTTGATATCTGCAATGAGCGAAGCATCAAACCCGTAATAATCCATCAGGAAATCGGCTACGCAATTATTTTTAAAGTCCCAGAACATTCCTTCTGAAAGACCGGAAACAGTTGTACATATATCTCCACTCAACTTCATGGCAATATAATCACCGGGAAGCATTATTTTATATATCTGCTCGTAGACAGCCGGTTCGTTCTGTTTGATCCAAGCCAACTTTGAAGCTGTAAAATTACCTGGCGAATTCAGTAAATGAGAAAGACACTTCTCCTCTCCGATCATTTCAAATGCTTTCTGTCCATAAGGCACTGCACGAGAATCACACCAGATTATAGCGGGACGCAATACATGCTGGTTCTTATCTACACATACCAGTCCGTGCATTTGATAGGAAATACCGATAGCTTTAATTTCGGCAGCACCAACTCCTGATTCTGCCATAATAACCTGTGTGGACAACTTCAGGTTTTCCCACCAACTTTCAGGGTCTTGTTCTGCCCACCCGGGATTTACTGCGATAATCTTCGCTTCTGTTTTCGGGAAAAACGCTGACGATACACATTTACCTGTTTCAGCATTTACCAGACTCGCTTTAACGGACGAGCTACCTATGTCATAACCTAATAGAAACATGATAATATTTACGATTTAACGATTTACTATTTGAATAAGCTTACCTTCTTACCTTATTATATATCTTCTTATCAAATTTATAATAACGTGCTGCACGATGGGCCACCCCTTGCTGTTTTTCTTCCAAAGGAACTACATATTCCATCATCGCTATTTTCTTATGGAAGTTGCGTACATCCACAGTCTTGTCATATACCAACTCAAAAAGGGTCCTTAACTGAGCAGCAGTAAACTTACGCGGAAGCAGCTCAAATAACATGGAAGGATTGAACTCTACAAACTGACGAATATAGGTCATGGCCTCTTTGATTATCAGATTGTGGTCGAAAGCCAATGTCATCACATCCTTCAAAGCAATCCAACAAGCCTGATGATCATCCAGATTCTTGTCCAATGTCCGATCTATTTTCACCATCGATAAATAAGCGATCGTCACGATACGTTCAACCTTTGACTGCATTGCCCGTTCCAGCCAGCGTACATCTTTGGGATTGCTGGTTCTGTTTTTAGAACCGAATGCCTTAAACTGCATCAGGTTCACATTTTTGAGCCCTGTCAATTCATACAGTACGCGTTGCGCTGCTTCGTCCAAGTCTTCATCCATATAAATAAGACTTCCGGGAAGTTTCATATCGTGATACACTTCACCATTATCTTCACCCGCACGTTTTACAAGTAACACTTTCAGTTGTTCTCCGTCAAAACCAATCACCACACAGTCTACTGATATGTGATTGTTTGCCAAAGGTGCTTTTTTCTGTATGTTCTGCATATCCATTTCTTTAATACGATGCAAATATAGGGGTGACATTCAATTCAAACAACAATAAATAATGTGCTATAAAACATTGTTTTTCATAGATATACATATCATACAACATACAATATGACTACTTAGTGTTATCTTCTGAATTACAATATGTATTTTAGCCATTCCGGTAGCGAGTAATTGTACAAAGTACGAAAAGAGTAATGGTTCTTTATTATCAGTACTTTTCATATCCATTCTTCCTCATCCCCGACAATGTACTTATTGTATTTTAGACGATATCTCATTTTGTATCTTGCTGTTTTTATTTTATCTTTGCCGGATAAATATTAAAAAATCTAAAATGGAACGTCATCCCGTCATTTTATCCATCGCCGGTTCCGATTGTTCGGGAGGAGCGGGCATTCAGGCAGATATCAAAACAATCTCGGCATTAGGAGGCTATGCGGCATCTGCCATCACTGCCGTCACCGTACAAAACACTTTAGGGGTACGTGCAGTCCATGCGATACCCCCCGAAATTGTTTGCGGACAAATCGAAGCGGTGATGGAGGATTTGCAGCCTGCCTCTGTGAAAATAGGCATGGTCAACGATATTCAGATCGTTCATGTCATCGCTGAGTGTTTGCGGAAATATTCACCGGAACATATCATTTACGATCCGGTAATGGTATCTACCAGCGGACGAAAGCTGATGACGGACGAAGCCATTGAAGAGATTAAGAATGAACTTTTACCACTTGTTACATTAATCACTCCCAACATCGATGAAGCAATGGTACTGACAGGTAACAGCATCCAAAATACACAGGACATGCTGGCAGCTGCCAAACAACTCTCTATCGATTATCAAACCCATATCCTGATCAAAGGCGGACACTTGGAAGGTGATAAAATGTGTGATCTTTTATATTCTCCGGATCATACCTATTATATATATGAAGAAAAAAAGATAGAAACCAAAAACTTACATGGGACAGGATGTACTCTCTCTTCTGCTATTGCAAGCTACCAGGCAAAAGGATATTCGATGAAAGAATCCATCCGTCATGCCAAAGAATATATCACCCACGCCATCATTGCAGGCAAAAACTTAAATATCGGGCATGGCAACGGACCTCTGTGGCATTTTCCTGACTCCGTTGCACAAATATGTACATTTTGTGCGGTCGTGTCATAAAAATCTGTAACTTTGCACCCGCATTTAAAAATCAATTAAATAATTAAAGATATGAAAGCATTTGTATTTCCCGGTCAAGGTGCTCAATTCGTAGGAATGGGTAAAGACCTGTATGAAAACTCAGCTTTAGCAAAAGAATTGTTTGAAAAAGCAAATGATATCCTCGGATATCGCATTACAGATATCATGTTCAATGGTACAGACGAAGATCTTCGTCAGACAAAGGTTACTCAGCCTGCCGTATTCCTTCACTCTGTTATCTCTGCTCTTTGCATGGGTGATGATTTCAAACCGGAAATGACAGCCGGACACTCACTTGGCGAATTCTCTGCATTGGTAGCTGCTGGTGCACTGAGTTTTGAAGACGGACTGAAACTGGTTTATGCTCGTGCAATGGCTATGCAGAAAGCTTGCGAAGCCACTCCTTCTACTATGGCTGCCATCATTGCATTGCCAGATGAAAAGGTGGAAGAAATCTGTGCTTCTGTCAATGCAGAAGGTGAAGTTTGCGTACCTGCCAATTACAACTGTCCAGGACAAATCGTAATTTCAGGTTCTGTACCAGGTATCGAAAAAGCTTGTGAACTGATGAAAGCTGCCGGAGCAAAACGTGCTCTTCCGCTGAAGGTAGGCGGTGCTTTCCACTCACCATTGATGGACCCGGCTAAAATTGAGTTGGAGGCTGCTATCAACGCAACAGAAATCCATGCTCCCAAATGTCCGGTATATCAGAATGTAGATGCACTTCCTCACACTGATCCTGCTGAGATTAAGAAGAATCTGGTTGCTCAGCTAACTGCCTCTGTACGCTGGACACAATCTGTTAAGAATATGGTTGCTGATGGTGCTACTGATTTCACAGAATGCGGACCGGGTGCAGTATTGCAAGGCTTGATCAAGAAAATAGACGGTACGGTAAGTGCTCACGGCATTGCATAAGCATCTGCAGTAGATTTACCAATTCCTTTCATTATAGAGCGTGTTGACAAAGTTTGCCAACACGTTTTTTTATGCTCGTTAGTGAAATATAAAACAATTAACATGCTGTATAACACATCAATAGTTCTCTCTGTCAGCAAACTTTCCTGATCTTTCTTTTGTTTGTATTATAGGAATCATTTATTCAAATTCGTGGATCATGAAAATACATGAATATCAAGCAAAAGAAATCTTCTCCAAGTATGGAATCCCTGTTGAAAGGCATACTCTATGTCGTACAGCTGCCGGTGCAGTTGCTGCTTACCGGAGAATGGGATCGGACAGAGTGGTTATTAAAGCACAAGTGCTAACCGGCGGACGGGGAAAAGCCGGAGGTGTTAAATTGGTTGATAATACAGAAGATGCCTATCAGGAAGCTAAGAATATCCTAAGCATGAGTATTAAAGGACTTCCTGTCAATCAAATACTGGTCAGCGAAGCGGTCGATATTGCTGCTGAATATTATGTCAGTTTTACTATCGACAGAAATACACGCGCTGTAATCCTCATGATGAGTGCATCCGGTGGTATGGACATCGAAGAAGTAGCCCGCCAGTCACCGGATAAAATCATTCGCTATGCCATTGATCCATTCATCGGTTTGCCTGACTACCTTGCACGCCGTTTCGCATTCTCTCTCTTCCCTCAGTTGGAACAAGCTGACAGAATGGCTGCCATTCTACAGGAACTCTACAAAATTTTCATGGAGAATGATGCATCTCTGGTTGAAATAAACCCATTAGCTCTTACCACCAAAGGCATATTAATGGCTATTGATGCCAAAATTGTTTTTGATGATAACGCTCTCCACCGTCACCCGGACATACTAAGTTTTTTTGACCCTACAGAAGAAGAAAAAGTGGAAGCGGATGCCAAAAATAAAGGATTCAGCTATGTTCATATGGATGGCAATATAGGCTGTATGGTAAATGGAGCCGGACTTGCCATGGCAACAATGGATATGATAAAACTTCATGGAGGGAATCCTGCCAACTTCCTTGACATTGGCGGCAGTTCAAACCCCGTCAAAGTGGTTGAAGCCATGAAGCTTCTATTACAGGACGAAAAAGTAAAAGTTGTTCTGATTAATATTTTTGGAGGAATCACTCGCTGTGATGATGTAGCAATCGGACTTATTCAGGCATTCGACCAGATTAAGAGTGATATTCCGGTCATCGTCCGGCTCACAGGAACAAATGAGCATATCGGACGTGACCTTTTACGCAACCATGACCGTTTTCAAATTGCTACAACGATGCAGGAAGCCGCATTAATGGCTCTCAGGTCTTAAGATGAAATCACATATAAAAATGAAAGAACAATGAGTATATTAATAGATAAATCCACTCGTCTGGTCGTACAAGGTATCACCGGTAGAGACGGGCTTTTTCATGCTAAAAAGATGAAAGAATACGGAACGAATGTCGTTGGTGGAACTTCTCCGGGTAAAGGAGGCATGAATGTAGACGGTATTCCGGTTTTCAATACGATGTATGAAGCCGTAGAACAGACACAGGCGAATACTTCGATTATTTTTGTCCCAGCACGTTTTGCAGCGGATGCTATCATGGAAGCTGCAGACGCAGGCATCTTGTTGATAGTCTGTATTGCAGAAGGCATTCCGACCCTGGATGTCATCAAGGCGCATCGCTTTGCAGAACAAAGAGGCGCACTGTTGGTTGGTCCCAACTGTCCGGGGCTCATTTCTCCCGGAAAAAGTATGGTAGGGATTCTTCCGGGACAAGTCTTTCAGAAGGGAAATGTCGGTGTCATCAGCCGTAGCGGAACGCTTACTTATGAAATTGTGTATCATTTAACAGCTAACGGTATGGGACAGTCTACTGCAATTGGTATCGGAGGAGATCCTGTAGTAGGATTGCATTTCCGTCAACTATTGGAGATGTTTCAAAATGACCCTGAAACTGAAGCTATTGTTTTAATCGGAGAAATCGGAGGCAATGCAGAAGAACAGGCTGCTGAATACATTCGCAATCATGTAGACAAACCTGTCGTAGCATTTATTGCCGGACAATCCGCACCTCCGGGAAAACAGATGGGGCATGCAGGAGCTATCATCTCGGGAAGTTCCGGCTCAGCAAAAGACAAAATAGAAGCTTTGGAAGCTGCTGGTATACGTGTCGCACAAGAGCCTTCGGATATTCCGAAGTTATTGAAAAGATAATCTTCTCTCAAAGGAGAAATTAAATAGAGGCAACGGCAGAAATGCTGTAAGCTAAAAGATAGAACCACACGGATTGACAGGACTTATGCACCTTTCATTTTTCCGTGTGGTTCTATTTTATATACATACTTATATCATCGGTAATAACAGAGTGGTACACGAGTACTACATCCCCTTTTTCACTCCCAACTTTATTAATAAAGCATTCATCGGATATGCACAGAAGAAGCCGACGAGCATAGCTAACTGCATCATAAACCAAAACATCCACGTATCTTTAGGCAAAGGTTCATTGACGAACAAAATAAAATAAACGATTGCCATCCAGCCATACATTCCTATTTGCCAAGACAACAGAGAAAAGAAATCTGCTTTGAAAGCACGGGATAATGCATTTCCAACTGAAATTCTCTCCATTTCCCGAATAGCGTAAAATTGAAAATAAACCCCGATAATCAATGCTAAAATAAAATCAAATACCCAGTTTCCTATAAGCTGGCTTCCTGCAACGGTTACCGGAATATAATTGGTAACCCACTCTCCTATTATATCAGCCAATGTGCAGCCTGCTCCACAGTGTAAAGCAGATAAAGCCACGGACTGCCAATGAGGATACTCCATAGGCATATTTCCCATTGACATATCCATTTTCATCTCATCCTCTCCCATCTTCATCGGAACACTTTTTCCGAATTTATTATAAGCCCATAAAGCTAAATAACTTCCCCACAATGCAGTTAAAATCCATACTGCATTCATTATCTTCATTGATTGTGGGCGATGTGTCAGGTCGATTGCTATGTGAACAGCAATTCCAATACCTGAACAGACTAAAAATACAGCTAATAAATTGAGCATAATTGTATATTTAAAAAGATTTTAGACTACAACAGCCCTTATTTATAAATAGTTCATCCCATCTATTTTAAAATCCGCTTTATCGAACTATTTTTCAAGCAGTTTGTTATAATTTTACTAATTAAATATTGAATTGTATGAGCAGACGTAGTCAATTAGAGCATGAAGTATCTGTTGCTCAGGAAAGAGTCAAGAAAGCAGCTAAAGATACACCGAAAGATATCATAAAGTTATGGGAGCAAGAACTTGTAGATCTGGAACTTGAACTCAATAATCTGGTAGATGATGAAGAAGATAATAATGAGGATTAATTAAAAGAGGGCGTTCATAACACCCTCTTTTAGTTATAGCATTAGCAAAATACCGTGACTTTTTTATCCACAGTGAAAATACTTATGTACCAATTCCAGCATTTCTTCCGGTTTGCCATCCAAGTCAGCACGCAATGTTTTATCCTCATAGCTACGAAGCTTACATATAATACCGTCAATCATAGCCGGACTAAATACATGATATTGTTCAAAGACGGCACGTTGCTTTTGCAAGCATTCGGCAGAGGCTGCGCAACTATCCGGTAATTGAGCTAAAGCTTTCAGTTTATCTTCATTCTCTTTCTGATGGATGTTCACATTTACATACGTTCTCTTTGCAATATCCAACGCATTCTCTATCTCAAAACCATGACGACAGGCAACAGCCAATCCTGCAAGCAGTTGATACAAATCTGCCGAGCCATCCGGAGAGCGCATTTCCACCGTTTGCTTCTGACTGGTATCAAAATGGCTTTCGTTTTCCAATGGGTTTGCCAAAGTACACATATCAGTTTTGGCGGCCCACCCCAAAGGTACACGTACCAATACAGAACGATTACGATCTCCCCAGCAAACATTCGTAGGTGCTTCCTGATGAGGAACTAAACGGAAATAAGAAGTAGGATTCGTATTTCCGAAAGCTGTAATGGAAGGAGCAAGTTCCATCATTCCGGCAATTGCTTTACGAGCTGTTTCCGACAATACTCCATCTTTCAGCATCTGATTTTGTCCGTCTTTTACAATACGCATGTGAACATGCAGACCAGAACCGGCTTTTCCTGCCGTAATCTTAGGCGCAAATGTCACATTGTACCCATATCTGTATCCCAGATTACGAATTACCCATTTGGCAATCATTAATTGGTCTGCCGCATCTTCGGCACGAACTGGCAGGAACTCAATTTCGTTCTGTTCATAAATCATGCCATCCAATGTAAAATTGCCCACCTCGGAATGACCATATTTTATTTGTCCACCGGTCTGAGCTATATATGACATACACTGCGTACGGAAATCATTAAACTTAGCATACGGAGCAGATTCATGATAACCACGCTGATCCGTAGCCTGAAACATTCCTGTATCCGGTGAAATAACATAATATTCCAGTTCTCCCATTGCCTGAAACTCCATACCTGTGACATCAGTAAATGCCTTACATGCCTTATGCAAAGTATGTTCCGGCGAACTTTCCAATGGTTCACCGTCTTTATTGAAGAAAGAACAGAGCATCGAGAGTGTCGGTATTTCAGCAAAAGGATCAACAAAAGCAGTGCGGAAACGAGGCACTACATACAGGTCGCTACTCCCCGCCTCTATGAAAGGAAACAGACTGGAACCATCTACGCGCTCTCCACAAGTAAGAATAGCATCCAGATAAGCTGCATTATTAATCACAAAATTCAACGTTTTCAGTCGCCCGTCAGCAGCAGGATACATAAAATTAACCATACGGATATTATTCTTCTGAATAAAAGAAATAATATCCGCTTTAGTAAACTCGGCAGCAGGCTTTTCCAAAGCAGCCACCAAGCAGTTGGGATTCATTAAAAGTTCTTGATTCATCTTTTATCGGTTTGTTGTTAATATGGTAAATTTAAGATGTTTATTTCATATCATTAGTTTTTCAATTACACCATCCACGCAAACAGATAGTGAACCAAAGGTAAGAAAAAAACTACCGCTGACAATAAAAACAGAAATAAATTCTTCTGACTAAAAAAATAAGCCGACCGGATTTTATAAAAACGAAAGAAGGTGCATTGGTCATCCCAATACACCTTCTTTTTATATACTGATTGTTATTCAGTCAATTAGTTCTTCGGCAAAGCTTCTTTAACTACCATCGGACGGCCTACATATTCAGCACCGTTCAATTCTTTAATAGCATTAGCAGCTTCTGCATCATCCGGCATTTCAATGAAAGCAAAGCCCTTTGATCTTCTTGTTTCACGATCTGTGATTAATTTAACTGAAGCAACTGCTCCATACTCTTCCATTACGTTTCTCAAGTCTGATTCCTTAACATTATAGTTAAGATTTCCAATGTACAAATTCATAAAATACAAATATAAAAAATTAATAATTTCAATAACAAAGTTCTTTGGAAGTTCTTAATCAGAGATGGATATGCTCAATAAATGAGAAGATTCATGTGAAATAATCAAATCAAAATACCTTTTATTGTTTAATGAGTACAAATAACGGCATTTCGTGGGAATAACACACTATGTTTACCCTTTTTTCTTTAGTAAAATATCCTTTTTTATGAAATAAGGCCAAAACTTAACGCATGATGTTTCAGTTATGCTCTGTAAACAAGTCAGAGGTTGCATTTACTCCTTTTGCTGATACTTAGGCATAAATTCTTCAAAGAACGAACGTTTATAGCTCCCGCCAAGTGCTATCTCATAAGTCTTTATATATACGTCATTCGTATCGAACGAGTCAATGTGTGAAGTATTGACGATATAAGATTTATTCACCCGAAGGAACAATTTATCCGGCAATTGTTCGTGGATATTTTTCAGGTTCATTTTAGTTATAATACGCTGATCTTCCAGCTGAAGAATAGAATAATCCTTTAGCCCTTCAATAAAAAGGATACTACTGAAGTTAATTTTGAAATACCGCCGTTCCGACTTAATAAAAAGATAGTCTTCCCGAATATTTTCTACCTTTTCTGGTTCTGCCGACACCAATAACTTATGATAAGCGACCGCTTTATTGACTGCCTTCAGAAAACGACTCAGTTCAATCGGCTTTATCAAATAATCTACAGCATTCACTTCATAGCTATCAAGGGCATATTCAGCGTATGCAGTGGTGAAGATGACCAGTGTATTCTCCGGAATACTTTGAGCAAACTCCATACCGGTGATACCGGGCATCTGAATATCAAGGAAAATCAAATCGACTGTGTGCCCACTCATAAAGGCGGATGCAGCCACAGCGTTATTAAAGCTACCCGCCAACTCTAATTGGGGAACCTGCTCTATCAGAGATTTCATGCCTTTCCGGGCTACGGGTTCATCATCTACAATAATACAGTTCATAAGCTTAAACGTAAATTGACACTATAGGTTGTTGCTAAATCTTTTATCTCTAACGTATATCCTGAGCCATATAACAACTCCAGTCTTCGCCGCACGTTTGCCAATCCGATCCCTCCTTCCCGTTTCACCGGAACAGAAGGTTTTGAGTTTTCACTACGGAATGACAGTTCATGATCATGCAACGTAAAATAGATATGTACATAAGACAAGTTATCACTATCCGGATTATGTTTTACCGCATTTTCCACAAAAGGAATAAACAGCAACGGCGGTACACAAACATGATTCATATCTCCCTCTTTCGACACCAAATACTCAAAATGATCCCGACGTACCTTTTCCAATTCAAGGAAGCTGGTCAGAAACTGAATATCCGCATTCAGTGAAACCTCCTTACGGGTACTGTCATTAAATTGGTAACGAAGCAGATCATTCAATTTCCCCAATATCTGAGAGGCTTCATCAGGGTCTTCTTTTACTAATATATTGGCATTGTTCAACATATTGAAAAGGAAGTGCGGATTTATCTGATTCTTTAATTGCTGAAGCTCCGTCTGCATCGTCGTATTCTCCAGTTCCGATATTTTTCTGCCGGAAATAATCCAACGCCGGAACATCTCAAAGCTGGTACTGCTCCCTGCTATCAAAGTTAGTACAAGTATGGAGTGAATGATACTCCAGAATGAAAAAGACTGCCCGTCCTGCAAACTGAATTCACTGATACCGTATTGCCGGTGAAGTGGATAAAAACAAACCAGCCCCAATAATGCACTAAAAACAATAACCCCCAGAAAGGATGCCCAATAAAAAATGAATTGGCGTTTGCCCAAAAAACGAGGGAGCAACTGATAAATATTCATATAGATGGGGAAAGAAAAGATAAACACACTCACCAGATATGCATACAGGAAACCTTCTTTATTAAAACTGCCATACACGTTCTGAAAAGCCAGAAAACAAATCAGCGACATCAGTAATAAATGACGAATCATCCTGTATGGACGGTCGACCAAAACCCTTCCCAAATAATATATATTTTCCGTATCTTTCATTACATCAATTTTAGATTGGTGGTACATGACGACTGATGATCATATTGATTCTCCAATAAATAATGTCCGGGATATAATAAATCCAGTCGCTTCTGAAGTTGCCCGAATGCTGGTAACGAAGCCTGAGGCATATGCTGCAATGTATTCATATCCGAACAATGATATGTGCAAGTAAAAAGCAATCCTTCTTCTTTTGCCTGAAAGCCAATTGCTATCTGATTCTCCGCTCCATCTTCATTATCCGCACTTTCCCGGACAGCATATTCTATAAGAGGCATAAACAATAAAGGAGGAATTTGAATATATCGTACTTCATTCTCCACTTGAATCTTATATTCAAGCCGTTCATTGTACATTTTCTCTAATTCCAGATAATCTGTAACAAAATGGATTTCATCACTTAAAAATACTTTTTCGTGTACACTTTCATAAAGCTGATATCGGAGCAGGCTGCCCAGCTTAAAAATGAGTGCCGAAGCTTTATCCGCATCTTTCTTTGCCAGCAGTTGCGCCTCATTTAACATTTTCGAAAGAAAGTCCGGCTGAATCTGTTCTTTCAGACGAGTCAATTCAGTCTGAAGATTATCGTTCTCCAATTTATTCAGCAATTGTTGATCGTTCACCCAGCGACGGAAAAATAGAGTAAAAGAGAAAGTCAGGAAATACAAAACAAATGCTATCACATTAATCAAAAGGAAAAGAAAAAAAATAGGATTGATCGTTACGATCTGATCAGGAATCTTATAATACTGCTTCAGAATATATAGACCGCCCATCATAAACAGTGCCATAAATACAATAAGATACCCCATATAGCCGGCATAAGCCTTGTATCGTCCCTTAAACAGATATCTAGGAATCAACACATTAGTATTCAAATAGATTAATCCCGAAAACGTCAGGATCATCAGTAAATTTATGCCTGTCGACAAATTAAATCCGAAGCCAACCTCCCTGACGAGATTTCCCCTGAACACCATAAAGGATATGATTAAAAATACCCCTATGACTTTTAATGCTGAATATAATATTCGTTTCACTGACATAAGGCGATAAAGTTACTACTTTTTCAGAACTTATACTTCATTCCCATCGAAACATACATAGCCGGCTTAAAATAAGGATCGATATCTTTGGACATATCCTTGAAAAAAGCTTTTAATGTACGTGTTGTATAATAAGCAATCCGGCTGCACGATAATCCACCGGTAGCAGTTATAGCAAGAGAAGACCCCAAATTCAGTTCCGGCTGTAATCCTACAATGATGTATTGCTGGGAGAACATAACATCTTTTCCTTCTCTTTCTACTAATGCCAACGCGCCGTTCATCTCTGCCATCAAACTAACTTTCAGATATTTATTTAGGTGCATCCCTGCCGATACTTCCATTGCATTCATCATGGAAACTTTGATCTCATAACGCCCTTCCGTACTCCAATCAAAGTATATGGCCGGAAAAATCATGGGATAGCCAAACGTATTATTGATCGCCAGTCCGGCCCCAAGAGACAGATTCGGTTTCAACTGCCGGATAAAGACAGCTCCTCCCTGTCCCAAAACATTCTTCATTCTTATATCGGAAGCTGTATAAACGCCTACACCAACTGTAGTCAGCAGCATCCATTTCTTACTGACCGGACGGATGTTGGTTACTCCCAATTGTAAATTTATAGTCTGATCGATGTCTATATAAGATTGCAGATTCTTGTTATTCATGGAAGTATAACCTCCTCCGGCCGAGACTATCCAGACAGTAGGCTGCTTCCTTTCATTCAGTTTCTGTGATACAGGAACATTCACACTCCCTTCTACAAATTTCAGATCTCCCTTTCCTCCTGTCTCCTGTCCGTTCTCATCCTTGTAAGAAGAAGATGAGATATATCCGGTTTTGACAATCACTTGTGCCCTCATAGCTTCCGGCATCCACATGAGTAAAGTAAACATACTTACTATAACATACTTCATTCTTTCTCATTTTAATTTGAATGAAACAAAAATAGATCTTTATATCACGAACATAAGAAATAGTAGACCAACTTTATCATCCCGTATACAAAACACGTATTTTCTGACTTTATTCTTCATTCTTTGCTTTTTTATTTTAACTTTGTCCGTACATCCCTTGAGATGCAGGCTGAATTTGAAATTTAATAAATGACTAATTATGGAAATAAAAAAATTTATCGAAAACTATCGGGAAGCCTTTGGCGAATATGCTGAATTGCCTATCCTGTTCTGGTACTCGGACATTCTTGAAAATGAAACGGAGAAAGTGAACGGATGCTTCTTTAAAAGCATGGATAAAGTCAGGGAAGGTAATACCATCAGCCTGAATGCGGAAACAATTGGTTGCGGTGGCGGTAAGTTTTATACCGGATTCACTGACATGCCCGAACGTGTCCCGACATTTGTATCTCTGAAAGAGAGATATAAGCAGACACCGGAAATGGTGAAGAGCTTTATTGAACAACTGGGAGTGCCACGGGCAGAAAAACAATATCTGCACTTTGCCCGTATCGATAAAGTTGAAAACTTCGATAAAGCAGAAGGAATCCTTTTTCTGGCAAATCCGGATATATTGTCCGGGCTGACTACCTGGGCTTTCTTCGACAATAATAAGGAAGATACAGTCATTTCCACCTTCGGGTCCGGTTGCAGTTCGGTGGTCACACAGACAATTTTAGAGAATCGTAAAGGGGGCTACAGAACATTTATCGGTTTTTTTGATCCTTCTGTACGCCCCTATTTTGAAGCTGATATACTGAGCTATACCATTCCAATGTCGAGATTTAAAGTGATGTATGAGACAATGCGCAGCAGTTGTCTGTTTGATACTCATGCATGGGGAAAAATCCGGGAAAGAAACAATAATAACCACAAAGAATAAAAAGATGGATTTTATACTTCGGCCTTGGCTAGAATCTGACGCCAAAGATCTGACGATACATCTGAATAATAAAAAGATATGGGATAACTGTAGGGACGGATTACCTTTTCCATATACAGAAACAGCTGCTGACGCTTTCATTAAATATGCTTCGGAACAAGTGGAACAAAATGAATTTTGTATCGAAGTAAATCATGAGGCGGTCGGTAATATCGGATTTGTTCGTGGGACTGACGTCGAACGCTTCAATGCAGAAGCCGGCTACTGGATTTCAGAAACATACTGGAACAAAGGCATTATGACAGCTGCTTTGAAAGAAGCAATAGAGCATTATTTCCGGTATACAGATGTAATACGTATCTATGCTACGGTGTACGAATACAACACCGCATCAATGCGCGTGCTGGAGAAAGCCGGATTTCAGAAAACAGGAGTACATCGTAAGGCATGTTTCAAAAATGGGCAGTTCATTAATGCACATTATTATGAACTACTGAAAAACAAATCGTAACCCTTTGTCTTGTTATCGGCCACTAACCACATATAAATAAGTCAAGGCTGATCAAAAAGTGCCTTTCCGGTTATTCTCCTTCTGACAACGATGTGACAAAGAGAAGAATGACTCCCCGGACCTTTCGATCAGCCTTGCATTACCTGTTTCATTTTCCTATTAACCTTCGGTCAATAGTTCCGAATCCCGATTATCTCTCAGTAAAGACAAAGTAATAAGTTCTGTGATCAGGTCTTTATAGGAAATTCCACTTACTTCCCAAAGCTTCGGATATAATGCCAGACACCATTTTTATCGACTCCAATGAGTAAAGGAATAAGTCTGGCTCTGTCGACAGCATTAAAGATGTTAGTAGCTGACCTCAACGAGACTTCATGTTCAGCGGATTTTCCTCCAAATATAACGGCAACTTTTAGTTTCATAAATTATGTGTTTAATGATGGACAGCAAAGGTAAAACAAAAAGGATTGACTCCTCTCAATACTCGTTGTTTTCTCTCTTTTTTGTGCATACTTATGTTTATACATCTTACATAAACGAGATATCCCGATTCATCACGAACCGGGATATCTCCATGAGTTATTACTTTCGAAGTCTTACTTAATTACTTCACTTCTTCGCCTTTTTCATTCAGAAGTACGGTTACTTCCTGGGCGTCTTTTGTAGTAAGAATTACTTTATAAACCTTGCCAGTCTCTTTTTCGGCAACATACGCTTCCTTGATGGTAGCACCTTCATAGCTCTTAGCTATTGCTTGCGCCACTGCTTCCGGCAAGTCTTTCACTTCAACTTTTGTGTATTCATCTTGTGGAGCCTGAGTCTGATTCTCCACAACCGGAGTGTTACTTACTTCCTGTGCAAATGCTACAGAGCTACCTAATCCCATTACCAATGCTACTGCTACTAATACCTTTTTCATAATCGTAATTTTTTAGTGTGAATAATTGAGTTATTGTTTTATTCTCTCTTATACTCAATAAGTTGCAAAGCGGATGCCAGAAATGCACAAAATGATATACGACTGATATTCAGGCATATATAAATCTTTATCATCAACAATAGTGTGGAATTATGTAGAATTTGATGATACATATTGTGGAAAAGTGAATCAATAACCACAATTTTACAAGAACTGATTTCCTTATCACAGTGTTATATAAATAAATACCTAATTTTATAACAATGAAAAAGGAAATTTTAAAAGAGCTTATAGCTAAGCCGGGCAAAGAGCATCACGTCTCTGATTTCAATCCCTCCTTTACAACTGATATGTCTAAACAAGATGCCAAAGAGCAATTGGGCAAAGATATCGAAAGACTATCTGAATTGCAGAGTATGCTATATGCGCAAGACTGCTACTCTATTTTGGTCATTTTTCAGGCGATGGATGCTGCCGGCAAAGATGGTACAATTAAACATGTAATGTCCGGGATTAATCCACAGGGATGCCAGGTATATTCCTTCAAACAACCTTCTGCCGAGGAACTGGACCACGATTATCTTTGGAGAATCAACCGTTCATTACCCGAACGGGGACGAATCGGAATTTTTAATCGTTCGCATTATGAAGATGTACTAATAGCCAAAGTACATCCCGAAATCGTATTATCCAATAAGCTGCCTAATATCACAAAAACAGAAGACATTGATTCTGACTTCTGGCAACACCGTTACCGACAAATTAATAATTTCGAACGCTATCTGACAGAAAACGGAACAGTCATTATCAAATTCTTCCTCAACGTTTCAAAAGAAGAACAGAAAAAAAGATTTCTGGAAAGACTGAACGATGAATCGAAAAACTGGAAGTTTTCCTCTGCCGATATCAAAGAACGACAATACTGGAATCACTATATGAAAGCTTATTCGGATGTACTAACGGAAACATCTACAGAAATCGCTCCATGGTATGTAATCCCTGCCGATAATAAGTGGTTCATGCGATATGCAGTCGGGCGCATTATCTGTACACGTATGGAAGCACTCGATTTACATTATCCGCAGTTATCTAAAGAAGAATTAGAAAAACTTGAAGAATGCAAAAAGAGTGTATCCGATATTAATTTCTAGATCGCATCATGCACTGTCTTTTCCAGTTTTTCCGGGACTTGACAAACGCCTTTTAATGTTGTATATTTGTAAGCAGAAGCAATGAACTCTTAACCAAAACAAGTATAATATGACAACAAAACAGCTCCATTTGCGGATATAAATCGAGTTAAATACTATCAACCTATAAAATAAAGGCTACAGCTTCCATGTGAAGTTGCAGCCTTTTTTGTTGTAAAAAAGTCGTTTAAATAGCCAAAAACAGGAAAATAGAGTTTATAATAAACTTAGATACCGTTTATAATAAACTATCACGGAATTTATTATAAACGCAATCATCGTTTATTCATAAAACATACATTTTTTTCATAAAGCCAGAAAGAAGTTTACTATGTTCTCATCCATTTTTCCAAACATAAAAAACAAAAAATAATAAAATTGTACGTATCATCAAAAAATAACATTATTTTTGTAAACATCAAAACTCCCGGTGGGACTATGAATTACAAAATCATCTAATGCAGATTAAACTTTTCCGAAATAGAATAGTCTAATCTTTAAGATATTATCATCTAAACATTAAAGTCATCAATGAAAATGGAAACATCTGCCAAAGCCAAACTCTATTCGCTGAATTACAGCAATGTGAAAACTTATCTGTTCACCCTGTTATTTGTAGCAGGCAACATCGCACTTCCACAACTGTGCCACCTCGTACCTTATGGTGGACCGACTTTATTACCGATTTACTTCTTTACCCTAATCGCCGCTTATAAATATGGCTTTCGGGTAGGCTTACTGACAGCCATCCTTTCGCCCGTCATTAATCATTTATTGTTTGACATGCCATCCGAAGCCGTTCTCCCAATTATACTGATAAAATCAACTTTACTTGCCGGTGCCTCCGCCCTTGCAGCACACCGTGTAAAATCTGTATCTTTATTAGCTATTCTTGGAGTAGTGCTTTCTTATCAACTGATCGGAACAGCCTTTGAGTGGATGATTGAAGGAGATTTCCATATCGCAGTACAAGACTTTCGTATCGGCATTCCGGGCATACTTATTCAATGGTTTGGCGGCTACGCCCTGCTAAAAGCAATTGCAAAACTCTAAACTAAAAAAGAAAGATGGACAGAAGGGATTTTTTTAAAACAGTAGCTATTACTGGTGCCGCCATGACTATACAGCGTTCAGAGGCGATGGAAATACTGACTCAGACAATTAATAAAGCCAATGGTGACAAGCCGGATCTGGTAGCCGTTATGGGCGGTGAACCGGAAGTTATGTTCCGTCGTGCCATCAGCGAACTGGGTGGCATGAAACAATTCATCAAGCCTGGGCAGAAAGTAGTAGTGAAGCCTAATATCGGATGGGATAAAGTGCCCGAACTGGCGGGAAACACCAATCCTAAACTAATCACGGAAATCATCAAGCAATGCTTTGCTGCCGGAGCCAAAGAGGTCACCGTATTCGACCATACCTGCGACGACTGGCAAAAATGCTATAAAAACAGTGGTATCGAAGCTGCGGCAAAAGAAGCCGGAGCCAAAGTGATGCCGGCTCATCTGGAATCTTACTACAAACCTATTGATTTGCCAAAAGGACAAAAAATGAAGAAAGCGAAGGTACATGAAGCCATCTTGAATTGTGATGTGTGGATTAATGTCCCCATCCTGAAAAATCATGGAGGTGCCAACCTGACTATCTCCATGAAAAATCACATGGGTATCGTCTGGGACCGGGGATTTTTCCATCAAAACGACTTGCAGCAATGTATCGCAGATATCTGTACACTGGAAAAGAAAGCTGTACTTAATGTCGTAGACGCCTACCGCATCATGAA
This sequence comes from Bacteroides sp. HMSC067B03, assembly GCF_001811315.1. Lineage (NCBI taxonomy): Bacteria > Pseudomonadati > Bacteroidota > Bacteroidia > Bacteroidales > Bacteroidaceae > Bacteroides > Bacteroides sp. HMSC067B03. Next base: position 11,902 of record NZ_KV804267.1, on the reverse strand, counting down.
AACAAATGGGCCACGGGGACGTTCAGAATCGGACGTGGTGTTGGCGAAAGGACTGTTTATCTCACCCGATATTGTTGCCGTAGATACAGCCGCAGCCAAATTCTTTAACCAAGTACGCGAAATGCCGCTGGATACCGTAGGACACCTCGCCAAAGGAGAAGCACTGAAAATAGGAACAATGAACATCGACCAATTGAATGTCAAGCGAATTAAGATGTAAGCCACCATGTTAAGAAAGATACGTATCGGAATGTCAGTGGTCCTTTTTGCACTGATTACTTTTTATTTTCTCGATTTTGCGGACATTTTGCCGAATAGCTTTCATCGGTTGGCACATATACAGTTTGTCCCTGCCGTGCTATCTCTCAGCATAGGCATACTGATTGTACTGATTGCGTTAACCCTGTTATTCGGACGTATCTATTGTTCCACCATCTGTCCGATGGGAATATTGCAGGATGTCATAGCACGTATTTCAAAGTCTACAGGAAAAAAGAAAAAAAGATATAAATACAGTCCTGCAAAAAATATACTGAGATGGACAGTACTCGGAGTGACAGTTATTGCTTCCGTATGCGGATTTGTAGCAGTATTGGGACTACTGGACCCGTATAGTGCTTATGGACGTATCATTGTACATATCTTTAAACCCGTATACATGCTGGGAAACAATCTGCTGGAGTCTATATTTTCCAGATTCGATAATTACACATTTTATCAGGTAGATACCTCGATAGTAAGTCTTTCTTCCCTTCTCATAGCGATAATGACCTTTGCAGTCATTATGATATTGGCATGGAAACACGGACGTACGTGGTGCAACACCATCTGTCCGGTAGGTACAGTATTGGGACTGCTGAGCCGTTATTCTTTGTTTAAAGTCCGCATTGATACTGCGAAATGTAATGGTTGCGGGCTCTGTGCTACCAAATGCAAGGCAGCCTGTATTCATAATAAAGAGCATACGATTGACTACAGCCGTTGCGTAGATTGTTTCGACTGCCTCGAAGCTTGTAAACAGAAAGCGTTGGTTTATGCCCCTGCTTTAAAGAAACAACAGTTATCATCTGCTGTAGAAAATCCAACTTCGACAACAGCAGAGCAATCTTCAGCTACAGCAGACTCTTCCAAACGCCGTTTCCTGCTTGCCGGATTAGCCACTGCCGGAGCAGCTCCCAAGCTTCTTTCGAAAGTACAGGAATCCATTGCGACTATGGAAGGCAAAACAGCATACAAAAAAGAAAATCCGATTACGCCTCCGGGATCTGTCAGCCAGAAACGTTTTCAGCAACATTGTACATCCTGCCATCTTTGTGTCAGCAAATGCCCGTCGCATGTATTGAAGCCCGCTTTCATGGAATACGGACTAGGAGGCATAATGCAACCGACTGTCAGTTTCGAAAAAGGATTCTGTAACTTCGACTGTACCGTATGTGGTGATGTTTGTCCTAACGGTGCTATTCCTCCATTAACGGTAGAGCAAAAACATCTCACTCAGATGGGATACGTTGTCTTTATAGAAGAAAATTGCATTGTCCTTACAGACGGAACCAGTTGTGGAGCATGTTCCGAGCATTGTCCTACGCAAGCCATTGCTATGGTACCATACAAAGACGGATTGACCATCCCTCATATCAATACAGAGATCTGTGTCGGATGCGGTGGCTGCGAATACGTTTGTCCTGCCCGTCCGTTCCGCGCTGTATACATTGAAGGCAATCCTGTACAGAAAGAAGCAAAACCTTTCAAAGAATCAGAAGAACATAAAGTCGAGATTGACGATTTCGGATTCTAGCCGTGTCTTACCCAAAAAACTATCCATTATATTCCTCCTACTTTCAATAAATTCACTAAATTCGTGGCGAACTAAAAAAGAAAGTAATTCATGGAGGTATTCACTAATAACTGGAATAGTCATAAATATCAGATAGGCTATGCTTTAAGCGGAGGGTTTATTAAAGGATTTGCACATTTGGGGGTGATGCAGGCTCTGCTGGAGCATGACATCAAACCGGATATTATCTCCGGTGTAAGTGCCGGTGCACTTGCCGGAGTTTTTTATGCCGACGGAAATGAACCTCACAAAGTGCTTGATTACTTCTCCGGTCATAAGTTTCAGGACTTGACAAAGCTAGTCATTCCCAAGAAGGGATTATTCGATCTCTGTGAATTTATTGATTTCCTCCATACTAACCTGAAAGCCAAGAATCTGGAAGAGTTACAACTTCCTATGATAATCACGGCTACCGATCTTGACCACGGACGTATGGTTCATTTTCACCGTGGCTCTATAGCCGAACGTGTTGCCGCCTCCTGCTGTATGCCTGTCATGTTTGCTCCCGTCAACATCGACGGGACAAATTACGTAGATGGCGGATTAATGATGAATCTTCCGGTTTCCACCCTTCGCAGAATATGCGACAAGGTTGTAGCTGTCAATGTAAGTCCCATCATGGCACAAGACTATAAAATGAATATTGTAAGCATTGCCATGCGTTCATTCCATTTCATGTTTCGTGCCAATACTTTCCCCGAAAGAGAAAAATGTGACTTGCTGATCGAACCCTACAATCTCTATGGATATAGCAATACAGAGTTGGAAAAAGCCGAGGAAATCTTTGAGCAAGGGTACAAAATAGCCAATGATCTGATCGACCAGACGCTGGCGGAAAAAGGGAAGATATGGAAATAACTACCTTTTTCTAGAAAACATTTATGATATGAAATAAAATCTACTCTATATGAACAACGAAAACAAAATGATTATCTATCAGGTGTTTACACGCCTGTTTGGAAACAATAACAATCATTGTGTCTACAATGGAGACATTACCGCCAACGGATGTGGCAAAATGGCTGATTTCACGCTCAAAGCACTTGGAGAAATCAAAAAGTTGGGTGCTACCCATATTTGGTATACAGGCATTATCGAACATGCTACACAAACAGACTACCGCCGTTACAACATAAGTCCCGACCACCCTGCTATTGTAAAAGGTAAAGCGGGGTCTCCCTACGCTATCAAAGATTATTATGACGTAGATCCGGATTTAGCAAACGATGTTCCAGGGCGAATGAAGGAATTTGAGAATCTGGTACATCGGACACACCGTTCAGGACTGAAAGTCATTATAGATTTTGTGCCCAACCATGTAGCACGCCAATATCACTCGGATGCACAACCGGACGGCACTACCGAACTGGGAGCAAACGATGATCCAAATTACTCCTTCAGCCCATACAATAATTTCTACTACATACCGCAGGCCGAATTGCGTGCCCAGTTTGACATGAAAGAGGGTGCAGCAGAACCCTACCACGAATATCCGGCCAAAGCAACAGGAAACAATCGTTTTGACGCTACTCCGAATATTAACGACTGGTACGAAACCATCAAGCTGAACTATGGGGTGGATTATCTGAATGGTGGTACATGCCACTTCTCGCCAACTCCGGATACGTGGATAAAGATGCTGGACATTCTCTTATTCTGGGCCTCAAAAGGTATTGACGGTTTCCGTTGTGATATGGCGGAAATGGTTCCTGTAGAATTTTGGGAATGGGCTATTCCACAAGTGAAAGAAGCATATCCGGAAATTATTTTTATCGCAGAGGTTTACAATCCCAACGAATACCGTAATTATCTGTTTCGTGGAAAATTTGATTATCTATATGATAAGGTCGGCCTATATGACACACTTCGTAATGTAGCTTGCGGTTATGAATCTGCAGCTTCTATCACTCACTGTTGGCAAAGTCTGAACGGAATAGAAAAGCAAATGCTGAACTTTCTGGAAAATCATGACGAGCAACGTATCGCTTCTGATTTCTTCGCCGGAGATCCGCGTAAAGGAATCCCTGCTCTGATAGTTTCCGCCTGCATGAATACCAATCCTATGATGATCTATTTCGGTCAGGAGTTCGGAGAACTGGGAATGGATAGCGAAGGTTTCAGCGGAAGAGACGGACGAACTACGATATTTGATTACTGGAGTGTGGATACGATCCGTCGCTGGCGCAATGGCGGTAAGTTTGATGGTAAAATGCTGACCGAAGAGCATAAACGTTTGCACAGCATTTATCAGAAAGTGCTGACTCTGTGCAATGAAGAGACAGCTATCGCAAAAGGAGTATTCTTCGACCTGATGTACGCCAATAAAAACGGATGGCGTTTTGATGAACATAAGCAATATACTTTTATGCGAAAGTATAAGAATGAGTTATTGTTCATTATTGTCAATTTCGACAGCCAACTGGTTGATATCGCAATCAATATACCTTCTCATGCGTTTGATTTCCTTCAGATACCACAAATGGAGAAGTATCAGGCCACAGACTTATTGACCGGTGCCAAAGAGGAAATCTGTTTATTACCTTATAAAGCCACTGAAATTTCTGTAGGCGCTTATAATGGAAAGATTCTAAAAATTACTTTCTGATAATGAAGAATGATGAATGAAGAATTGGCTGCGCTATCACACTGCAAAGTAATTCTTCATTCATCATTCTTCATTTTATATTTCCCCGCTGAAAACAAAAATTCTCGAAGGCTGTTTAGTTAGATAAATAATTACCTCAACAGCTCCTTATGAAAAGAATTAGTTTTTTGGCAGTCATATGGTTATTATCCGTATCTGCCTTCGCAATCTTACCACCCGGCAATGTACAGACTAACTTCAAAAAGATGTACCCCAAAGCCAACGGTGTAGCCTGGTCGCAAGACGATGGATACTATTGTGCAAACTTCGTAATGAATGGATTTACTAAAAGCGTCTGGTTCAATGCTCAAGCCCAATGGCAAATGACACAGACCGACCTTGTCAGTCTCGACCGGGTGACACCTACTGTATACAATGCATTTGTATCCGGTCCTTACGCCAGTTGGGTAGTAGATGATGTAACCATGGTGGAGTTTCCTAAATGGCAGGCAATCATTGTCATCAAAGTAGGACAAGATAACGTAGATATCAAATATCAGCTTTTCTATTCTCCACAAGGAAGGTTGCTGAAAACCCGCAATGTCAGTTACATGTACGACATTCTCGGACCGGGAACATTTTTATAAAGTAAAGCCCTTGCAAAACATAAAATGATTGCAAGGGCTTCCTATTTCTATTCTTTTAAATTATTTCTTCTTTCTCAAAACGACAGCTGTACGTGCAGGAATGTAGAGTTTTAACCACTCTTTCTTTTCCTTCTTATACAACGGATCGGCAATCGTGAAATGAACCACTGAATCATCAGCAAGACCATTTCCACCAAAGACAACATTATCCGTATTCAGAATCACTTCATAAGCTCCCGGAGTAACCAAAAAACCATAATCCACAAAAGATTGTTTCGGATTGAAGTTAAATACGAATATCAAATCTTTGCGTCCATAAGCCAATATCTGGTCACCATCATTGTGCCAGATCTCCTGAACCGGAGTAGCCTGGAAATCCTTCACGCTCTTGATAACCTTCAGCATTTCAGCATCAAAGTCTCCCATATAGTGATAAGCCAGATTCTTGTTATCTACCAGATCCCACTGACGGCGAGCGTACTTACAAGACCATCCATTTCCTTCACGTGGAAAATCAATCCATTCGGGATGTCCGAATTCATTACCCATAAAGTTCAGATAACCTCCATTAATCGTTGAGGAGGTCAGCAAACGGATCATTTTATGTAAAGCGATTCCCCGATTCACTACGTAATTCTCATCCCCTTTCTGCATGTGCCAATACATGTCGGCATCAATCAGACGGAAAATAATGGTCTTATCTCCTACTAATGCCTGATCATGACTTTCCGCATAAGAGATTGTTTTTTCATCCTGCCGACGGTTGGTTACTTCCCAGAACATACTGGAAGGTTTCCAGTCCTCGTCAATCTTTTCTTTGATAGTCTTAATCCAGTAATCAGGGATGTTCATAGCCATACGATAGTCAAAACCGTAGCCGCCATCTTCTACTTTTGCAGCAAGGCCCGGCATACCGGAAACCTCCTCGGCGATAGAGATAGCCTTCGGATTAACCTGATGAATCAATTCATTCGCCAATGTCAGGTAACAGATAGCATTGCCATCCTGATGACCATTGAAGTAATCTCCATAATTACAAAATGCTTCTCCCAGCCCGTGGCTATAATATAACATAGAAGTCACTCCATCAAAACGGAAACCGTCAAACTTATATTCTTCCAACCAAAACTTACAGTTGGACAGCAAAAAATGAATCACTTCATTCTTACCATAATCAAAGCAAAGTGAATCCCATGCCGGATGTTCACGACGTGCACCCGGATAGAAATATTGGTTCGGATCACCGGCAAAGTTACCCAAACCTTCCACTTCGTTTTTCACCGCATGCGAATGGACAATATCCATAATAACGGCAATACCCATCTCATGAGCAGCATCGATCAATGCTTTCAACTCATCGGGAGTACCAAAGCGGGAAGAAGCTGCAAAAAAGCTGGAAACATGATAACCAAAACTACCATAATAAGGATGTTCCTGAATAGCCATAATCTGAATACAGTTATAGCCTTCTTGCGCTATACGCGGAAGTATTTTTTCGCGGAATTCATTGTAAGTACCAACCTTTTCCTCCCGTTGTGCCATTCCGATATGACATTCATAAATCAACAGAGGGTTAGTAGTAGGCTTGAATGTTTTTTTCTTGAACTTATATGGTTTTTCCGGTGCCCAGACTTGTGCACTGAATATCTTAGTCTGTTCATCCTGTACTACACGTGTAGCCCAGGCAGGAATACGTTCACCTTGTCCGCCATCCCAATAAACGTTCAACTTATACAAGTCTCCGTGCTGAATGGCATCTGCCGGAAGATTGATTTCCCAATTACCATTTTTCAGTTTTTTCAGCTTATAAGCCGCTTTCTCTTCCCAATTATTGAATGTACCCACCATATAGATATGAGTAGCATTCGGTGCCCATTCACGGAACGTCCATCCTTTGGGAGTGCGATGCAGGCCAAAGTAAAGATAGCCTGATGCAAAGTCCGAAAGAGTTTGTTTTCCTTTATTTGTCAACTCGGCTTCCTTGTTCAGTGCATATTGGTGACGACCGATAATGGCGTCTGCGTAAGGTTCCAGCCAGGGATCGTTTTTGATAATGTTGAGTGTCTCTTTCATATCAGAATTGAATTAGGTTTATGCTTTTACTTTTACGATCACTTTCTTCACTCCATCCGGAGTAATGCCAGGGGCATGTCCGTCCTGAGGGAAGAAGATAGCAAACATTCCCGGTTTCACGGCTACATATGTTTCTGCCAGTCCCTCAAAGAAAGTTATATCTTTTTCTGCATTATAAGGGGCGTCGGCAGGCATACAATCTTTGGCAGCAGTATACCCCATCACTTCTGTTCCCGACAGTGGAATCTGAATATCGATAAATTCATTATGCGTTTCCAGTTTAGCCTCTTCCTTTGTTTTAGGCTTTGTCTGTGCGATATTCACTAGCAGATCTTTTCCTTTCAGTTCAGTCTTGCCTATTTCCATGGCTTGAAGGTCATGAGATTTCAAGAACTCAATAGCTTGTGCAAACAAAGGATTCAAAGACGCGTATTTTTCCAGATTTTCTAAAGTATCTACTACCATATGAGTTTAATTTTTAAGTTTATATATTTAGGTATTATTTTATTCAAAATCATCAATTGTATAATTAATGAAATCAGCAAATCTCTTGAACTGTCGGAATGCTTTTTCTATCTGTTCCATCACGTCGGCCCGGGTGAAAAAATCATCAGGAACAAGATAAGAACAAACAAACTGTCTGCACTTCAAATAATCAATATATTTAAAATCTTTCGGGAATCCCTTAGGAGCAGTTTTCATGAAGTCCTCTCCCACCACAGGGAAATATTTTTTGAACTCGGGATCTTCTACTATGGAAATATACTCTTCCACATTATCATAAATGGCTTGTCGGACAGCTTTCAACACGTTGGGAGGCAGACACAGGCTTCCTCCGGCAAGCATGCTTCCATCAGGCTGCAGATGCACATAGTATCCGCAATGATCAGACTTTTTGCCTTTGGCATTGATATAGCCGCCAAAATGTATCTTATAGGGTGTTTTATCCGCAGAGAAGCGGGTATCCCGATAAATACGATAGGTACAATCTTTGGGCTGTATTCCCCGGATTGTTTCATCGAACAAAGAGATGCGGGCGATTACTGTTGCCAGAAAGTTATCAAACTCGGCACGGGCTACTTCATATTCTGACCGGTGCTCATTGAACCACTCACGATTATTATTCGCAGAAAGATCTTTTAAAAACTGAAAGATAACGGGTATGTTCATCTTCATCATTTTCTATTATTACCCTACAAACGTACAAATTTTATTTCATATAAACTACAAAACGCAACAAAAGGACATAAAAAAAGCATCGGCCTGGTAAAACCGATGCTCTAACACATTTATCAAAAAAACAGACTCTTCTGTCTCTGACGTACTTTAAGCTTTCACAAGTGAAGTACAATCTCTTTTAATTAATCTTTATCTAATACTATGAAAAACACATAGATATAACAGATAAAAAAGAAGCTTTGTTCAATGATTCTATGTATAATTCAGTTAATTTTAGTTATAGAATTAAATGCTTTCTATCGACAGGTATAATGATCCGCTCCCAGTCAATCATTGCATTGAACAACATTATATGGGTGTAATCATCCAATTGAAGCCACGAGATATCTTTCTCCACGATTAACTGATTATCCAACAGTTCAGCACGCTTGGTGCCCCGAAGTAACGGATGAGCCGGAGTATACCAGCTATTTCCGTCATATAGCGCAATATTGGCAATGGAGGTATCCGTCAGATATCCGTCTTTCACAATCAAGATATCGTCTGCATTCCCTCTTCGTCCAAACAGTTCATTCAGTTCCTCCCGATTGGTTCTTTTATAGCTATAATCAATTTTATCCGAAGTAACCAGACGCAAAGAAGCGACCATTCTCATTTGATAAGGCATGTATGTAACCTCCTCGATCTCCTTACCGTATACAATCCGGCATTTCCAGATACCGGATAAAGACTGAGAGGATATAATGCCGGTCAAATCAATGGGAGAAATATCCTTCCAAAAGGCAGCACGAGTTCTGTTCAGGCGTTCCACATGGTATGGCAGGTTATATACCTGTCCGTCTTCTACACAAATAGTTTCAATAAATAGGCACATATATTTTTTGTTTCATTTCATGATACTCACTTTGCGCTTCACTACGGCAGGTTATTCCACCTCCGCTCTTAAAATACATCCTGTCTCCCTCCTGCTCCACAAAACGTATCATAACGGCACTATCAAGATTATTCCCGTCAAAGTACCCCATCACACCCGTATAGAATCCTCTTTCATACGTTTCTGCCTCACTGATGATCTGCATGGTCTTTGTCTTAGGAGCACCGGTGATAGAACCGGCAGGCAAGAGTCTGAAAATAATATTTCCCAGATTTTCCAGATAATTATCCGGCAGGATTCCTTGTATCTCCGAACTCGTCTGAAGAATCGTTCCACGATTCGTCTGCAATTCGTCAATATATCTGTATCGGGACACAGATACCCGATCAGCCACTATACTCAAATCATTGCGAATCAAATCTACAATAGTAGCATGTTCTGCTGCCTCTTTCGGGTCATCCATCAACTGCCGGACAGCTGAGGGCAAGGAGGCGTCAAGAGTTCCTTTCATGGGATAAGAACAGATTTTTCCTTGTTGGATTCTGATAAATATTTCAGGAGAGAAAACGGTAAACTGATCTCTGACCCATAATTTATACATTGCCTTCGAACGGAGGAAAATATCTTTCAGACTGAGATTCGTTTCTATCGGAGTACAACAGGTCAGGTTAGTCAGAAAACTGTTTCCTGCAAAAATATTCCGTTGAACAATATCAAATGAACGCAGATAACTTTCGAAAGATTCCGGAAATGAATTCCAATATACAGACTCTTTCAGGGCTGAAGGCACAACAGACTTATTCAAAGAAGACTGGTTGGTAAACCCATTCAGATCATATAATATTTCAGAAGAGTCGACACGCTCCACCTCTTCTACGTAAGAAGCATCCTGCAAATAATTAATGATAAAAAGAAAGGGTCGCCGGGATTGTCCCAACTGATTTATTTGTCCGATCGTTTCTTCTTTTGTATATAATTGCATAAAGTACTTTTCTTTATTGGGAGAACAAAAGTACACAAAAAGTATATGATTCGAAAGGGGAAAGTACTAAAAAAGGGTTACCGGAAAACAAATCCGGCAACCCTTTTCAATATAGAATCGGTAGTTTGTTATTTCATGGCACTTTGTACCTGAGTAAGCATTGTTTTAGCCTTTGTATCTTCCGGAGAAACTTTCATTGCTTCTTCCAGGTAACCTACTGCCTCTTTGAATCTGGCATCTGCCTTTTCTTTTTCTGCAGCATATTTATCTGCGTCAGAATTAGCCAATGGAGCAGCTTTCTTCAGGATGTTAGCACCATCATTATAGCATAAAACTCCCAAGCTATACAAAGCATTTGTTTTATATGTCTTATGATCCAATGGAATTACTTTCTTGAAACAGTCTTCTGCTTCTTCAGCTTTTCCTGCTTTCTGAGCAGCAAGTCCGGCTTTCAGATAATGAAGACCATAATTTTTAATCATTGTTTTATTAGTCGGATCTACTTTCAGACCTTCTTCCAAGGTAGCTACATACTCATCAGTCTTCTTCAAAGCATCCAATGCCAGAGCTTTACGGGCATAAGCATTGCCTGTATTGAATTTCTTCTGGATAGCGATATCGAAGAAAGTCACAGCTTCTGCATACTTTTTCACTTCATCTGCGGCCATACCACAGTAATAAGCGATTGCAGAGTCCTGATTATTCGTTTGTTTCAAATACTCGCTGAATTTAGCATAAGCTACGGGATAGTTCTTGGCATTAAAAGCGTCGCTTCCTTCTTTTTTCAATTGGTTAGGGTCAGTTTGAGCAAAAATGTTAGTCACAGTAAGACAAAATGCAAATAAAAAAATCAATTTCTTCATAACTTTATTGTGTTTTTTAGTTGTTAATCGCCCAAAAGTATAAGTAATAACAGAAAGAAGCAACACCTTTTTACCTTTTTTGAGCTTTTTGAAACCTATATAACGTTCGTTATTCTTCGTAAAACAGTCATACAAGTATCTTCGCTCTGATAAAAATCTTTCCTTTCATATCAATTAAAACGCGAAAAGAGTGATACATAGTTTAATAACATATTAATAATTAAATGGAAAGGAATTAACATGAATTTGAAAGGTTCGATAGATAGAAATAATAACAACTCATTTTATGGATATCGGCAGAAATAATAGTAGCTTTGCCCCTGGAATCATTTATTTCCACCTATAACAACGGAATTTGCCCTGGCTGAATGCCAGGGCTTTTTAATGTCTTTACAAAAAATAGAATTATGATAGTAGAAAATATGAGTATTGAAGAAATGCAGATTGAGGTTGAAAAGGATTCAGATATATTATATGCGAAAATACGGCATTTGTATGATGACATATGATTTTACTAGTGCCGAAAATAAAGTTATTATTCATATAAACCAAGGACTTATACTGGGTGACTACAACAATGACCGTAACCGTCTGTTAGCCAAGACATTCGTCTCAAAAGAAATGTTGTTTGACTCTCAGGTCTCTGTTGATAATGAGGTGGCTGAAATGAGAGACTTGATTAAAAAATCTGCAGAATACAATGCAAGCCCCAAAGCGGCTTTTGGAATTGATGAACTAACAGGAGAAGTAGGTGAGGTTAGCTTATTTTAGTATCGCCAAATTCCACACATTTTCTACACATTTGACTTTTGGGTGGGAAATGAACGATTTTTGGATCAATGAATAAATCTGAGGGATGAAATTAC
>NZ_KV804266.1:0-3636 GCF_001811315.1 Bacteroides sp. HMSC067B03 | reverse complement strand
TAATGGACAAACGATCATTCAAACGAAGATCACAACCAAGACCGAAACGACCTGTCGGAAGAATCTGACCTTCTTGCCAAAGATACTCCAACTCATAAGTTCTTGTATCAAGCGCATTGGCTTCATCGTTATCAAAACCACGATTCAGTCCTGCACCGGCAAAGATGTAACCATTGAACACCCGCTTCGGATTAAAACCACAGAACAAAGCGCTGAGATCAGCCATAATATCCACATTACCTTGCAGATATTTATACTTATAGTTCTGCTGCGGATTAACCCATCCTCCTTTTGCCTGCCATCCACTGACACCAATACGTGCACCGAATGCGGGAGCAAACTTATAACCAACATTAAAAGCAGCTGCCGGAGATAGAAGGTCAGTAAATTTTGCTTCACCAACAGTATGAGCAGCTCCTACTTGTGCTTGAATAAACCAATGAGGTTTGAACACTGTTTTACCAGGTTCCTTTACACGTTGTTCTTGAGCAGAAACCGGCAACACACTGATTGCCAATATTCCTATTAATAGTATTCTTTTTATGCTCATAATAGATTAATATTAAACATAAAGCGCCCCTCATCAGAGAGAAGCGCTTCATGATATTTAATAAAAGGATTAGTTACCTTGAGTCTTTTCAACTGGAATTGTTACATAAGCTTTAACTGTACCCCATTTATAAGTTACTGTTACAGGCAATCTCAAGTTGAATGCACCTACAGCAGTACCATTATTCTTGTAAGTTACAGTACCATAAGCATTAGCAGCAGGACTAGTAGGAATTTCAGTAACTTTAAATGTCTTAGCATCCTGAGTTACTTTCAACTCTGACGTTACAGAACTCAATTTCTGAGTATTAATATCACCACCGTTCAAGTCAGTTGTAATTTCATCAAGATCAACAGAAATAGCAGTAACTTCATAGAACTTAAAGTAAATCTTATTTGTCTTCGGGCTAAATTCATAATCTCTCCAGTCTGTAAGCTTCAACAAATCAAGCATATTAACAGTAGAACCGTTATCAACAGCATCCTGGAACTTACCTGCACCTGCAGCTACATTAATCGGACGCAAGAAGAATGCTCTGAATTCACCGTTAGTAATAGGCAATTCTAATTCACATTCACCTGTTACAGCCTTAATATTAATCCAAGCATAGAATGCATTAGGAACTGAACTATGACTTGCAACATTCAACAAATCCTTAGCCTCATCTGTATTTGCATAAGAAATTTCACCTGTCGTCTCCTTAATAGTTGCAACTTCTTCTCCATTTGCATATAAAGTTTCAGCATTATCACTTAGAGTCAAAACATATTTAGTTCCACTCAAGCCAACAGCATCTGTACGAGTTATGTTCTTAGCAGCAAATACATATTTATATTTGTCAGATCCAATAGCAGGCTTGTTACCCATAAATACATTATCCAAGTCAACTACAAATGTACAAGTATTATTACCATCAGGAACTGCAACATTCAAGCGAACATATTCCTTATTAGCATCCCAATATTCTTTAATCTTATTATTATCAGGAATTGTCACAGCATCAATAGCATTAACTTTAGAAGTAAATGTAATAGTAACATCACCACGAGACTTCGGATCGTTAGCAGCATAAGTAACAACTGTTGTTAATGTACCATCCTTAGCCAATGCAGCAGCCATATCTGCCTGAGTAACTGTCCAAGTCAATAAGTCAGTCATTGTAGTCGGATCAGCATCTGAAACCAAAGCAACAGTACCATCGCCTTTACCATAGTTAGCTTCTCCCTCAACTGTTGAAATCTGCTTAATTGTATACTCTTTATTGAATTGAGTTCTATCTAATCCAAGTTTATTATATACTTTCACATTCATCTGTTCCACAGTCAACTTAAATTCCTTATTAGCACACTGGTTAGTAAATGCCGGATAGTCAAATTCAACTTCTTCTGCAGGAATCTTATCCTTAACAATTTCAACTTTAATCCATCCAGTGCTAACAACCTGATTATCTTTTGTCATCAACTGTACACGAACTAATGGCATACGACCAACTGCTGCATATGGAGTACCTGTTTCATTATACAATTTCGGATACAAAACACCGTCTACAATTTTTGCATAATCATTTTGTGCAGTTCCGTTATCACCTTGAATATAATTACATAAATGGAACTCATAATGCAATCCTAAGCTTTCAATATCTTTATCAGACATGGTCTGATGAGTTGCTTTAGTAGCTTCATCTTTATAACAAGTAACGACTAATGGTTTCATATCCAACCCAGTAGTTGACTTGTAAGATAACTCATAATCAGGTATTTTATCAATAGCAACCTTAGCTGTTCCGCTATTAGCACCATATAAATCATGATTTGTTGGGTTAGCAGCTTTTTTCTTCTTATCAGCCAAAACTAATGTAGTATATTTAGTCGCATATACCCCTCTATAGTCCTGATCAGTAATTGTATTTCCAGCTTTTGTTTTAACCCGAATCTTGAATCCAGTTATTTCAGAAGCTTCAACGGCCTTAATCAATTCAGCATTTGCCTTGAAGTTAACAGTCAACATACCATCTTTTACAGAATAACTATCAACGCTAGGAGCACAATCAGCAGCTCTAGTCTTAGAAATATATTCTATATCTCTAGAAAGTACTTCAATAGAAACGATCTGATCTTTAGTAGCACTTGAAGGATTCAAATAATACTTACCAACAATAACTGGAGATATATATGATTTATCAGTAGATTGCCTCCAAACCTCACCAGTAGCAGTAGCAGGTTCACAACTAGTTTTTTCACCCCAAGCATTATATTCTACACTCAATGCTTTCATAGATGGCACACCACCAAGAATGGCATCAGGTTCAAAGCTAAAGCCTGTAAGAGGTAGAATATCAGTAATCATTAAGTTAACAGGTTCTGAATCGCCACATCTTACAGCCCATCCATATGTAACACCATCTTTAGTGAACTCTGTTACACTCAAAGCATTCGATACAAGAGTAGGAAGTTTAACACCTGTAGCTTCACCATTATACTCAATTGTCACACCATCCTTACCTACTACTAAAGCAGACGGATCAAACTTAGTATCAGTGTCAGTATCCGTAAATTCAATTTCTTTAGTCTGAACATTACCTTTATCATCAGTCAAGGTAATAGTAGCCTTATTACCATCTTGAGTAACATTCAAAGTATACGTAGTATTAGTGTCTGTATCAGGAATATTATAAGTAGTAGCATCTCCATTCTGATCTGTTACTACTAACTTTCCATCTGCAAAAGACACCGATTTCACATAAGCCAATGAACCAAACTTAGTATTCAATTCGCCCAATGTTTTTTCGATTGCATCTACACGTTCGCTCAGACCATTGATGTCATCATCATAGTCTTTACAAGATGTAAATGTTCCTGTGGTAGACGCAAGTAATGCTCCAAACAGGATTGCACTTAAAAACTTTTTGTTCATAATAAAAAAAAATTTAATTTATAAATTAAAAAATAAAAATATAATTTCTCGTTTTTGATCCAAAAGCCATTTGTGTTTCCCTTTTCATTCTATTAATGTAACCTCCTTTTCTTTTCGTTTTACCTGTATCCATGATTCCTTAGTATGGACAAGAAATATATTCCCAACACTTT
>NZ_KV804265.1:0-262 GCF_001811315.1 Bacteroides sp. HMSC067B03 | reverse complement strand
CATCGAGAAAACTGACCTGTTCATGCCACATGTCGATGTGTTCAATCTCCGGTGTGTTTTCCATCCTTTCCCTTAGCTCGGAATACTCATCCGGAATAGATGCCAAGAATCCGTCTTTGTTTCGGATAATTTCAACCAGTTCTTTGTAACAGTCTGTCCAAATCATAATTATATTGATTAAATATTTGAGAATCGTTTTTCAATTTCCGATGTTATCCATGCGTCCAGCTGTTTCATGAATGCGGCAGATTCACCCATGTAC
>NZ_KV804264.1:54255-55778 GCF_001811315.1 Bacteroides sp. HMSC067B03 | reverse complement strand
GAAATGGTTACTACTATGGATATGGTAACTATGGCGAAGGGTATTTAACTGGTGGTGGAGGTTCCGGTAGTGCTCTCGGAGATAGTTCCGGCAATGCTTTGACTGACGGCGTAGATATTGGCAATATAAGAAACTTTACTTTAAATCTAGATTCTCAACCTGTATTTAACGAACAGATGGTGAATATTCTAAAAAGTAACTCTGTACTTAAAGCTTTGCTTAGTTATTTTAATAATGGAGTAATACATTTGACATTCGATTTGGCTGATATGAATAGTGTGGCTCAAACTACTTATCCGTCTCGTGATTCTTTCCATATTACTTTTAATGAACAATTTATGGATGATGAAGGGTGGAGTAAAATATTGAGACATGATAATATGAATTATGATTGGAGTAAAGTACATACAGCAGAAGAGGCATTGGTGGTTGTATTAGCACATGAGTCTCAACATGCTAATCATGTTGCGCGTTTTTTTGATGCTGCACAGCAAGCACATGATGATCCAACTGAAACAGCTAACTTATTAAAGGAATGGGGATATAATCAGGAATACGTAGATATATTTATTGAGAGTAGAAATGGCAAATATAGTTATGTTTCAGGTGATCAGCAGGTTGTTAATATGCATGATTATATGGATAAATATAATCAGGGGGTAATTGATGCTGCTTTAGAGGAATATAGGCAAGATTATAGTAAGTAAATGCAGGTTAAAATGAAAGGTTATATTTATCTGACATTGTTCTCGTTATTTATAACGGCATGTACGTTTGGTAACAAAAAACATTCTTTAGAATTTTCTCAGGAAGAAAGGGCGTTGACCAAGTTAGAGAGTCTTTTTTCGCTTCCTCAAGATTCAGTGATACAGGTGTATGATTTATCAAATGATAGTATTAGCAATTTCCCGGATTTATCTGCTTATAATATCAAGTCACTTGATTTATCTTGTAATTTGTTGGATACTATTGTTATAGATAATTTGCCTAAAAAATTGGAACGACTAAATCTTTCTTTTAATCGATATAAAGGGGATTTGCAAATAAAGAAAAAGTCGATTCCTTATTTAAAAGAGCTAGATATGTCTCACAATGATCTGCAAGCAATTTATATTCATGAAGCATTATACCGGATTCTTTTATCTTATAATGATTTGACTATAGCTTGCTTTAACCATGAGAATTTACGCTATTTAGACATCTCTTATAATTTACATATGCCATCTGAAGTTTGTTTTGAGCCTACTCAAATTGACACTGTAATACGTGAAGGCGTTGCTGAAGGAGAGCGTTTGGTAGGACCTATTAGTGTGAGGTATTACAAACCGATAGAATAATATTGAATAGTATCAGTAATATAGGTGAACCTCTTTATCGGATTTCATTGTCACATAATGATTTGTCATCTGTTTGTCTAAACCATAAGAATATACAGTATCTGGATATTTCTTATAATTCTAATATGTCAGAAAGAGTTTGTTTTAATCCAGCGAAGATTGATACTATTGTACGGGAAGGTGTGG
>NZ_KV804264.1:0-54155 GCF_001811315.1 Bacteroides sp. HMSC067B03 | reverse complement strand
AAGGTGTGGCTGATGGGAAACGCTTATTAGCCCCCAATGCTCCTCCTCTTCCTCATCCCACTTTTATATTAGAATAATGAAGTGATATAATTAATATACTAAAATAGATTATGAATAATATCCCTAAAATAATACATCAAATTCAGGAGGAGACACAACCGCTGTTTTCGGATTTTTTTTCAAATCTATCCCAATCATGGGTAGAAAATCATCCTTTATGGCAATATAAACTTTGGAGTCTTCATGATATAAAAGAATTAATTCATTGTGAATTTCCTCACTTTGCCACATTTTGTGACAATAATTTGAATAATAAACTACTATTAGAAATAAGTCGTTACTTTATATTATATCGTGAAGGGGGAATATTTGTAGATTCAGACATTGAATGTATTGAGCCTTTTGATGATATTGTAAAGGATAAGCAGTGTTGTTTCTCATATGTTCCACAACTATCTTCCAAGAAGATTATTTCAGACTCATTGATAATATCTAAAAGGGAAAGTTTATTTCTGAAATTTATTATTGAAAGATTAGATAGTAATTTAAATTGTTTGGTTGAGGAAGGAATATCCTTCTTAAATAAAACATATTCTTTGTATGATTGTAAAGATGAAGTGGAAATAATATCTTCTTCAATTATCAATCCTTGTTCTCCTATTGAAATAGAATTGTTGCTTAATGGAAAAATCTCAGAGAATTCTATAGATAATATTATATCTGAAGCTCATTCAATTTGCTACTATTTAAAGGAAAGAGCACAATCTAAAAGAAGGATGAATAGTATAGATGTATTGTATTTAAGTTCTATTGTAGGACAAGGAGGTGCATTTAGGGCTGCTCATAGAATACATTTAGGATTGAGAGCGATAGGAATTGATTCTAAAATGTTAGTCTTAAATTCAAATTTGGGAGAAAAGGGTAACTTATTGGACAATATTCATGTGGCTATTCCAAGTCCGCAAGAAAAAGTTGGCTATCATAATGATTTGGAGCCTTTAAAACAGTATCCTGCATATAATATGGCATCTCATACGTTTGCTCCTGCTATGGCAGGTACGGATGTGAATAGGTATATTGATATTTTTAATCCCAAAATAGTGCAAATTCATTGGATAAATGCCGGATATATAAAGATTGAAGACTTAGGTAAAATAAAAAAGAAGATTGTTTGGCGTTTGGCTGATTGTTGGCCATTGACAGGAGGATGTTATTATTACGGGGATTGTAAAAGATACTTGACCGGTTGTGGCAAATGTCCGAAACTTGGCTCAGAAGACATGGATGATTTGTCTCATGAAATTTGGAAACGTAAAGAGAAGGCATGGAAGGAGATGGATATGGTAATAGTTGTTCCAACTCTATGGATGAAGCAGTGTGTTGAAAACAGTACTCTTCTAAAAGGGAGGGAAGTTTTTGTTATTCCTAATGGACTTGATCTTGATAAGTTCTACCCTGTTAGAAAAGAAATAGCAAGAGAGGTTTTGAATATTCCGTCAGATAAAAAGGTGATACTTTATGGGGCTACTAATGCTATAAATGACATGAGAAAAGGTTTTTCATTATTATTGCAAGCGCTCCAGTCATTGTCAGACGCATATAAGAATGAATATTATCTTGTCATTTTTGGAGCCGAACGTCAGAGACTGGATTTGGATATTCCTTTTAGATTTATGGGGTATGTACGTGATCATCAGATTCTGCAAGCTTTGTATTCTGCGGCTGATGTTATGGTTGTTCCTTCATTAGAAGAAGCTTTTGGACAGACAGTAACGGAAGCTATGGCATGCGCAACACCTGTTGTTTCATTCTTGGAAACCGGACCGGAAAGTATAATTGAACATAAGAGAACCGGTTACTTGGCCCGGTATGCTGACGAGAAAGATTTGGCGGCTGGAATTGAGTGGGTTCTCAGTAGTACAAAGCTAAATGATGAATTGTCGGTTAATGCAAGAGCCCGGATAGAAGAATCTTATGATATAAGGATTATAGCAAAACAATATGAAAAGCTATATCATCAATTATTGAATAGTTAGATTTACAGACTATGAAACATTATGATTATCTAATTGTGGGCTGCGGTCTTTTCGGCTCTGTCGTGGCAAGAGAATTGACTAGGAAGAGGAAAACTTGCCTTGTTATAGACAAGCGTAATCATATTGGTGGTAATATTTATACAGAAAAGGAGAATGATATTGTCGTTCATAAATATGGTGCTCATATATTTCATACAAACAATAAATATGTATGGGATTATATAAATTCGTTTGCAGAGTTTAATCGGTATACGAATTCTCCATTGGCAAATTATAAAGGCAAACTTTATAATTTACCTTTTAATATGAATACTTTTTATCAAATGTGGGGAGTGAGAACTCCAGCGGAGGCTTTGAGTATGATTGAGACTCAAAGGATTGAAGCAGGTATAAAGGAGCCACAGAATTTGGAAGAGCAAGCGATATCTCTTGTAGGGAGGGATATATATGAGAAATTGATAAAAGGGTATACTGAAAAACAATGGGGGAGGTCTGCTGTAGATTTACCCGCGTTTATTATTCAGCGTTTGCCTGTGCGTTTTACTTTTGACAATAACTATTTTGATGCCAGATATCAAGGAATACCGATTGGAGGTTATACTTCGATTATTGAGAAAATGTTGGCAAAAGCAGACTTACTGTTGGAAGTAGATTATTTTTCAGATAAGGCATATTTGGATACTTTGGCGGATAACATCGTTTATACGGGTGAAATAGATCGTTATTTCGACTATTTTTATGGTACTTTAGAATACCGCACTTTGAGATTTGAGACTACTTTACTTGAAGGTCAAGCAAATTTTCAGGGGAATGCAGTCGTAAATTATACTGATGCTGATATTCAATATACACGTATTGTTGAGCACAAACATTTTGAGTTTGGCTGTCAACCAGATACAGTTATCACTAAAGAGTTTCCGGCTATATTTGAAAATGGAGCAGAGCCCTATTATCCTATAAATAATAAAGAAAATAATAGCTTATATGAAAAATACTATCAACTATCTCAGCTACAAAATAATGTTTTTTTTGGTGGTAGATTGGCTGAATATAAATATTATAACATGGATCAGGTACTAGAACGTGCATTAATGATGGTTGCTCTATTAGAATCATAAAATTAATAAATTATGAAAAAGATTACAAAAACAAATTTTCAGGGATTGCGTCAGTTATTCCCTGTGTTAGAAAAAGAAGAGATGCGCCATTATGTCGGTGGAAGCTCAGATGGCTATTATTATAATAGTGGTTGGAATGGTAGTGGAGACTACTACGGTTCTTCTGGTTCTGGCGATAGTTCTTATTACTCTCAATATGATTTTGATAATTGGGAAGGTCCTTGGTATGGTGGTTGGGTTTATGGTATGGGTTATGTTTATCCTGATGTCAATATTTACGGAACTTATGGAGGTCCAAAATACACATTAGATGATTTGTTCTATTGGGAGGGATCATGGAATGGTGGATATGTAGAAGGAGTAGGCTATGTGGGACCGGATAACAATGTTACAACTTATGATCCGAATAAATTGCCTAAAACGGGAGTAGAGCTCTACGACATGATGTATCGTAGTGGTTTTGATTTAGGATATGAAGCTGGGCAATCTGGAAGTACATGGGCTAGTGTTGGTGCTCAAGCTGCCGCATTTTTGGCTGCTGCATCAGCCGGAAGCGACTTTGGAGATGTAGATTACGAGATGATATATTTTTCTCAAGGCATCAGAGAAGGATATGCAAAAGGTAAGGCTTCAATGGGGTATTGAATATTTTTATAATATAATTCTTATGACTTTAATTTAAATGAGTCATAAGAATTATTCTAAATTACTCGTTTATGAATAAATATATATATTGTCTTTTTATATGCATTCTTGGACTATCGTCTTGTGTAGCTCAACCACTCCCTATAAATTATATAGATGCATATAATTTACATTTTTCTATGGAGGAGGATATGGTTATTGAATATCCATGGATGGAAAATGCAGCATATACTGGTTGTTCCATAAATGTTGAGATGAAAGAATCTAACAGGACTTTGTTTGCAAAAAAATATCTTAAAGGTTTTCCGTCTGATTGTCTTCGAACGGAACTTGAACAGAGAATTCTACTTCCTATTCATAAGGAAAAAGAAGGATTAGTAACATTTGAAGCTAAAGGAGAAAATATTAAAGCTGTTTCTATTTTAATAGATGGGATTGATGATAAGGAAAAATGTGTTTTTTCAGATACAATGACATTTGTTCCAGATAGTTTTCTTAGCAGTGTATCAAAAAAGATATCATTAGAGGGAGTAGAGATGATGAATATTCGTATTCGTGCAGATGGAGTTACTGATACGGAAGCGTATATCGCATTTTCCAAGTTGGATATAATGATTGGGAATAAGAATATCAATGAATATCCTGTTAGAGAATTTCCTAAACTGCTTTTACCGAAAGGTTTTAATTATATTCCTTATCAATCAAGTGCGGAAAATCTATGTGACAAAACTAGTGTAATGGAAGTTCGAAAAATCATAGCTTTAGGAGAATCTATACATGGGAGTAACTCTATTCGTCGCCTTGCATGTCAACTGATGTTAGAGAGTGTGAAGAACAAAGATTGCAAGCTGATAATTTGGGAAATGCCCATGGAAAAATCACTTGTTTATAACAGATATGTGTTGGATGATGAATTTGTGCTCGATTCCATAGAACTCAGTCTTCTTGATGAGCAAAGAATGAAATTTATAAAGGAGCTGAAGCGTTATAACTTAGGGGAAAAAAAAGATCGCAAAGTGAGATTGTTAGGTATGGATTATAATAGCGTCTGCAATTCAGCCCAAAATTCGGCAATAGATATTTTTGATTTTGTGACGCATTTGAATCGTGAGTGGAAAATACCAGAAGCTGATCAATTATCTGTTTTACTGATGGAGAAAGATTGGAAGGATGCGGTTCAATATCTCCAAACACACAAAAGTAATCTTCAAAAGATATTAACTATAGATGAAATAGAATGTATCACTCATATTCTTTCCCTTTCTAATAATATTGGAGGTGACCGTGTAAAACGTTTTATAAACCGTGATTCTGTGATGTTTGTTAACACGAACTTTCTATTGGATCATTTTCCATCTTTTTCTAAAAATCAAGCTATTATTTATGCACATAGTGTGCATATTAATCCGATTTCAACCTACCCTGTTGTGCATTGTGAACCTTTTGGTAAGTATATGAAAGGTAAATATGAGGATGATTATTTGCCACTACTGTTATTAACGGGCAATGGTAGTATGACTATTTATGATCAAGAGTTTAATAGGAGAAGAGAAGAACTGCAGCGTCCACCTACTGAAAGCATTGAATCTATTTTGAATCAGATAGAAAGTGATGTTCTTTATGTTCCTATGACATCTTATTTTGATACTATCGTTTTATCTCGTTTTCAAGGTGATAGAAAATCTCCGCGAGAGTTCTATCCTTATAATTTATACCAACGATATGGGGGGATTTTCTTTATCAAAAATTCTTTTGAACTTAATGAAAATAGAGAGAAAATGAGTGCGTTTGATAAGGCTGAAAGAGTTTTGATGAGAAATAAACAAAGATTAAAAATTCTGGAAGATATAAAGAAACGTCTGAAGATAATTTCATAAGGATAATAATTTATATACTCATTGGTTGAATTAAATTTCTAATATTGATAAATGAGAAGGTTGCACATGTTACAGAATTCTAGTAAGTTAGTGGTAGATATATTGTTAACTGCTATTATTTTGCTTATGTATAACTTTATTTGGATATGATTATGATACCTATGTATAGCGAATTAAGTTCTCCTATTTATTATGAGAATGAATTAAGAGCATATGAACATGAAATAGAAGTTTGTTCTGATTCGTTGGTTACTCCGGAGTATGCTTTAGAGAGGAGGTATAAGGTGTGGAGATATGAACAGTTACTGCAAAAAGCGAGAGAAAATTCAGAACTTAATCCTTAAATTATTGAATTATGAAAATATTGTTTGCTTTTCTATTCTTTTTATTACTCTCATTAGAAACAAGTTATTCTTGCTTTAATAATGATTTTCCATTATTAAAGCGGGAAATGTATAATCAATGTACTGATATAATAATAGAGGCCGGTCAAATGTGTGATTCCATTGATTGGAAAATATCTTCTTTCTTGAAAGCGGAGGAGATCTGCAGCGAGATAACCAGTCTCATGGACTTTTCTGTTGAAATGCGGTTGGTTTCAGATGCGGTTACAGGTGCAGGGAGTACTATTGATATATATACTTTCAATGGTGTACAATGGAAGTCTTTCAGAACAGGTAATCTGTTTCTTCAAAATGGACATATAAGAACCTATTTTTCTCCAGGAGAAACCAAGAAATTTTGTAGTGGGATCATTATTGGTAATAGTTGTTTAGAAGGAGTAGCATTTATTGAATATAGGATTTATTATATGACACCTTTGGGTAAAAGAATGCAGAAAAAAGAAATAGTATATTCCATAACACCTTTAAAAGGAGAAAATGGAAGTCGGGTGAATAAGGTTTATTGGTGTGTAGACAAGAAATCTGAATTCCCGGGAGGGGATGAAGCATTAGAGGCATTCTTTAAAAAAAATCTGAAGAATCCTCAAAGGAGGAAGATCAGTGGAATAATAAAGGTTATAGTGGAAGAGGATGGTACCATAAGTTCTCCTTGTGTAATAGAGGGAAATATGTTCGGATTTGATGAAGAAATGATTCCAATCGTTTTACGGATGCCTAAATGGACCCCTGCATATATAGGTGATAAAGCTGTGAGAGCATTTCATGATATTGTGATAGATTACTAATAGAAAAATTGAAAGAGTAATTATTCGCGATGTGTCTTGTTGAAAATGAATCTTATTAATGTACTGATATTATTATGAGGAATTATATTTTCTGTTATTAGTACTCTATAGTAGAAAATCATATTCCTGCTATCCATCTTAAAACAAGAAGTTTCTCAAATAATAGTGTTGGAGATAATTGGAGATAAGAGGGAAATTCGTATTTTTGTGTGTTGGTGTATAAAAACAGAAGAATATGAGCAATAAGATTTATCCCATTGGCATACAGAATTTTGAAAAGATTCGGAATGGCGGTTATTTCTATATTGATAAAACAGCATTGATTTATCAAATGGTAAAGACGGGTAGTTATTACTTCTTAAGCCGTCCTCGTCGCTTCGGAAAGAGTCTTCTCATATCCACTCTGGAAGCATACTTTCAAGGCAAAAAGGAATTATTTGTGGGATTGGCTATGGAAAAGTTGGAAAAGGATTGGAATAAACATCCTATTTTGCATCTGGACCTCAATATCGAGAAATATGATACTTTGGAGAGCCTTGACAATATACTTGAAAAGTCTCTGACAGCATGGGAAAAACTATATGGTGCCGAACCGTCTGAACGTTCCTTTTCCCTGCGTTTTGCAGGTATTATACAGCGTGCATACGAGAAAGCCGGGCAACGCGTTGCCATCCTGGTGGATGAATACGACAAGCCCATGCTGCAATCCATCGGTAATGTGGAGCTTCAAAAGAAATTCAGGGACACCTTAAAGCCCTTCTATGGAGCGCTTAAGACAATGGACGGTTGCATCAAGTTCGCCCTACTGACAGGGGTGACGAAGTTCGGTAAAGTCAGTGTATTCAGCGATCTGAACAATTTGGATGATATTTCTATGCGGAATCAGTACATTGACATTTGTGGTGTTAGCGAACAGGAGATTCATGATAATCTGGAAGCCGAACTTCATGATTTTGCCGATATACGGGGAGTGACCTATGATAAACTTTGTTCAGAGTTGAGAGAGCGTTACGATGGCTATCACTTTACACATAATTCTATTGGTATCTACAATCCGTTCAGTCTGCTCAATGCTTTTAAGTATAAGGAATTCGGTAGCTATTGGTTTGAAACCGGAACGCCTACCTATTTGGTGGAATTACTGAAAAAGCATCATTACGATCTGGAACGAATGGCGCACGAAGAGACTGATGCGCAAGTGTTGAACAGCATTGACTCCGAATCCACTAACCCCATTCCGGTGATTTATCAAAGCGGATATCTTACGATCAAGGGATATGACGAGGAATTTGGTATATATCGTTTGGGTTTTCCCAACCGAGAAGTGGAAGAGGGATTTATTCGCTTCTTGCTTCCTTATTATGCCAGCGTGAATAAAGTGGAATCGCCGTTTGAGATTCAAAAATTTGTCCGTGAGATACGCTCCGGTGATTATGATTCTTTTTTCCGTCGTTTACAAAGTTTCTTTGCCGATACTACCTACGAGGTGATTCGTGATCAGGAGCTGCACTATGAAAACGTACTTTTTATCGTATTCAAATTGCTCGGCTTTTATACCCAAGTGGAGTATCACACGAATGATGGACGCATTGATCTCGTTCTGAAGACGGACAAATTTATCTATATCATGGAGTTTAAGTTGGAAGGTACTGCCGAAGAGGCTTTACAGCAGATCAACGAGAAGCATTATGCGCTCCCCTTCGAAATGGATGAACGGAAACTATTCAAAATAGGAGTGAACTTCAGTGTTAAAACTCGCAATATAGAGAAGTGGGTTGTAGAAATTGTTTAAAGAACTACGTGTTTTTTTAGAATAACTACACCAAAAGTTATATTCATCCTGTATAATAACGAATAAAAACTTTTGGTGTGGTTACGCTATGTGAAATTTATGCTGTTAGATTGATGCAACTGTAAGTTTTCCTGATTTGTTTGTACTAGGCAATGTAATTTCTAATAATCCTTGATGGTATATTCTACTTTCTACTACTTTCCCATTGAAAGTTATCTGGTAATCTTTTTCCGGATTCATGCAAACAAGAATTGTTCGCTGATGAGGAACTGTTGAATCATCAAAAGCTATTTCTGCCTGATACTGTGTATAATCATCATTGAAATGACTGTTGGAAATCCACACTTCGAAGCCGGTTGAAACTTTCCCTATCCGGTAGTATGCAGCAAACCAGTTGAGTATGGGAGATGATAAACCAGAGAATTGATGCCATCCGGCTCCACGTTGTGAGGAGATTATAAAGTGTTCGAAGGTGTAATAACTCTCCTTACATTCTTTCTCCCATGTATTTAATGCTGTAGTTGCTAATTGATAGGCTTTTTCTCCTTCCCCAAGGTCCAGCAAGGCTTTCCACACCATCCATTGATGAGGAAACCAAACGGCTCCATTCCAATAACCGTCTGTACGATAATATGGAGCAGACTGGTCCACTGTAGAAATTCCTACTTCTGTCCACATTTCATTAGGAGAAAATACATGGTTTATCATCCTGCTTGTTTGCTCTTTGGAGGAGATGTTTGCAATAAGTGGGCTTACTCCGTCCAGTCCCTTATTAAAGTTAGAACCATCTTTATATCGATAGATGCCTTTAGGTTTGCCATCTTTGTCATGCATTACATATCCGAAATAACCGGTTTCCTCATCCCATGAATAGGTTTGTAATGCATTTGACAGTTGTTTGATGGTTTGCTCATACTCTTTTACATCTTTTTTAAGCCCTAGTTCTTTTGCTGCTAAACGTAAAATTTTAGCAGCTCTGATATAATAAGCCGAAGATACTACCGGAGTAACAGAAGCCTTGTCACGTAAAGCATGTTGAGGAGGATAATCATCCCATCCTCCTGAATTATAGAAGTAATCCCATGTTCGTAGCAGACCAGAACCTTTCATTCGGGTTGTGGAGTAGGGATTCTTACCTGTCATAAAATCAAAGAACTGCTTCAGTCGTGGGTATAGAAATTGCAATGCTTCTTTTGACTGTGTATTATTCCATAAATCGTAATAGGCATACATCTGTATGGGCAATGGAGTGCCATGATGAATAAATGCAGATTCACTGCCTACAGGAGTTGTATAAGCTCTGATACACTCAAAAGCTTTAGTAATATCCACATCTATTAATCCCAGAGCTATAAAACCGGAATCCCATGTATAAAGGCTATTCCAATTTTTGCCGGGCGTGAAATGCCGGATATATTGCCCTTGGGTATGAACGGGATAAACAATGTTGGATAATAATGCTGATTGCAATAAGCGATGTCCGAATTCATACTTCTTACCATTTGCTAATATTCTGTCTTCAGAGTTATTCGAATCCTTTTGTATTAATGAGGTCAGAGTTTCCGGTGTGGAATGAAACTTCTGAATCTGTTCATTGACTTGTTGGGGTGTTCCGGTGCAGACTAAGGCGTATATAGTCTGTTCGGAGTGAGGTGTCAGGACAATCGGGCGTAGAAAAGCATTAGAATAATGCCACTCTCTGTTTCCTATTAGTCTCGATGATACATGGTCGTGAGTCTTTTTGCGGAAGAAAGATTCTAGATTGTCATCCAGAACTTCCCGAATCTGAGATTCTTGGTAATTCCATGCTATTCCGTAATAGTTATCACATTCCGGATATTTTAAGATAAAATCTTGTTTCGTTTTTCCCGATTTAATTTCGGGAATAAAAGAAAGCTTCCTAGGTAGTATCTTGATTTGCTTTATATCTTCTTCGCTACCGATAAAGAAACCATCTAAATTAGTACTGTAAGTACCCTCTGATATTAATTCTAGCGTGTATTTTCCTGGTTCTTTGCAGGTATATGGGATTGAGGCTATGCTATATTCTCCAGTACCTTGTAATTCTAGGCGGCTTTCAGTTATTCCTTTTACTTGAAAAGTACTTGTTTTTCCTTTAGGAGTATTGTATCTGAATCCTATCATTCCTTTTTCTTTTTCAGGAAGAATATTTATTTCATAGCTCACTTTATCCCCTTTATTTTTCCCAAATCCTTTTCCTAGAACAAAACCACTGAGTGATTGAGAAGTTCGCATTTCGTTCCTTTTCCATCCATCGTATACTAAATTATACTGTGGAGATTTGTATATAGGTTCATTTGATATATAATCGGTTGCATTATGCCACTGTATATTTGCATCTTCAGGGATTTTGAACTGAGGTTGTTCTCCTTCATAATCGATATATGCCATCAAATTAAGAACGAGATTTTGATTAACAGCGGTATTATTGACACAATTCATGCCTACCAATATTCGTTGCTCATCTAATATATAATAGGTGACGTCAGTAAATACACGATCTTTCCACTCCATTTCATAGCGGTATGTGATACGGTTCATAGAGGGGTTGATGTCCCATGGATAATAAGATGATTCAAAAAGAACATGAGGAACTAGTTGACGATTGCGGTAATAGCCAGGCATTACGGAAAAGTCAAAGCGTATTCCAGCTTGCATATCGGGGATGTGAGAGATTCCGGCATAGCGTTTTGAATAAGGTCCCCAAGCTTGTAGCGAAGTGATGTCGTGACTATTGCTGAAACACGATGGAGAAATTATTGGCTGTCCTAATGTAGATGTTGTTCCCAAAACAACTATCAGGAACATTAATAAAGATTGCTTAGCTTTCATATTAGAATGTAAAATGGTTCATTATAACAAAGATATGACTTTTGATTTTCGTAAAAAGAAAAAAAGTGTTCAATAAAAAACATAAATTATTCATAATGCAAATAATTGGTCATTATAGTTTGCGAAACCCTTTCTTGTTAGTTGTTAAAAATGGTTTGGGACTAATTTTCCATTAATTGACCTGTTTTTATTACTATAAATACAATAGGTTTTCTACTTTTGTGTCGATAATAAGAACTGCTATATTCGTTTTTATGTGAGCACATAATAAAAGAAAATAAATAAGGTAAAGAAAATGATGATTGGTTTTTTATATGGTTGAGAAGACTGCTTGAAGGATAACACATTTTATTTAAAATTTTTAAACTATATGTAACACAAGGACTTGTATTGAGTCAACTTAAATCTTATGTAATGAATAACAAACTGATTGAAAAAAGAAGTATCACTATGAGTGCACACCGCTTTATATATATGTTGGCGGGAATACTCTTACTCCTATCGTGCGGATCGGATAATAATGCTCCGATTGATGATCCTGGCAATACAACGAATCATTATCTACAATTACAACCAAATGGATTGAATGCAATCAAGGTTTCTTGTACAGAAGAAAACTTTGTATTTCCTTTCCAAATCAAGGCTGTAGGGAATGAAAGTAATCAAGGAGGAGAGGCCCAAATAAATTCATGGAGTGAGGATGAATTGAAAGCATATAATAATAAGGAGAAAACATCATATGTTCTTTTGCCATCATCATTGTACTCTCTTACTTCTACAGAAGTATCTTTTAAAGAAGGAATTTCCACTATGGATGTAGAGGTTAAGTTTAATCCATCTAAAGTGTTTGCAGAGTTTAGGGAAAAAACTGTTGAGTATGTCATTGCTTTGAAGCTGAGTAGCGATAAAATCCAAGTCAGAGATAGTCAGAGTAGAATACTACTTAGTATTTCTTTTGATTATCCAACAGTTGGTCTTGCTGCTTCTGCTGCAGAAGTTAGTGTGAATAAAGATTTGATTCCTGTATCTATTGGTGCAACACTTGATTATACGGTAGATGGAGTGTCTACGACCAATCCATGGGATTTCGTCTGTAGTTTCGCTGTACCATCTAATGCAGAAGAATTGGTTGCAGAATATAATAAAGTTTATAAGACTTCTTATCAACTTCTACCTGTTAGTAATTATGATTTAGGTGAAGGTGTGACTTTTAAGGCTGGTGAAAATCAAGCTAATGGAGAAATTTCGATTAAACGTGAAGGGATGGCTGTTGTAAATTATTTGCTTCCTTTACAGTTAGGCCACTGCTCGAATGAAAGCATAATTTGTCGTGATGAGGTTTGTTATCTTCGGGTTGGAAGGACATACACAAATCCAATTATTTCGGATAAGAGTGTGCCTGATCCAAGTGTGATTCGTGCTAATGATGGATATTTTTATTTGTATGCTACACAAACTAAGACTTATTGGATGCCTGTTTATCGTTCAAAAGATTTAGTAAATTGGGAATATCAAGGTACAGCTTTTAATAAAGCGACCGAACCAGATTTGCCGGGAGGAGGGGCATTTTGGGCCCCGGAAATTCGTTTCCTTAATGGCAAATATGTACTTTATTACTCATGGGCTAAAATGAATGGTGCTGATATTAGTTACACGGCTGTAGCTGTAGGAGATACTCCTATGGGTCCTTTTCTAGATAGTAAAGAATTGATAGGGAATAAAGAATTTGGTTCTAATTGTATAGATCAGTTTTATTATGAAGAAGATGGAAAGAAATATATGTTCTTTGGAAGTTTTAAAGGTATTTATGTTACTGAATTGGAAGATGATGGGTTGACTGTTAAATTAGGACATGATGGAAAACCGACTTTGAAGAAACAAGTTTGTGGAGATGCTTTTGAGGGTACTAATATATATAAAAAAGGTAAATATTATTATTTGTTTGCTTCTATTGGTAGTTGTTGCAATGGCGTGAATGCTTCTTATCAAGTGGTAGTTGGGCGTTCGGAAAACCTTCTTGGTCCTTATGTTGATAAAGACGGGAAGGATATGCTTAAAAACAACTGGGAACTTGTGTTGGAAGGAGATGGGCAAAAATGGATAGGACCTGGACATAATTCTATCATTATTCAAGATGATGAAGGTACAGACTGGATGATCTATCATAGTTACCTGAAAAAGGATGGTGGAGTCGGGGGGCGTTTAGGAATGCTCGATCGCGTATTATGGACTGATGACGGGTGGCCTTATATCAGGAATTGTATCCCTTCTAATTCAGAATTAATTCCTGTATTTTATAATTAAAATTGAAAGTATATTTATTAACATTTAAAATCAATGTATTATGAGAATGAAAACAAAAAATCATGATTGGTTTCTCTTATGGGGATTGCTGATGTTGGTTAGTTTTTGCTTCATTGGTTGTAAGGATGATGATGGAGGTGAGAAAGGGACACCTTTTGATCCAAGCAAGCCAGTGGTAATTTCTGATTTTATTCCCAAGGAGGGAGGTTGGGGATCTCGTTTATTATTATATGGAAATAATTTTGGCGATGATCCAACTAAAGTGAAAGTAACTATCGGAGGGAAAGAAGCGAAGGTGATTACTGTGACGAATGATAATTTGTATTGTTTTGTGCCACGTGGTGCTGATGCAGGTAATATTGAAGTCACTGTTCTTGATGGGCGAGGAGAAGAACTTGCTTATGGAGAGATAGATGAAAAATTTGTTTATAAGAAGAAAATGCTGGTATCTACTTTGGTAGGAGAGACTGATCCTGAAATATTGGATGAGGATAAGAACTTTGAGATCATAGATGGGCCGTGGGGAAATTGTGGAGGATTAGAGAAAATGGAGTGGTTGGTCTTTGATCCGAACAACAAAGACCGTTTGTACGTCTGTGGAGGTGCCAAGACACATAGAATTGTTGATTTTGCCGAGGAGACACTGAGTTCAATTAAATTCACGGGTGAGGCATCTGCTGCAACTAATATTTTGAGTTTTACAAATGATGGACAGTTGATAGTTGTCTGTAATATAACGCAAGATAATAAAAACGGACTTTTCTTTTTTTCACCGGAGTCTAATTTTCAAACGCAGGTAAAAGCACTACCAGCTCGTGGTTGTAGAGCAGCGATTCCCCATCCTATAAATGGAGAAATTTATACTTCCAGATATGATAAAGGGTGGATTGGACGATATGATCCTGTAACGGGAGATTATAAAATGGACGAAATTCAAATGCCTTATGGCTCTTTAGATCTCTTTGTTGCTATTCATCCTAAAGGCTATTACATGTATATCATGGTGAGAAATAAACATGTAATTTATCGTGCGGATTATGATTTTGATGAAAAAACATTTACCACTCCTTATTTGGTGTGTGGAAAATATGATGATAAGGGCATTACAGATGGTGTTGGAGGCAATGTTCGCATGAATGAACCGCAACAAGGATGCTTTGTGAAAAACGAAGAGTATGCAGGACAGAAAGACGAATATGATTTTTATTTTGTAGATAAACAAAATCATTGCGTTCGTACTCTGACTCCTACAGGTCGTGTGAAGATATATGCTGGAAGACCTAATGGTGATGGAACAAAAGGGTTTAATGATGGAGATTTACGTAAAGAGGCTCGCTTTAATTATCCTGCTAGTATAGTGTGGGATGAAAAGAGAGAGTGCCTTTTGGTAGGAGACTCAAATAATCATCGTATCCGAAAAATTGCTATGGAAGACTAATAATGATAAACGCACTTATGATGAGAAATTTTTTATTAATATGTATGATGTTACTTGGATTCTCAATTCATGCTTCTGCGCAGAAAGAGATTGTAGTGACAGGTATCGTAACTGATACAAACAAAGAACCGTTGATAGGTGTCAATGTATCTATTGCGAATATGCCCGGTTTGGGTGCAATAACCGATATAAATGGTAAGTATTTGCTTAAAATGCCTCCTTACAATAAATTAGTTTTTACTTACATAGGATATGAACCAGTAGAAGTCTTGGTAAAAGAACAGCGGACGGTAAATGTAGCTATGGAGGAAGCTAAAGCTACTCTTATTGATGAGGTAGTGGTTACTGGAACTGGTGTGCAGAAGAAAATAGCTGTGACTGGTGCTGTAACCAATGTAGATATTGCAGAGTTGAAAACGACCCCTAGTACTTCTATGGCTGATGCATTAGCGGGTGTTGTTCCGGGAATTCAGGCTATGCAATCCAATGGTCGTCCGGGGGCAGTTTCTGAGTTCTGGGTACGAAGTATTTCTACTTTTGGTGCAAGTAATGCAGCATTGGTTTTAGTTGATGGATTTGAACGTGATTTAAATGAGATTAATGTGGAAGATGTTGAATCTTTTACAGTATTAAAGGATGCTTCTGCTACAGCAATTTATGGTAGTAAAGGTGCTAATGGTGTTATTTTGATTAATACTCGTCGTGGTAAAGAAGGTAAAATTAACATAAATGCTAAGGTTGAATCTTTTTATAGTATGTTTACTCAACTTCCTGAATTTGTAGACGGATATACTTATGCTTCTATGGCAAATGAGGCGAAAACTACTCGTAATCAAGAACCCTTATATCAGCCAGAAGAATTGGAATTGTTCCGTTTAGGACTTGATACGGACTTATATCCAGATGTGGATTGGATGGATTTGATGTTGCGTGATGGTGCATGGAGTACCCGTGCTTCATTGAATATGACTGGTGGTGGTAAAACAGCTCGCTATTATGTAGGTGGTAGTTACCAGGATCAGCAAGGTATGTATAAAACGGATAAGTCACTGAAGAATTATAATACTAATGCTAATTTTCGCAAATGGACATATCGTATGAATGTGGATATTGATATAACTAAAACAACCTTGTTGAAAGTTGGTGTTTCCGGTTCATTACGTAAACAGAATGATCCAGGTGTAGGAACTGATGCAATTTGGACAACATTAATGGGGTATAACTCTATAATGATGCCAGTGACATATTCAGATGGTAAAATAGCATCTTGGACTGGAAAGGAGGACAATATCAATCCATGGGTACAGGCTACTATGACTGGGTATAATGAGAGTTGGCAGAATAATATTCAAACAAATGTGACATTAGAACAGGAGTTGGACTTTATTACAAAAGGACTTAAATTTATCGGTCGTTTCGGATATGATACGGAGAACTCCAATTGGATAAAGCGAGTGAAGTGGCCAGAATTATATAAAGCAGAGCCTTATCGTGATGTAAATGGTGATTTGATTTTTACTCGACTTTCAGAAGAGAAGAAAATGACGCAAACTTCTGGTTCCAATGGAAAACGCAATGAGTTTTTCGAATGGGAATTGCATTATAATCGTGGATTTAAAGATCATCATGTAGGAGCAGTATTAAAGTATACACAATCTGCTAAGGTGGCTACTCAAGGGATTGGCTCAGATCTCAAAAATGGTATTTCACGGCGTAACCAAGGATTAGCAGGGCGTGCTAATTATAATTGGAAATATCGTTATTTTGTTGATTTTAACTTTGGATATACGGGATCGGAAAATTTCCATAAAGATAATCGTTTTGGTTTCTTTCCTGCTATTTCTGGTGCATGGAATGTAGCAGAAGAGTCTATTGTTAAAGATAATTTGAAATGGGTGGATATGTTTAAAATACGTTATTCGTATGGTAAAACCGGTAATGACAATTTAGGAGATACTCGTTTCCCATATTTATATAATCTTGAAACTCTGTGGGAAAGAGATAACTCAGGAAATGTGGTAAGTGGCAATAAGCCTGTTGGGGGCTATCAATTTGCAGATTTTGGCTATGATAGATATTATGGTGGTATGCGTTATACTTCAGTTGCTTCAACCAATGTGTCATGGGAAGTAGCTACAAAACAAGACTTAGGTATAGACTTTTCTTTTTTTAATGATAAATTGTCAGGATCTATTGATTATTTCCACGAACGTAGAGAAGGTATTTATATGGAACGTAAGTATTTGCCTTGGGTTGCCTCATTAGGCACGTGGACGGAATATAAAGATAATAAGGTTAATGAGAAGGATATTCATCCTTATGCAAATGTCGGAATTGTAGAAGCACGTGGATTTGATGGCAACTTTTCATTCCGCCATAAAATAGATAAGGTTGATTTAACTATACGTGGAAATATGACCTATAGTAAAAATGAGATTTTAGAGCGTGATGAAGAAAATACTATATACTGGTATAAGATGCAGGAAGGTCATCGGGTTAATCAAGCTATGGGGTTGGTTGCATTAGGTTTATTTAAAGATTATGAAGAAATTCGTAACTGGCCGAAACAATTTGGTGATGTTATGCCTGGTGATATTAAGTATAAAGATATTAATGGAGATGGTGTAATTGATGATAATGATAAAGTAGCAATCGGTGCAACGAAAAAACCGAACTTTACATATGGTTTCGGTGTATCTGCTAAATGGAAAGGCTTGGATGTAAATGTACATTTCCAAGGTGTGGGTAAATCTACTTATTTTATAGATGGTTCTACTGTTTATATGTTCTCCGGTGGTGACGGTTGGGGAAATGTACTGAAAGAGATGGCGGAAAGTAACCGTTGGATTTTGGGTGTAAATGAAGATCCGAATGCAGAATATCCTCGTTTGACTTATGGGAAGAATGATAATAATAACCGCGCTTCTACATATTGGCTTAGGAATGGAGCTTATCTTCGTTTGAAGACATTAGACGTTGGTTATACGCTTCCTAAAAGTATAGTTCGTAAAGCCCATATGAATACAGTTCGTATCTTCTTTACGGGTACCAACTTGCTGACTTTCTCTAAATTTAAACTTTGGGATCCAGAAATGGGAAGTTCAACAGGAAAAGCATATCCGCTTAATAAGACACTTTCTTTAGGGGTATCTGTTAATTTGTAAAAATAAAAAAACATATGAAAAAGATAATAACAATTTTGTCCTTCGCTGTGGGATTAACCTCTTTGGTAGGATGTTCAGATTACTTAGATTCTGATTATCTATTTGATGAGAGAATGACTATTGAAGATGTTTTCAGTAACCGGGATTACACAAATAGGTGGTTAGCAAGAGGATACTCTTATTTAAGTAATGGTTATCTACAAGATGTTTGTAGTAAGAGAGATTATCCTTTTAACTTTGCTGATGACATGTATTATGGAGATGGTGGCTACGATAAGTGGAAGAGTGGGCATTATAGTGAAAGCGGAGTTAATAACTCTAGCAGTGGTATTTGGAAGAATGCTTATTTAGGTATTCGTCAGGTAGCTATTTTTTTAAATAATATAGATAAGAACAAAGAGTTCACAGAGGAAGAGATCATAGATTTTAAGGGGCAGGCGCATTTTTTGCGAGCTTACTACTATTGGTTGATGCTCCGTGCATTTGGTCCAATACCTATTATACCAGATGAAGGAGTGGATTATACGAAAGAATATGATGAATTAGCTTACCCCAGAAATTCATATGACGAATGTGTGGAGTACATAACTGGTGAGCTCTTGAAAGCTGCAGGACAATTGCCATTACAACGTTCTGTACAGGAAGTTCTTCGCCCGACGAGAGGAGCTGCTTTGGCTTTGCGAGCTAAAATTCTTTTGTATGCGGCTAGTCCATTATTTAATGGGAAAGCTCCAGAAGTAGTATCTTCAGCCTTGGTAAATAAAGATGGAAAACGGTTGCTTCCAGAAACCTACGATGAGTCTAAGTGGGCAAAAGCAGCAGCTGCTGCTAAGGATGTGATGGATTTGAATATTTATGGCATACATGTGGCTTATTTCAATAGCAATGCTGGTGATATAGCATATCCGGCAACAATTGTTCCGCCACATGATGATGAATTTTCTGATCAGTCTTGGCCAAATGGTTGGAAAAATATTGATCCTTTTCAATCATATCGTGAAATGTTTGATGGCAGTATTATAGTAAGTCAGAATGAAGAGCTAATCTTTACTCGAGGCAAGAATCAAAGTCGTGAAAGTGTAGATATTATGGTTGTTCATCAACTTCCACGTAATGGCGCTGGTGGATATGGTTCGCAAGGTATGACCCAGAAGCAATGTGATGCTTATTACATGAACGATGGTACAAATTGTCCTGGTATGAATGACATGTATAAGGAGTTTGATGGATATAAAGGCCGTTATGATTCTCGCCCGAGGGCAGAGGGATATGTGAAAGCTGAGGAGTTGGCCAATTATCCAGAGTTGGGACCACTGGGAACAGGGGTTTCTAAACAATATGTACAACGTGAACCTCGATTTTATGCATCAGTAGGTTATAATGGAAGTACATGGCATTTGTTAAATGCGTTAAATGATAACAATCATGCCGAGGAGAAAAATATACAAGTATTTTATTATCGTGGTGGAAATAATGGATATGCTAATTCTTCTTATTGGCTTCGTACAGGTATCGGTATAAAGAAATATGTACATCCTAATGATATTAGTTATACGCAGAAAAATTCGTATGACGTTGAACGTATTGAACATAAAGCAGATCCGGCTATTCGTTACGCTGAAATATTATTGATTTATGCAGAGGCGTTAAATGAGTTGACTGGTTCATATGAAATTCCATCTTGGGATGGTAGTAAAGTCCATTCTGTAAAACGTGATGTAACTGAGATGAAGAAAGGAATTCGTCCGATCCGTATTCGTGCGGGATTACCGGATTATGACAATGTTCAAGGGCATGAAACAGCCTATGATGATCCGAACGAATTCCGGATGATGTTAAAACGGGAACGTCAGATTGAATTTTTTGCTGAAGGACATCGTTACTGGGATTTACGTCGTTGGCTAGATGCACCTGTAGAAGAAACCACTCCTATATATGGCTGTAATATGCTGGCTACTAAAGATATGGCGGAGCAGTTCCATACACCAATAATGTGTACTTCGCTGCCTACTATTTTTGCAGAAAAGATGTGGCTCTGTCCTATTGACCATACTGAATTGAAGCATAATATTAATTTGGTCCAGAATCCAGGTTGGACAAATCCGGAATAACCTTTTTAAATATTAAATAAAATGAGGAATATATATAATATAATTTGGGGTATTGTGCTAATTGTTTGTAGCACAGCCTGTAATAAAGAATGGGAAGATGAGCAATATTTACATATGGCTTCTTTCAAAGCGAATGTTAATGATCAGGGAGTGACCACGACGTATGTTCGATTTAAGCCAGGTGGAGTGGTGAAATATGACCTTCCGGTTATTATGAGTGGATCTACTATGACTAGTCAATCTCATACAATTCATTTTGCTTTGGATCCTGATACTTTGGAACGGTTAAATATAGAACAATATGGACATCGTGAAGAACTTTATTTTCAACAGTTGCCAAGTAAGTATTATAGTATGCCGGAGTCTGTTGAAATGCCGGCTGGTGAATGTCTGACAACATTGCCGATTGAATTTAAATTGGATGAAACGCTTGATCAGGCAGATAAGTGGGTGTTACCCATACAGATATTGGGTGACCAATCTTATGATTATCAGATAAACCCGCGTAAATATTATCGTAGAGCTATGCTGCGTTTACTTCCGTTCAATGATTATTCAGGCACGTATGATGCGGCTCAATATCGAATATTTCTTAAGCCTGATGTGAAAAATCCTTTCACTATATCCTCGCAAAGAGCTTTTGTGGTAGATGATAGGACAATTTTTATCTATGCAGGTACAAGAGATATAGATTATCTTGATCGCAAACAGTACAAAGTGTTTATTCGTTTTCCGGAAAAAGGTACAGATTCTAAATTGTTAGAAGTGTGGTCTGATAATCCAGAGATTGAATTAGAACTTGATGAAAAAAAGGCGTGTACCTTTACAATGAATGAAGAGATGGATGAGTTAAAGCCTTATCTGAAGAAGATTTATATTACTCTTTATTTATATTACTCTTTTAAGGATTATACAACTGTCCCTGGTACAAAGCTTGAATACGTGGTAGAAGGTTCTTTGGCAATGCAGCGTAATTTGAATACTTTGATTCCTGACGAAGATCAGCAGATTCAGTGGTAAACTGAAGTTTGTTTAGTTCTTATAAATATTGGGGGGGGATTCTATCTATGTGATAGGAAGGTTCTCCCCCTTTTTCTATTCTAATAAAACTTATAGGGAGAAGGTTGACATCTGTTTAAGTCTTCTCCTTTTTTAACCTAATTATTTACTTCTTTTAAAAGGAAAGGTATGAGAAAAAGAATACTCTTCAATATTTTGTTTATTATAGGGATGACATGCTTGGTGTCATGTAATGATGATAATGAAAAAGCATTGGATGAAGGAAAAAACACGGAAAGCGGAGATGTTCAGGAGGATAGCATGGATCCGATCACTGAGTTTACTGCTGTTGCCACATTAAAAGCTAACGAATTGCAACTGAAATGGAAAAATCCTTCAGATGCAGTATTAGTAGAGATTTCTTATGCTTTAGAAGTAGGTGGCGGAGGAACTCCATTGACTACTAATGTGCGTGTATATGGTGAGAAAAATAGCAAATATACACTCCAATTACCAGAATTTGGAACCTACCAAATTGCTGCTGTAGCCGTTGATAATTATGGTAAGCGTTCCGAGAAAGTGACGATTTCAGCTACTCCAGCCGAAAAAGACGCGATTGACCCGGATATAATAGCAGAGTATAAATTGCCGATTGCCGATCCTTTTGTGTTATACCATGAAGGTAAATACTATGCATATGGAACTCGTGTTAACGGATTCGAAGTGTATATCTCTGAAGATTTGAAGCAATGGAAGCGAAATGATATAAAGGCTTTGTCACCGGAAAATTCCTGGGGAACTAAATGGTATTGGGCTCCGGAAGTATATTATGTGAAATCAAAGAATTTGTTTTATATGTTCTATTCGGTGGAAGAACATATTTGTGTAGCTACTTCTACTAGCCCGGAAGGCCCCTTTATACAGAGGGAAAAGAAGCCTATTGTAGCAGATGAAAAAGGAATTGATACTTCGTTTTTTATAGATGATGATGGTACTCCTTATCTCTATTATGTACGATTTACCGGGGGAAACGTGATTTGGGTAGCAGAAATGAATGACGACTTGACCAGTATAAAAAAAGAAACATTGACTAAGTGTATAAGTGCTACTGAACCTTGGGAGAAGAAACAAGGGACGATTGCCGAAGGTCCTTCGTTGTTGAAGAAAGGGAATACTTATTACCTGATATATTCAGCAAACCACTATGAAAGTAAAGACTATGCTGTAGGATATGCAACGGCTAGTTCTCCTAAAGGACCTTGGACCAAGTATAGCGGAAATCCGATTCTCCGGAGAGACAAAGAGGCTGCTAAGTCTGTAGGGCTAGTCGGTACAGGACATGGAGCACCGTTTGTCTGTGCCAATGGAAGTTATAAATATATCTTTCATGCTCATGCAAGTGAGACAAGTGTAGGCCCCCGTACTTCCTATATCAGTAACTTTAATATCTCCGATAAAGGAGTAATTAGTATCACAGGAGAAACGATTGAACCAGTGAGAATAAAGTAACCCTATAAACTAGGAATATTATGAAAAATATCCGATTTAATATGCTGTTAGGAATCTGTTTCTTTCTCTTATTTGCATTATTAGGTGCATGCGGTGGGGGCGACTCGCCTATCACGGATGGAATAGATGATGGAAAGCAGGATGGACAGGGCCCAAAAACAGTACCTCCGGTTACCAATCTTGTGGCGGAGAAAACGGAGAGAGCGAATGAATTGCAAGTAAGCTGGACTAATCCTGTCGGAGCTATTTCTGTAGAGATCTCTTATTTGTTAGAGGGAGATAAACCTGAGAACACAGCAAAGAAAAACATACGTATTGCTACAGAAAAGGTTGGTTCACTGTTAATAGTTGTCTCTGAACCGGGAACATATATTGTGACTGCCGTCGCTGTCGATAATTATGGGAAACGCTCGGAGGAATTGACGGTCACTGCTACGCCGCTTCGTGAAGAAGAGGTAGTGAGAACCCGTTTCCTGGAAAGAGCTGACATCCTGATGACTTCGTTAATGAATCTTTGTTTCGGAAAGTCTGCACGTGACTGTTGGAATACAAGATATCCGCTTGCTACCGGACCTTATTGGGATGGAGATGCCGTAGTCTGGGATCAAGGAGCAGGGCTTTCTGGCTATGTAGCTTTGCGTGGAGCTTCAATCGGGGTATCTGCTTATGAAAAAAAGTATGCAGATTTGACTGACCGTATGTTTAACAGTATCAA
Source organism: Bacteroides sp. HMSC067B03 (assembly GCF_001811315.1). Taxonomy (NCBI): domain Bacteria; kingdom Pseudomonadati; phylum Bacteroidota; class Bacteroidia; order Bacteroidales; family Bacteroidaceae; genus Bacteroides; species Bacteroides sp. HMSC067B03. The sequence goes on along the minus strand of NZ_KV804264.1, from coordinate 30,405 downwards.
TCGTTTTATCACAACTGATAACAAGCGCAGCGCTTACGCAGTTTATCCGCAAAACGGAAATGAAAGGTATTATGACGATAATGTCTGGATAGGACTGGATATGGCGGAACTGTATGAACAGACAAAGGAAAATCGTTTCTTGGAGAAGGCGAAAATGGTTTGGGATTATTTGATGGTGGGAAACACCAGTTCATGTGGTGGCGGTATTCTTTGGAGGGAAATACCGGCATACAGTAATAAACATACATGTTCTACCGCACCGGCTGCAGTATTGGGATGTAAATTATATCAGATAACCAAAGAGCAGAAGTATCTGGATAAAGCTAAAGAATTTTATGCATGGTTGATACAATACATGCAAGATCCGAGTGATCGCCTTTTCTATGATAATATTACTCCTTCGATGACTATAGGTAAAAGTAAGTACAGTTACAATTCCGGTCAGCCAATGCAGGCTGCTTGTTTATTGTACAATATAACAGGAGAACAACAATATCTGAATGAAGCGCAGCAGATTGCCCGTTCAGCCTACAGTAAGTGGTTTACCTTGTATGACTCAAAAGAACTGGGAGAAAAGTTCTATCGTATAAATGGAGATCATGTCTGGTTTTATTCTGTATTGTTTCGTGGTTTCCTTGAACTGTATAAGATTGATGGAAGAAGGGATTATGTCACTGCGTTCGAGAAGAGCATGTTGCAGGCTTGGATGTCAGAATGCCGGAATCAAACAACTAATCTGCTGAGTAATAATTATTTTATCGGTAAAACGAATTCTTCTTGGCAAGTCCTGCACGAAGGAGCTTTTGTCGAGATGCTGGCTCGTTTAGCTGTACTGGAACTAGAAGGAAAATAATGAAGAATAAGATGTATAAAATGAAAAATGATGGTTGGATACATGATATAGCGAAGGCACTGTGTTGCATATTCCTGATAATGACATCGGGTGGTATGCTTTATAGCTGTTCCAGTGAAAATGAAGACCCTGTGCCACCGGTTCAGGAAGGTACGGAAAATGACGAAAAGGAAAAATACACCTATGTGTATCAGTTGAAGGCAGATAATTATAATATGCCGACAGAGGGTACTATCTCTCCTGAGTATGATGACTCTCCTGAGGGAAAAGATATTAGTAGTTTGGTTGATGGAGACTGGACAACTTCTTTCTATACTCCTAATAATTCTGTCTCTATCATCTGGAAGGGAAAAGAACCGGTTGTAGCGCGTTATTATTCGGTTATGGCAACCGGAGATAAAGAAGGAAATGCACCTGGTGCGTGGTCTCTTTACGGATCGAATGACAATGTGAAGTGGGCCGAACTAGATAATAGAATTCGGCAGGAGTTTGAAAAAAGGGAGAAAAAGTTTTTGGAGTTGAGACATAAGGAGGCGTATCAGTATTATAAACTGACCATTCATCGGAATCAAGGCGGAAAAGGAATCGAAATTCAGGAATGGATGTTACAGACCAAGCGGACAATTGATACTCCCTTACTGACTGATTTTCCGGAAGGGAGTACTCCTAAGGAGATAGGGAAACGGTTGGGAAAACTTTTTGCAAAGGGGAAACATAATGGGAAAACTCTCAGTTATCCGGAAACTTTTACTTGGAACGGAGCATTGAAATATGCGGAAGTAGCGAAAGACAATGAACTGATCCGGTCCTTGAAAGATGGGTTTGAGTCTTTTTTTACTACTGATAGGCACTTTTTGCCTGGGATGGACCATGTTGACCGGAATATGTTCGGTAGTCTTCCTCTCACATTGTATCTGATCACTAAAGATGAACGATATCGGGAAATGGGTATACCTTACGCAGATACCCAATGGGAAGTACCGGAAAATGCAAGTGCAAGTGCGAAGTCATGGACAGCGAAGGGATATAGCTGGCAAACTCGCTTGTGGATTGATGACATGTATATGATTCCTGTCATTCAAACGCATGCTTATAAAGTGACCGGTGAGTTGAAATACGTTGAGCGCGCTGCTAAAGAAATGGCGATGTATCTGGATGAGTTGCAACGTACGAATGGACTTTTCTATCATGCACCGGATGTACCCTATTTTTGGGGAAGAGGAAACGGATGGGTGGCGGCAGGGATGGCAGAAGTGCTTCGCTATCTGCCGGAATCGAGCCCATATCATTTGCCTATTGTAAGAGGTTTCCAAACTATGATGGCAAGTCTGAAAAATTATCAAACAGAAGAGGGTATGTGGAGACAGTTGATTGATAAACCGGACTGCTGGGTAGAAACATCGGGCTCGGCTATGTTTACTTACGCATTTATTATGGGAGTGAAATATGGATGGTTACCGGTAAAAGAGTATGGTGAAGCTGCTCGAAGAGCATGGTTGGCTATGCTTACTTATATAAACTCGAATGATAAAGTAAGAGAAGTGTGTGTCGGTACTAACAAAAAGAATGATATGCAGTATTATTATGATCGTCCCCGTAATACGGGGGATTATCATGGGCATGCACCTTATCTTTGGTGTACGGTTGCTCTTCTAGAAGAATAAACTTTTTATTATCTAATGACTAAAAATATCGTTATGTATAAAAGAATACTTTTTTTATTATGCATTTTGCCTTTTCAGCTATTAATGGCACAGAGCAAGTTGACGGATTTTCCTCAAGGGTATACTCCGGAAGAAGTCGGTAATCGCCTGGCATATCGTTTTATGGAGAAATATAGAATAAGCGATAGAAAAGGAATTGGTTATGCTGATACATTTAATTGGAGTGGTGCCCTTAAGTATGCAGCAATCGCCAAAGACGAAAGGCTGGTTAAGCTGTTGCAAAATAAGTTTGATTCGTTGTTTACGACAAAAAAGAATATTTTGCCTAAAAAGACGCATGTAGATTGGAATATGTTCGGCAGTCTATGTTTGGAACTGTACAAAATAACTAAAGATAAACGTTATTTGGACTTAGGAATCTCTTATGCTGATACGCAATGGGAACTTCCCGGGAATGCAAAAGCCAAAGAAAAGGAATGGGATGCGAAAGGATATTCTTGGCAAACTCGTCTATGGATTGACGATATGTATATGATTACCATTGTACAAACTCAGGCTTACAAAGTGACCGGAGACCGGAAATATATTGATCGTGCAGCCAAAGAAATGGTGCTTTATTTAGATGAGTTGCAACGCCCGAATGGGCTTTTCTACCATGCACCGGACGTTCCTTTTTATTGGGGACGTGGTAATGGATGGATGGCGGCAGGGATGGCAGAATTACTTCAATGTTTGCCTGAGGATAGTAAATATCGTCCGCGTATTTTGAAAGGTTATCGCAAAATGATGAAGAGTCTGAAAAAATATCAGACGTCCGATGGCTTGTGGAATCAGTTAATAGACCAGCCTGATTGTTGGGCTGAGACTTCGGGATCTGCTATGTTTACTTTTGCATTTATTACCGGAGTCAAGCAAGGATGGCTCAAGGCAAAAGAATATGGCCCGGCAGCCCGCAAAGCATGGATGGCTTTAGTACCGTATATTAATGAGAAGAATGATGTAAGAGAAGTGTGTGTGGGAACGAATAAAAAGAATAGTAAGCAGTATTATTATGATCGCCCTCGTCATACCGGTGATTATCACGGTCAGGCTCCTTATCTTTGGTGTACGGTTGCTCTTCTGGAAAAATAACGGTGAATACGGGCAATTATGTCCTTTATTAAAATAATTTGGGACTAAAATCTCATTTATTGACCTGTTTTTGGCAGGTTGAATAAAAGGAAACCTCTACTTTTGTTCCATGCCAAGAAACATTTAAAACTATAACATAAATATGCATAACTTTGTTAAGACCCTTTTTTCTGTTTTGCTATTATTTTTCTGTTCAGTATTGACTGCACAAAATAGGATGAATGACGCCAGAGATCCAAATCGTATTTGGCTTGATTCGGAAGTCACTCATCATGGAGATTATCAGTGGAAAATGATGAAAGCAGGCGATACCACAGATCCGGGTGAGAAGATATCTTCATCAGATTATCCGACTGAAAAATGGTTGCCAGCCATTGTTCCCGGTACAGTCTTAAATTCTTTAGTGTATAACCAAAAATACCCTGAACCTTATTATGGAGTTAATAATAAGATTGAATCGAAGCTGATTCCTGATATTTCTCAGGTCGGACGAGATTTTTATACTTATTGGTTCCGTACCGAGTTTGCAGTTCCTCAATCTTTTAAGGGGAAGAATGTTTGGTTACAGCTGGATGGAATCAATTATCGGGCAGAAGTATGGGTGAATGGGAATTTGCTTAGTACCATCAATGGTATGTTTATACAGGACTATATTAATGTGACCGATTTTGTAAAGATAGGGGAGAATAATGCACTGGCTGTAAAAGTGTATCCGGTTGATGTTCCCGGAAGTACTAAGCCGAAGTCTTGGGGGGCTGCGGGAGAATTCCATAATGGTGGTAACGGCAATATCGGATTGAATACTACGATGTTGATGACTGTAGGCTGGGACTTTACCTTTATGGATGGCATCCGTGACCGCAATACAGGTATCTGGAAAAACATTTCTATCTATGCTACCGGAAAGGTAGCTCTACGTCATCCGTTTATTAAGTCTGAATTGCGTAAACCGGATTATGGCCAGGCACGTGAGACCGTATCTGTAGAAGTGATTAATTCGTCAACTAGCAATAGTGGAATTAATTGCAAAGTAAAGGGTGAGATTGTAGGTGAGAATATATCTTTTGAGAAATCATTCCGAGTGATTCGGGGAGAACAAAAACTGGTTACTTTTTCTCCAGAAGAGTTTCCGCAACTTGTGATGAATTCTCCTCGCTTGTGGTGGCCGGTCAACAAAGGACCGCAAAACTTATATGATTTGAAGTTGACAGTATCAGTTGATGGAGTGATCTGCGATTCTGTAAAGACAAGGTTTGGTATTCGTGAAATCACTTCCGATACTAAAACGCCTGACAAATCACGTGTCTTTTATGTGAATGGTAAACGGTTGTTTATCCGTGGTACGAACTGGATACCGGAAGCTATGTTGAGACACTCTGACGAACGTACTTATGCTGAATTGCGCTATACCCGCCAGTCGGGTGTCAACCTTCTGCGTATGTGGGGAGGTGGTATTGCCGAATCTGACTATTTCTTTCAGCTCTGTGATGAACTGGGTTTGCTGGTATGGCAGGAATTCTGGATGACAGGAGATACTCGTCATCCGCATGACAAGGCTCTCTATATGAGTAACGTGGAATCTACAGTGAAGCGTATTCGTAATCATCCGTCTCTGGCTTATTATGTTGCTTCCAATGAAAGCACAGAAATGACCGGTACTCCCGAACTGCTGAATCAGTTGGATGGTACACGCGGATATCAGATGCAGTCGGAGTGTGCTGGAGTACATGATGGCAGCCCTTATAAACAGGTGAATCCGATGCAGCATTATGAAAATACAGCTTCTCCCAGAGGGAGCCGTGTAGATGGCTTTAATCCTGAATATGGTGCACCGACTCTTCCTACAGTAGAAATACTCCGGGAAATGATGGATGAGAAAGACTTGTGGCCCATCAACAAAGAAGTGTGGGATTACCTGGATGGAAATGGTTTTCATCTGATGACTACGATGTATACGGACTTGGTGAATCATTATGGAAAGTCATCTTCGATTGATGAATTTGCTCAGAAGGGGCAATTGCTGGGTGCAATAAACTCCAAAAGCATTTGGGAAGTATGGAACTATAATAAGCTAGATTACGGTGACCGTTTTTGTTCAGGTCTTTTGTTCTGGTATCATAACTGCTCGATGAGGCAGGTAGCTTCCCGTATGTGGGACTGGTCTCTTGAACCGACAGCTTCGCTTTATCATACGGCCAATTCTTTGGAACCTTTGCATGCTCAGTTCGATTATCTTAAGAATACGGTTTCTGTGGTGAATGATTTCTATCGTTCTTTCGATAACTATAAGGTTACGGCACAGGTGTATGATATAAATAGTCGGAAAGTGTTTGAAGAATCGGCTGTTGTTAATTTACCGGCAGATGGAGTAGCGAATGATGCATTGACCATTCGTTTTCCCGATGGCATCTCTCAGGTTCACTTTATCAAATTAATACTGAAAGATAAGAAGGGAAAAGAAATTTCTTCTAATTTCTACTGGCGTTCCAACGATAAGTACGAAGGAAAGACGACCTTGACCGGTCCGGCAGCCTCTGGATTTGAGGATTTGAGTAAACTTCGGGCTTCTAAAGTGAAACTGGCTTATAAAGTGAGGGAAGAAGGTGATAACTATTTTGTTGATATCACTATGAGAAATACATCCAATCAGATAGCTTTCTTCAATCAACTGCAATTTCTTAATGCAAAGATGAGTCCGATACGCCCATCATTCTATACGGATAATTTCTTCTCCCTGACTCCGGGTGAAAAGAAAACAGTAACGATTGAGACGGCAAAGGAAAAACTGAGTGAAGGAGCAATGCTGGTATTGAAAGGATGGAATATCGATAGCCAGAAATATAAACTTAAGTAAGATGAAACTTAAATTTATAGCTTCATTGATAGGCGGATTGTTTAATTGAGTTTTAGCGAATCGGACAAAGGAACTGATGTTCACCAAATGATAAAGAGAATACTATGACTTCTAGAAGAGAATTCTTAAAAAAGGCAGGGCTGTTGACCGCAGCTTTCACTGTACCTAGCCTCAATACGCAGGGAGGAACAACGCAATCCAGACTGAGTCTGAAGAATACAAAGATTGCCGTAGATGATCGGTGGGATGTTATTGTAGTTGGCGGAGGACCTGGTGGTTGTGCTGCCGCTATCTCGGCAGCACGCGAAGGGGCCAAGACTCTATTGATTGAAGCAATGGGCCAACTTGGCGGGATGGGGACAGCCGGTATGGTTCCGGCATGGTGTCCGTTTTCTGATGGTGAGAAAATCATTTATAGAGGTTTGGCAGAGAAAATCTTTGAAGCTTCGAGAAAAGGAGTACCGCATGAGAGAAAACAGAAAATGAATTGGGTGAGTATAAATCCCGAATATTTGATGACAGTTTATGATCAGATGGTTGCTGAATCGGGAGCCCGAGTACTCTTCTTTTCAAGAGTTGCCGCTGTAGAAAAAGTAGCCGATGAAACGGTAGATGCTATTATTGTTGCAAATAAATCCGGGCTTGTTGCTTTCAAGGCAAAAGTTTTTATTGATGCGACAGGTGATGGGGATTTGGCGGCATGGGCAGGCGCATCATTCAAAAGAGGAGATGATAGTGGGGTGGTACAGAGCTCATCTTTATGTTTCTCGTTTGCCAATGTCGATAGCTATAACTACAATCTGACGGGGCCTTCATTGCATACTAGCAATAAGAACAGCCCTGTTTATAAAGCGATTGAGTCTGGGAAATATCCATTGATAGATAAGCATTTTAATAGTAATTTTATTGGTCCGGATGTGGTACAGTTCAATGCCGGACATCTTGATAATGTCGATTCAACGGATCCTTGGGCTACTACGCAGGCAATGATGGTAGGTCGGCAAATTGCCGGACAATATTTGGAAGCAATGAAGGATGTTCAACCCAAAACTTTTGGTAGTGCTTTTTTGGTGAAGACTGCTTCTTTGCTTGGAGTCAGAGATAGCCGTCGGATTGAAGGTGATTATACTTTTACGGTAGAGGACTGGAAAGAACGTAGAACTTTTGAGGATGAAATCGGACGTAATTGCTATTATATAGATGTTCATAAACCAGGTCATAAAGAGACGCGTTATAAAAAAGGGGAGTCTCATGGAATACCTTATCGCTGCCTGACACCAAAAGGACTGAAAAATGTATTGACCGCAGGGCGCTGTATATCTACTGATGAAGAAGCATTCGGGAGTTTAAGGGTAATGCCTCCTTGTCTGGTGACTGGCGAAGCTGCCGGAATGGCTGCAGTACATGCTATAAAACAGGCAAGGAATGATGTCCACAAAATCGATACTGATTATCTGCGTAAAAGATTGAAGGAGGAGGGACAATATCTGTTGTAAAGGTAAATGATTTATTATGAATAAAGCAGGAAAATAAGATGAAACTAAAACTCGTAATTAGTCTGACCAGTATATTGATGTTATGTGGATTTACCATGAAACCTTCTACGGATACGACTACAGGTAAAGAGGATAACAGAAATTGGGTACTCGGTCCCTTCGTACGTCCTGAAGGTGCTAATCCCGTAATTTCACCTCAACCTACTTCTTTTTATTGTCCGATGCAGAAGCAACAGGTGAAGTGGGAAGAGAGTGATACATTCAATCCGGCGGCTACCGTGAAAGACGGGAAAATTGTCGTACTTTACCGGGCGGAAGATAATTCGGCACAAGGAATCGGTAAAAGGACTTCACGCATTGGATATGCTGAAAGTACTGATGGAGTTACGATGGCACGATTGGACACTCCGGTGTTATTTCCGGCGGAAGATGACTTTAAAGGTATAGAATGGCCGGGTGGTTGTGAGGACCCGCGTGTGGCTATGACGGAAGACGGACTGTACGTGATGCTCTATACGTCATGGAACCGGAAGACACCGCGTATCGCTGTAGCCACCTCCCGAGATCTGAAAAACTGGACAAAGCATGGACCCGCTTTTGAAAAGGCCTATGACGGACGTTTCACTAAAATAGCCAGTAAATCCGCTTCCATACTGACTAAAGTAAAGAAAGAAAAGCTTGTTATTGATAAAGTAGATGGCAAGTATTTCATGTACTGGGGAGAGTATGCTGTTCATGCAGCTACTTCTGACAATCTTGTGGACTGGTATCCAGTGCTGGACGAGAAGAATGAATTAAAGAAGTTGGCGAGACCGCGTAAAGGTCATTTTGACTGTCAGATGACAGAATGCGGACCTCCGGCAATACGGACTAAAAAGGGGATCGTACTTCTATATAATGGAAAAAATGCAGGAAAAGAGAGGGACACCGATTATCCGGCAGGAGCCTATTGTGCAGGACAACTCTTGTTTGATAATAATGATCCTTATAAAGTTTTGGATCGGTTAGATAAACCTTTCTTTGTACCTGAGGCCTCTTTTGAGAAAAGTGGGCAATACAAAGATGGAACGGTGTTTATTGAGGGATTGGCGTATTATAAGAAGAAATTATATCTCTATTATGGTTGCGCAGACTCGAGAATAGCAGTGGCTGTATGCGATAATGTAAGGAATCTGAAAGTTAGATGATTAGTTGTATATATTCTATAATTGTATAATAAATAAAAATAAGTCGTTATGTGTAAAAAACTACTTTTATTATTGCTTTTGCTACCTTTTCAACTATTATGTGCTCAGACTAAGTTGTTGACGGACTTTCCGGAGGGTTATACCCCTGAAGAGGTCGGCAAGCGTTTGGCATATCGCTTTATAGGTGAGAAGCACGCGCTTCATGCCGGTAAATGGATTGGGTATCCAGAGACGTTTTATTGGAATGGTGCACTAAAATATGCTGCGGTAACAAAAGATAAAGAGCTGATTAAACTTTTGCAGAATAAGTTTGAACCTCTGTTTACATCAGAGAAAGCATTGCAACCGATTATGAATCATGTTGATTTGAATATGTTTGGCAGCTTGCCACTGGAAATGTACCACGTGACAAAAGATAAGAAATACTGGTATCTGGGATTGCCTTATGCTGATTCTCAATGGGAAGTTCCTGCAAATGCCAAACCAAAAGAAAAAGAATGGGCTGAAAAAGGATATTCTTGGCAAACACGTTTGTGGATTGATGACATGTATATGATTACGATTGTGCAGACCCACGCATACAAAGTGACAAAAGACCGTAAATATATTGACCGGGCAGCGAAAGAAATGGTTATGTACTTGGACGAGCTGCAACGTCCGAATGGACTTTTCTATCATGCTCCGGATGTTCCTTACTATTGGGGACGTGGAAATGGATGGATGGCAGCGGGTATGTCGGAGTTGCTCCGGTGTTTGCCCAAAAAACATAAAGACCGTGCCCGTATCTTAGAAGGTTATCAGAAGATGATGAAAAGTTTGAAAGAATATCAGAATGCAGAAGGGTTGTGGAACCAACTGATTGATAAACCTGATTGCTGGACGGAATCATCAGGATCGGCTATGTTTACTTTCGCATTCATAATGGGGGTTAAGAATGGTTGGCTGGATGCTGACGAATATGCACCTGCTGCTCGAAAAGCGTGGCTGGCTTTAGTTCCATACGTTAACGAAAAGAATCAAGTAAAAGCTGTTTGTGTAGGAACAAATAAAAAGAATGACTTGCAGTATTATTATGATCGTCCTCGTCGTACGGGTGATTATCATGGACAGGGGCCCGTCCTTTGGTGTACTGTCGCTCTTTTAGAGAAATAACTGATTATTCCTTGTCCTTGTTTTATTGCTGAGTAAATCACAGTAAATCATATTCCGTAGTTTCCCTTTTTAGAGGGGAAACTGCGGTTCTTTTTATAATAATGGATATGGTTCTATGAAATAGAATATCTCTGATACCGGCAATGGATGGATGGAAAAAAGGACATTATATGTTCTGTTTTGGTATTATTTTATTCATTCTACGTACATTTAGAACGGATTCTTCTACTAATTGCTCAATTTGTTTTACTGAGATAGAGTGATCTTCGCTAATTTTGTACTCGTTGATAAGAGCCGGAATGGCTTGAAAATATATCTAAATAAAGTATTAACAGAATCAGAATTAGTTGCTGATTCATATAATTATGATGAGCTGTATGAACTTAAAATTCTTGCTTTGTGGAATAGCTACTGTACTATTGACCGGAACTGTTAAGGCTGTTGACTATACGCCGGAACAGGTGAATGCACATGTTTCTTTGAAAGTGCCTGGAAATAAGGCCAAGCAGTACCCTTTAATTTTGAAGAGAGTGCAGAATGATAATTCTACCTATCAGTTAGTTGCATCTGAAAGCATTCCGCTGACGATTTCTCAGAAGATCAAAGAAACTAATGGACGTCTACATATTGACATGTGTATTACAGCTCTGGAGGATGTGTACTTTAATTATGGACAGAAGGTAGTTACTGGTTTCCGCCATGACGATTGTTTGTTTTATATGCCCGGATTCTGGTATCGTCGCAATCTGCGTTCACCTAAAGAAGCTCCTTCGTTTCATACATCTGATAGTTGGGTAGTCCGTGAGGACAGGTTGAGTGCTCCACTGACCGGAATTTATAATGAAAAGGACAAGCGATATATGACGGTAAACCGGCTGGATAAGTTTACGACTGACGCTTTGACTACGCATAAAGAAGGTGAAGTAATTCTTTCCGGAAAAACATCTCTGGGCTTTACAGGTTTTGAGAACCAGAATGGAGTGGCTGCCCTTTCTTTCGGTTTTCCTTATCAGGAAGCTCCCAGAAGCTATATCCGTAAATTGACATTGGCTCCTAAGGTAGAAGCTTTTCAGTTATTGAAGAAAGGGGAAAACGTAATGTTAACTTGGGAAATCTCAGAAAGTAGTGCTGATGATTTCTCCGATTTTATACGTCAGACTTGGGAATATTCTTATGATACTTATGCTCCGAAACCTGTTGATACTCCTTATTCTATTCCGGAAATGAAGCAGACACTTAGTCATTACTTTGTGAATAGCTTGGTAAGTAGGCCGGAATTGACCTATAATTCGGGTGTAGGTTTGCGTACGGATGATTGTAAAAGTAATGGTGAGGCAGAAATAGGTTTTGTCGGGCGTGTTCTTTTGAATGCATTCAATGCATGGGAGTATGGCTGGGAGAATAATCGCGAAGAATTGAAAGACAATAGTCTAAAGATTTTTGATAGTTATTTGAAGAACGGTTTTACTCCGGCAGGTTTCTTTAAGGAGTTTGTTAACTTAAACCGTGGATTTGAGGAACCGGTGCATAGTATTCGACGTCAGTCTGAGGGAATTTATGCGATGCTTCATTTCCTGGCGTACGAAAAGGAGCAAGGGCGCAAACATCCGGAATGGGAACAGCGGGTAAAGCAAATGTTTGAGATGTTTCTGAAACTCCAAAATGCTGATGGAAGTTTCCCAAGAAAATTCCGTGATGATTTTACGATTGTTGATAAGAGCGGTGGTAGTACTCCTTCAGCTACATTGCCATTGGTGATGGGATATAAGTATTTCAAAGACAAGCGATATCTTGCCAGTGCCAGAAAAACAGCCGAGTATCTTGAAAAGGAGCTGATCTCCAAAGCTGATTATTTTTCTTCTACACTGGATGCAAACTGTGAAGATAAAGAAGCGTCGTTATATACAGCTACTGCTACGTATTATCTCTCACTGATAACGAAAGGTGAAGAACATAAACATTATGCTGATTTGACAAAGAAAGCCGCATATTTTGCTTTGTCCTGGTATTATTTATGGGATGTTCCGTTTGCTCCCGGACAAATGTTGGGAGATATCGGTATGAAGACTCGTGGTTGGGGAAATGTGTCAGTAGAAAATAATCATATCGACGTATTTATCTTCGAATTTGCTGACGTACTTCGTTGGTTATCTAAAGAGTATAAAGAGAACCGCTTGTCAGATTTTGCAGAGGTGATTTCGACCTCTATGCGTCAGTTGTTACCCCATGAAGGGCATATGTGTGGAATTGCCAAAGTGGGTTATTATCCGGAAGTAGTTCAGCACACTAACTGGGACTATGGAAAGAATGGTAAAGGATATTATAATGATATTTTTGCCCCAGGATGGACGGTTGCTTCTTTATGGGAACTTTATACTCCCGGACGCGCTGAAACTTTCCTGAAAAAATAAAGTGATGCAGGTTGTATCTGGAGAAATCTTTTAAATTATATCATGATGAAACAATTGATTATCTTATTAGTTGTATTTTTAAATTGTTCGTACTTGTCTGCCCAGTGGAAGCCTGCAGGAGAACGAATTAAAACAGAATGGGCTACCAAAATAGATGTTGAGAATGTGTTGCCCGAGTATCCCCGTCCAATTATGGAACGTCCGGATTGGATGAATCTGAATGGGTTATGGAATTATGCCATTGCTCCGGTAGGGCAGGCTGCTCCTCAAAAATATGATGGACAGATTTTGGTTCCTTTTGCGATAGAGTCTAGTTTGTCCGGTGTTGGAAAAAGGCTTGGAAAGGATAATGACTTGTGGTATCAACGCAAATTCTCTGTACCATCAAAATGGAAAGGTGAACGTGTATTGTTACATTTTGGAGCTGTTGACTGGAAGGCTGATATTTGGGTAAATCAAATCAAAATAGGACAACATACAGGAGGTTTTACTCCTTTCTCATTTGATATCACTCCTGCTTTAAAAAATGGAGAGAATGAACTGGTGGTAAAAGTTTGGGACCCTACTGATAATGGTACTCAGCCTAGAGGAAAACAAGTGAATAAACCGTCGGGTATCTGGTATACGCCGGTAAGTGGAATATGGCAGACGGTGTGGCTGGAATCTGTGCCTGCACAGTTTATTACGAACATCAAGACAACCCCTGATATCGACTTGAATAAGTTGGTGGTAGAGGTTGCTACTGATAAGAAGAAGCTTTCGAGCAAAATAGAAGTAAAGGTGTTCGATGGTAAGGAGTTGGTGGCTAAAGGGATTTCTATTAATGGTGTTCCTGTTGAAGTCGCTATGCCAGCTGATGTAAAGTTATGGTCACCGGATTCTCCTTCTCTATATGATTTGGAAATCAGTTTGTTTGAAGGGAATAAGCTGATGGATAAGGTTAAGAGTTATGCTGCTATGCGTAAGTTCTCTACCAAGAGAGATAAAAACGGTATTGTGCGTTTGCAGTTAAATAATAAAGATTTATTCCAGTTTGGTCCTTTAGACCAGGGATGGTGGCCTGACGGTTTGTATACAGCTCCTTCAGATGAAGCTTTGGTATATGATATTCAAAAGACGAAAGATTTTGGCTATAATATGATTCGCAAACATATCAAAGTGGAACCGGCTCGTTGGTATACGCATTGTGACCGTTTGGGAATTATTGTATGGCAGGATATGCCGAGCGGAGATAAAAATCCGGAATGGCAGATGCGTGAGTATTTTACAGGAACGGAAAGAAAGCGTTCTGCAGAATCGGAGGCAACCTATCGTAAAGAATGGAAAGAAATTATCGACTGTCTTTATTCTTATCCTTGTATCGGTACATGGGTGCCGTTTAATGAAGCTTGGGGACAGTTCAAGACTCCGGAAATTGCTGAATGGACAAAGCGATATGATCCTTCACGACTCGTGAATCCTGCTAGTGGTGGTAATCATTATACGTGCGGTGATATGCTTGATTTACATCATTATCCGGGTCCGGAAATGTTTTTGTATGATGCTCAACGTGCTACTGTGCTCGGAGAATATGGTGGTATCGGTTTGGTATTGAAAGAGCATCTTTGGGAACCGGATCGTAACTGGGGATATGTCCAATTCAATACTTCTAAAGAGGCCACTGATAAATACTTGGAGTATGCCAATGTGTTGAAAGATCTGATTCCTCGTGGATTCTCTGCCGCTGTTTATACACAGACTACAGATGTTGAGGTAGAAATAAACGGATTGCTAACTTATGACCGTAAGGTTATTAAACTGGACGAAAAGGCATTGAGGAAGATTAATAGGGAAATTTGTGATGCTCTGAAATAATTGGCTTCAATTATCACATAATATTTATCTGATTGTTGGTATGGGGCGGACTAAAACACTTTTTTAGCCCGCCCTTATAGGATTATCACTAGTTTTCTATCAAACATAATTAAGAATAGATACAATGACTTCAAAAAGAAATTTCTTAGAGAAGGCTGGTTTACTTACTGTTTCTGCTATTAATAATGCATAAAAGGATAGTAGTAGAATCTCTGGTTCCATATGTGATGTATACTTTGCTTACAAGGTGTAGTGATTTTGTACGAAAATATAGTAACTTTGCCTGCATCGTATAATTATAAACTTAAAAAGTCTGTCTATGATAAAGAAAGAGATGAGCGCTCTTTTACTTCTTTGTATCCTGTTGGTTTACAGTGGAAAAAGTAGCGCAATGAATAAAGGAGAGAAGAATATTCCGAACAAAGAAGTGAGTGTTGAGTCAGATCGTCTGCCTATTGCTGATCCATATGTGATGCTCTACAATAATAAGTATTATGCCTATGGTACCGGTGGTACAACAGCAGGTGAAGGCTTCGCCTGCTTCTCCTCCGATGATTTGAAAAATTGGAAACGGGAAGGGCAAGCACTGTCGGCTGCAGATTCATATGGAGAGTGGGGCTTTTGGGCTCCGGAGGTTTACTATATTAAATCAAAAAAGAAGTTTTATATGTTCTATTCTGCGGAAGAGCATATCTGTGTAGCTACTTCTGATTCCCCGGCAGGTCCCTTCCGGCAAGAAGTAAAACATCCTATTTGGGAGGAAAAGAGCATTGATACCTCTCTCTTCATAGATGATGACGGTATCCCGTATCTTTATTTTGTACGCTTTACAGATGGAAATGTAATTTGGGTGGCTCAGATGACCGATGATTTGATGAAGATCAAGACGGAAACTTTGTCGGAGTGCATAAAAGCGGAGGAGCCGTGGGAACTTTTGCAGGCTAAGGTTGCAGAGGGACCTTCAGTCTTGAAGAAGAATGGAACCTATTACTTGATTTATTCAGCCAACCACTATCAGAATAAAGGTTATGGAGTAGGTTATGCTACGTCTGAATCGCCAATGGGACCATGGATTAAATATAGTAAGAATCCGCTTTTACAAGGCGTTGAGGCGATAGGATTGGTAGGTACCGGTCATGGTGCACCTTTCCAATGTAAAGATGGTAGCTGGAAATATATTTTCCATGCCCATTGGAGCAAAGAGAAAATACATCCACGTACTTCCTTTTTTAAGAATTTTGCTATTTCAAACCAAGGAGCCGTTTCTATTAGTGGGAAGGTAATTGAGCCAAGAATCGTGAAATAACAACTCTGATAACTGAAAACGAATCGGGTACTTGACAAATGTTTTTAAATGTTGTATATTTGTAGTTCTAAACCTGAACAGAATCATTTAAGAACGGCAAATAAAATGAGAAAATTAGTATGGAATCATCTTCTATGGTGGTATAATATAGTAACAAATAGTGCTTGTCCCTTTGGTGTATATTAGGGGATAGGATGCTTTAATATAGGAAAAGGCTGCAAACTTTATGAGGTTTGCAGCCTTTTTTGTCTTATAAATTCGAAGATTATTCTGTCGATTTCTATTTTAGAGTAACAGGGACGTTTATAATAAACGATCACAGTATTTATTATAAACCCGCCTGTCGTTTATGTGCTAACCTGTCGCTATTTTTTGTATGAGTAGAGTGCCCGTTCTCTGATGGTGGCTAGAAGTAGTAATTATAGCCACCATTGGAAGTCGGTAATCTAACGATATAAAGTCCTTAAATACTTTATTTATGCATGAAGTTCCAGAATAAACCGGCATCCCTTTGTATAACTTGTATCCAACGTCAGGCTGCCATTCATTTTCGTGGCGATGAGTGAACAGATGGGTAATCCCAGGCCATCACCTGTTGTCAGGTCTTTTACCTGTGTGAATGGTTTGAAGAGATTTTCTTGTTGCTCTGCCGAAATGCCTGTACCTGTATCGGTTATGATAAACTGATGGGTGTGTGCGCCGCGTTTCTTGAAGTCAAGGCTGATACGTCCCTGTTCTGTGTAGAAAGCGGCATTTTTCAGCAGGTAGAGAAGAATGCGTTCCAGTTGCTCTTTATTTGTTTTTACTTGGAGCTTGGGTGCGTTTACAGAAGGAGTGACGTCTGGTTTCATAAATTCTTTCGCCTTCTCCATCACGTTCTCGCAGAAAGTGCCTGCATTGACTTCTCCCATTTCATAAGGTTCAGTCAGTGAGTTCTCCAAAAGGGAAAGTTCCTGAATATCGTCGCTGAATTGCTTTAAGGCAGCTACTTGTGCCTGCATTTGCTCTGCTTGCTGAGGAGCTTTGGCAGAGAGATCCTTGGCGGAGGCTCCTAAAGTGTTCAGAGTCGGTTCCATCTGCGAGGATATATTCTGAATGAATTTAGTTTTCAAATCATTGTGCTCATTGGCTATAATTACACTCTTTTTAAGTTTGCGGTTACCGGCGATAAATCTCAATAATAAGATGGCGAGTACTATCAATGCGGCTATGAGGATGGCCACAAGTGTACAGAGTCCTATGATGATATATTGCTTGGCAGATAAGGTACTGTCTTTGTCTTGTATAGTCAGCAGGCTTTCATCATATTTCCTTTTCAGGACATTCAGTTCATCCTGAGCAGTCAGGGCTTTTACTGAGTCGGTCCAGACGATATAGCTTTCGTAGGTACGTTCCATTAGTGAAGCATTGTTGGCTTTACGTGCGATGCCGATTAGGGTCTTGTAGCAGTCGCTCACTTTATCGTAATCCCTCTTTTCCTTGTATTGGTTGATGAGTTTGCGGAAACAGGCATCCCCTTGCGTATTTTGATTGAAAGTATAGTAATAGTTGGCTTTCGTGTAAAGCAGCACTTCCATTAAGGAGTCATTCTTGGCGAGCTTGGCCATCTCTTCCAGCTTGTCCAGTTGGTTTTTGGCTTGTGCAGGATTTTTCAGTGCAATGTACATCTGCAACCGTTCCTTGCTGATAGGGAACCGTAAATCATAAAAGACTTTTTTCTGTTTCTGTTCGCCTGTCCAAATGAATTGTTCCATGTCGCGGCATAGTTCGAAGCCTTCCTTGTAGAAGTTCTCTCTCACATATAAGGCGTTGGCCTGAATACCACACTCTATAGCCTGTGGATAGTTTTCGCGTGCAGCAAATGCCTCGTACGCTTTCTTGAACAGATAACGGGCTTTGATGTAATCTTTCTGCTTCAAGCTACTCAAAGCTTGTTCCTTTAGCTCTGCAGCTTTGTCTTGAGACGCTTGTGCATAAGCTGACAGGTAAAAACAAAATGTGATCAGGAAGGTTACAATGGACGTTTTCATATTGTTGCTTTTTTGTTTATCACAAATGTAAAACAAATATATGAATAAAAAGAGATTGGTGGCAAAAAAGTTTTTGCTGTCCATACGGAGACAGAGGATGTCAGCGTGTGGACAGCAGGAGAGGTTATCTTTCGAATGTGTAAATACTTCTGTGGAGATACTCTTCCCCCGGCATGAGCAGGCAGGAAGGAAAATGCGGATGCGAAGGGGTATCCGGGAAGTACTGCGTCTCCAGGCATACACCGATATCCGGTGTGGGAGTGAGATAGCCGGAGGTATATAATAAAACACCGGGTAAGTCAGTCCTGACAGTTAGCTTTCTACCGGAAAAAGGATCGGATAATACGGCGGCTGTCAATAACGTGTCGGACGATTCTTCTTTCAGGATATAGCAATGATTGTATCCCTTGTTCCAATGTAACTGTTCGTCATCATCGTAAAGATGCATTCCGATACTATGACTGATGGTAAAATCAAACGGACTGTCTTTTACGTCCTGCATGTGTCCGGTAGGAATAAACTGTGAGGTGGTTTCTAATATCCGGGTAACAGGTATCATGAGTTGGTGTTCCGTTATTTTTCGTTTATCGCCGGACAGATTGAAATAGGCGTGATTAGTCAGATTCAGATAAGTGGGGCGATCTGTGATTCCATAATAACTGATTGTCAGTTCATTGGTTTCTGTGAATTGATATTCTATTTTTACGTGTACATTGCCCGGATATCCTCCTTCCATATCCGGAGAGTGGAGAATGAAGCGGATACCGGAATCAATTTGCTCCCATTGCCATATCTTCTTGTGAAAACCGGATGCTCCGCCATGATTGGTGTTTTCTCCATCGTTTTTCTCCAACTGATAAGTAGTGTCTTTGATGGAAAAAGATGCCTGATAAATGCGGTTAGCGAACCGGCCTACAGTGGCTCCCATATAATAGGTGTCTTTTATATATCCTTCAGCGTTATCGTATCCCAACAGAATGTTTTCAAAAATGCCATGTTTATCGGGCATATGGGCTGAAACCCAGCTGGCTCCCAGATTGGTAAGTTCAATGGACGCTCCGGAAGCATTGGTCAACCGGAACAGATAAATGGATTCTCCCGATGGAGTATATCCCCAATGTGTAATAGCGGTATTCATGATTTACTTATTTGATGTGAATCTTTTGTTTAATATCCTTAACCTGCCCAGTTCTCTCTGTCCAAATTACGATAACTGATGGCTTCGGCCAAATGTGAAGGTTGAATCCACTCCATATTTTCCAGATCGGCAATAGTACGTGCCACTTTTAATATACGGTCGTACGCGCGTGCAGAGAGATTGAGACGTTCCATCGCGTTTCGTAGCAGAGAAAGTCCTTTGTCATCCGGATGTGCATAGATGGATAGTAGTTTGCTGCTCATCTGCGCATTACAGTAGATACCGGGGTAATCGGCATAACGCTGTTCCTGTATCCGGCGTGCCCGAATCACTCTTTCCCGAATGATGCTGCTTGCTTCTCCTTGCCGCTGGTCGGATATCTTATCAAAAGGTACAGGAACGATTTCTATCTGAATATCAATGCGGTCCAGTAATGGGCCGGATATTTTGTTCAGATACTTCTGCACCTGTCCGGGACTGCAAACACATGCTTTGGTCGGATGATTATAGTATCCGCACGGACATGGATTCATGGATGCGATGAGCATCAGATTGGCTGGATAACTGATGGTGCTCTTTATACGAGAGATGGTTATCTGCCGGTCTTCAAGTGGTTGGCGCAATACTTCCAGCACTCCTCTGTTAAATTCCGGTAGTTCATCCAAAAATAAAACTCCATTATGTGCCAGACTGATTTCTCCCGGCTGTGGAAAACTTCCGCCGCCGACCATGGCTACTTGCGATATCGTGTGATGAGGATCACGGAACGGGCGTTGGGAGATCAGTGAAGAACCCCGGTTTAGTTTTCCGGCAACAGAGTGTATCTTGGTCGTTTCCAGGCTCTCACCCAGGGAGAGAGGAGGAAGAATGGAGGGTAACCGTTTAGCCATCATAGATTTGCCACTGCCGGGAGCACCGATCATTAGTAGATTATGTCCTCCGGCAGCTGCTACCTCTAATGCTCTTTTTACATTTTCTTGTCCTTTTACATCTGCAAAGTCCAGGTCAAAGGCTGTCTGCTGTTGATAAAACTCTTCCCGTGTGTTGACTATTGTCTGCTCCAGTTCTTTTTCGTTATTGAAAAATTCTATGACTTCTTTGATATTGCTGACACCATATACCTTCAATTGATTAACGACCGCTGCTTCCCGTGCATTTTGCTGAGGAATAATGAGTCCCTCAAAACCTTCTTCGCGAGCTTTGATGGCAATAGGAAGTGCTCCTTTGATAGGCTGGATGCTCCCGTCAAGGCTAAGTTCTCCCATCATCAGATAACGGGATAACTTCTCAGACGATATGGTTTCGCTGGCACCCAGCAAGCCGATAGCGAGAGGCAAATCATAAGCCGAACCTTCTTTGCGGATATCGGCAGGAGCCATATTTACGACCAGATTGCTGGTCGGCATCTTATAGCCATTGACTTGCAGTGCGGAGATAATACGTTGGTGACTTTCCTTAACCGCAGAATCCGGAAGACCGACGAGATAGAACATACAGCCACGTGAGCTGTTGACTTCGATTGTGATGAGTGTTGCATCAATCCCTTGAACAGCCGCTCCGAAAACTTTAATTAGCACGTTTGATGATCGTTTATTTTTTCTGTTTGTTTTTCTTTTCTTTTTCTGCCGCTTCTTCGACAATCTTTTCTATTTTCTTTTTCAGTTCTTCCCCCTGAAGATTCTTGGCTACAATCTTTCCATCTGACGAGAGAAGTATGTTGGCAGGTATTTTCCAGACGGAATATTGCTTGGCAACTTCAGAATTGAGTCCGCCGAAATCACATACTTGTTCCCATTCCAGCGTATCACGCTTGATGGCGTCTTTCCATTGCTGTTTGTCTACATCCAGTGAAATACCGAGCATGCCTATATATTTGTTCTTCTTATACTTCTTGTAGATTTCTCTTAGTTCGCTATTGTTCTGTTTCCGGGAGATGCTATCGTTCCAGGAAGCCCAGAAGTTAATTAACAGGCTTTTTTGCTTGAATGCATCCGATGAACGGGTGATCTTTTCTCCTTTGGCATTGGGCAGGCTGAAGAAAGGCGCATATTTGCCAACCTCTGCTTTCTCCGCTTGAGTGATCGTTTCAGTCAACCGTTCGACATATGGTTTATCCTGTAATACACCTGTCATTACATTAACCAGCTTTTTGATTTTAGTGAAATCCGGTGATTCTTTCTGAACGAAGTATTTATCTAATAAGTAAAGGCTGACATAAGAGGAGTGGTGTTGCAGGATGAATTCTTCCGCTTTCTCTTCAGCAGTTTTTGTTTCCTCTACATTTTTTGTCTTATCAGTTGCTTCTTCACCAATCTTTTCCGAAGGATTGACCGGCCCTTTCAGTTCTTGCTGAAAGTCTGTAAACTCTTCGTTGTATATATTTCCAGTGACAGTCAAGAGATTAAGGTTGATTGTATCTCCTTTTATCTTGATCTTGTTTCCTTTGTCCAGAAAAATAGGATATTCTATTTGGTTCTTGAGCAATAGATAGGCAGAAGTGATCGTATCTACATTGGTGGTGTAAGAGAACTTGTCATTCTCTGCATAAATGGTGTCTATCCGGTCGTAGAGTTCGTCCATGCCGTACAGATAAAGTGTATCAGTGCCGAGTCCTTTGATCTCTCCTGTGATGGTTGTCTCGTTGGAGCTCTTTTTGCATCCGGCCAGACAGATAAGTATGAGGATTAAAATGCTGCTCTTTTTCATTGCTTTGATTTCTTTTCTGCGAAAGTACGGTTTTTTACAGATAAAAAAAAGAATTGCCCGTCATTTGTAATGACGAGCAATTCTCAATATTTAAAATAGAGTGGTAATTCTCTTATTTAATGATGCTCATGAAATCTGCATTTGTGAAGAACTTAGAGAATTCCAAGTCTGTTGCAGCCTTCTTAGCCAACGCAGGTTCTTTAGCAATAGCGCTCTTCAAGCTGCTAGTTACCATAGAAGAATTGTTAGTTCTAGCACCCAGAACCGCCATCAGGTAGTCTGTGTAAGCATCAGGTTTTTCTACGCCTGCCAATGTGTTTTTAGCTTTGTTGTAGTCCTTAGCAAGGATCTGAGCCAAAGCAGCACTGTTAGTTTTAGCGTCACCGAATGAGTTAACTGCTCTTTCATACTGACCTTGAGCGATGTACAGGTTACCCATAGATTCGCCAAGTTCTTTTGTACCTGCAGCTTTACCGAAGTAAGCTTCAGCAGCAGCTTTGTCACCCTTGATCAAAGAGATCAAACCTAAGTTCATGTTAACTTCAGGAGTAGCGTTTACGCTGGCAGCTTTCTTCAAGTAAGATTCAGCTTTGTCAACGTTACCAGCCTGATAAGCCAGTTTACCAAGGTTGTTGTATCCACGGTAATCGTTAGGGAACTGTTTGGTAGCCTGAGTATAGATAGCTTCCTGTTTAGCAGGGTCGTTAGTCAGTGTAGCAGCATACAGCAATTCTTCCACATTCAGTTCAGAAGGATTAGAAGAAGCAAGCTTAGCAATTTCTTCGTCAGACTTACCGATGATTTCGTAGTTCAAAGTCAAACGAGAACGACGCAGTTGAGGAAGGATATCGTCAGCCAGGTTCTTGTATACAGAAGAGATGTTCTTGATTTCCTGTTCTCTCTGTGCAGGGTCCTGATACATAGACAGTACGCGAAGGATCAGTTCTTTGTCCTGGATGTTAGATTTAGAAACCAGTTCCTGGAAGCCTTCCCAGTCCTGTGCAGTATATTTAGCGTCAACCGGAGCGTCGATCTTAGCTTTCTTCAAGTCTTTGTTCAGCATCTTGGTAGTGTTACTTTCACGGTTTTCTGCCAGAGTTGTATTCAGGCTTACACCACCATCAGGAGAAGCATAAGCAGAAACTTCGATGTTGCTGATCTTCTTGTTTTCAGCGCTGTTTACGTTAGCAACTTCCTGGTTGAATTCTTTTGCAGTCTTCAACTCGCTTGAACGGATGTTAGCTTGTTGGATCAAGAACATGATGTTGGCATCGTGCTTTTCCTTGATGATACGTTGGAAAGCATCTTCGCCCAATGCCGGGTTAGCGCTGCCCAATGTGTTGTTTACCAACTCAGAAGTAGAGATTACACCGTCAGCGACTTTTACTGCAGGAATAACAACTTCTTTGTTACCAACTTTAGCTTTAAATTCAAGCCACAGTTCAGATTTAGCCATTTCAGGAACATAGTCGAAAGACGTTTTCATCGTATAGCTACCACCTACTTTGTAAGAGATAGTCTGATCGTTTCCTTCTACTTTTTCTCCTTGGAATACAGCACTTTGCCCTTTAGCTTCACCGCCATTCCATTTCAAAACCGGAGTAACTTCTACTACAGCTTTTTTCTTGAAATACTTTTCAGGGAATTTACCGTTAATGGTAGCAGGAACTTTACCACCTACTGCTTCCAACACTTGTGGAGTAACAGTGAAGTAGTCCGCTGACAGGGGACCCATTTTCTTGCACGAAGAGAAAAGTGCAACAACAATTGCCATGAGTAAAGGCAAGTACAACTTCTTTGTCATTTTAGGTATAAATTAAATGTTTGTAATTGAAATATCGTCATATTTATAACCCCTTTTCAATCCTAATAAAGTAAAAACATCGCAAAGATATTAATTCTTAATATAATTATGTAGTTAGCAGGAGGTTTTTATCATAATTTAATGAAAACTTGACTCTTTTTCTTTCCGATACTTAATATTTCGGGGGTGATGCTCGATAATCTCGCTACGAAGCATGTTGCGGTCGATATGGGTATAAATTTCGGTCGTTGCGATGGACTCATGTCCGAGCATGCACTGGATGGCCCGTAGATTGGCGCCACCTTCCAGTAAATGAGTGGCAAAAGAGTGTCGGAAAGTGTGCGGACTGATGTTCTTGGTGATACCTGCATTTTGCGCTAATTCTTTTATCATGTGAAAGATCATGATTCGGGAAAGTGATTTGCCCCTTCGCTGGCTGACAAATACAAAATCCTCATAGTCTTTTTTAACTTCTATTTGGTTGCGGTCTGCGAAATAAAGTTTGATCTCGTTAATGGCACGGGGAGAGATAGGAACAAGGCGTTGCTTGCTTCCTTTGCCTTCTACTTTTATGAAACCCTCATCGAAGTAGAGGTCAGATAGCTTGAGATTGACAAGTTCGGATACGCGTAGTCCGCAGCTGTATAATGTTTCCAGGATAGCTCTGTTGCGTTGTCCTTCGGCCTTGCTGCGGTCTACGGCGGAGATGATGGTATCTATTTCCTCTACTGTCAGTACTTCGGGAAGTTTAAGTCCTATCTTAGGACCTTCCAGTAATTCGCTGGGGTCGGCTTCCAGATAATCCGCCATAATCAAAAAACGGAAGAAAGACTTGATGCCGGATAAAATGCGTGCCTGCGAGCGGGGATGGATGCCAATGTCATGTAAACCCGCAGCAAAGCGCTGGAGGTCCGACTGGCATACTTCGAGGACGTCTATCCCTTCCAGCGTCAGAAAACTCATCAGTTTATCCAGATCGGTCAGATAAGCGTCCAATGTATTGGGAGATAAAGACTTTTCCAGTTTGAGATACTGCCGATACTTTCTGATTATCAGTGCTTGTTGCTCCTTCTTCTTGTTTTTTTCGTTGATTTCCATTTCTTTTTTCTACCTTTGTAGCCTGAAATATTGTTCTTTGGATACAAAGGTATTAAAAAAGCAGGACTACGGCGATGAGAATACAAATTATTAATGGCCCGAACATCAATCTGTTGGGCAAGCGTGAACCTTCCATATACGGAAGTGTTACATTTGAGGACTATCTGGCTGAGCTTCGTAAAAGGTATGCTGATTTGGAGATCGACTATTTTCAATCGAACATTGAGGGAGAAATGATTGACTGCATTCAGCAGGTAGGTTTTGAGGCAGACGGCATCATTCTGAATGCCGGTGCTTATACGCATACATCCATCGCTTTGCAGGATGCCATTCGTTCTGTGACTTCTCCGGTGATCGAGGTTCATATCTCTAATATACATAGCCGCGAGTCTTTTCGGCATGTATCTATGATTGCCTGTGCGTGCAAAGGAGTCATCTGTGGTTTCGGGCTGAATTCGTATCGTTTGGCTCTGGAGGCTTTGTTAGATAATAAATAAGGTATTAATATATTAAATAGGTAAAAAGGCTATGTTACTGAAACAGACAAAAATCGTTGCATCCATTTCGGATAGACGTTGCGATGTGGACTTTATAAAACAGCTGTTTGAAGCTGGGATGAATGTAGTGCGTATGAATACGGCTCACGCTAGCCGTGAAGGTTTTGAAGCGTTGATTGCCAATGTTCGTTCCGTATCCAACCGGATTGCGATTCTGATGGATACCAAAGGACCGGAAGTACGTACGACTGCCAATGCGGAACCGATCCCCTATCAGATAGGTGATAAAGTGAAGATTGTCGGTAATCCTGATCAGGAGACGACTCGTGAATGCATTGCTGTTTCGTATCCGGATTTTGTGAACGATTTGAATATCGGAGGACTGGTGTTGATTGATGATGGTGATCTGGAACTGGAAGTGATCGACAAGACCGCCGATTATCTGCTTTGCGAAGTGAAAAACGATGCAACGCTGGGAAGCCGCAAGAGCGTGAACGTACCGGGTGTTCGTATCAATCTTCCTTCATTGACAGAAAAAGACCGCAATAATATACTTTATGCCATCGAAAAAGATATCGATTTCATCGCTCACTCTTTCGTGCGCAACCGTCAGGATGTGCTCGATATCCGTGAGATTCTGGATGCACACAACAGTGATATCCGCATTATTGCCAAGATTGAGAATCAGGAGGGCGTAGACAACATTGACGAGATCCTTGAAGTGGCGGATGGTGTGATGGTAGCCCGTGGTGACCTGGGTATCGAAGTTCCGCAGGAACGTATTCCGGGTATCCAGCGTGTGCTGATCCGCAAATGTATTCTGGCAAAGAAGCCGGTAATCGTTGCAACTCAGATGCTTCATACGATGATCAACAATCCCCGTCCGACTCGTGCGGAGGTGACTGATATTGCAAATGCAATCTATTATCGTACAGATGCTTTGATGCTGAGCGGTGAAACTGCTTATGGCAAATATCCGGTGGATGCAGTGAAGACAATGACTAAGATCGCAGCTCAGGCTGAAAAGGATAAGCTGGAAGAAAACGATATCCGTATTCCGTTGAACGAAAACAGCAACGACGTGACGGCATTCCTCGCTAAACAAGCGGTGAAAGCTACATCGAAACTGAAGATACGCGCTATCATTACAGATAGCTACAGTGGACGGACAGCCCGTAATCTGGCTGCTTTCCGTGGTAAATTCCCGGTGTTGGCTATCTGCTATAAGGAAAAAACGATGCGTCATCTGGCTCTTTCTTACGGTGTGGAAGCTATCTATATGCCGGAATTGGCCAACGGACAGGAATACTACTTTGCCGCTCTGCGCCGTCTTTTGAAAGAGGGACGCTTGCAGCCATCTGATATGGTGGGTTATTTAAGTAGCGGTAAGGCAGGTACGCAAACTTCCTTCCTTGAAATCAACGTTGTGGAAGATGCATTGAAGCATGCGGGAGAAACTGTATTGCCTAACAACAATCGTTATCTCTAACTGTTATTTATAAGACCGGGTTTTATGCAGGAGACTGAATCTATTGATGAATATATTTTGCAGCATATCGATGCTGAAAGTGACTATCTGAAGGCGCTCTATCGGGATACGCATGTGAAATTGCTTCGTCCCCGTATGGCTTCCGGGCACTTACAGGGGCGGATGCTGAAAATGTTCGTGGAAATGATTCGTCCCTGGCAAATACTGGAAATCGGAACGTATAGCGGTTATTCTGCCCTTTGTCTGGCGGAAGGACTCCGGGAGGGCGGAATGTTGCATACGTTTGAGATAAATGATGAACAAGAGGATTTCACCCGTCCCTGGCTGGAGAATTCTCCCTTTGCGGACAAGATCCGATTTTATATCGGAGATGCTCTGGAGCTTGTTCCTCAGTTAGGTATTACGTTCGATCTGGCTTTTGTTGACGGTGATAAACGGATGTACATCGATTATTATGAGATGGTTTTAAAACATCTTTCCGCAGGTGGGTATATTATTGCCGACAATACTTTGTGGGATGGGCATGTGCTGGAGCAACCTCGCAGCTCAGATACGCAGACTATCGGTATCAAGGCTTTTAATGATTTCATCGCTACGGATAGCCGGGTGGAAAAAGTAATTCTTCCTTTGCGTGACGGATTGACGATCATAAGGAAGAAAATTTGAATTATAAATCGTAAAATTGTAAATAAGTTTATGGAAACAACCAGACAGAATAAAATATCTCGCCTGTTACAGAAGGAGTTGAGCGAGATATTCCTGCTTCAAACAAAGGCAATGCCGGGTACATTGGTATCGGTCAGCGCTGTTCGTATCAGTCCCGATATGAGTATCGCCCGTGTTTACCTGAGCGTTTTCCCATCCGAGAAAGCTGAAGAAATAGTGAAGAATATCAATGAGAACATGAAAACCATTCGCTATGAGCTTGGTACTCGTGTACGTCATCAATTACGGATTATCCCCGAATTAAAGTTTTTCGTGGACGATTCGCTGGATTATATTGAGAAGATTGACTCTTTGCTGAAGTGAATTTCCCCTTCTACATAGCCCGGCGTTATCTTTTCTCGAAGAAGAAGCATAATGCTATCAACATTATATCCGGCGTGTCGGTATGCGGGGTAGCGCTTGCTACGCTTGCACTGGTCTGTACGCTTTCCGTCTTTAACGGATTTCAGGATATGGTAGCCAGCTTTTTCACGGCTTTTGATCCTCAACTGAAGATTACGGTCCGTGAAGGAAAAGTATTCGATGGGCAGAATGAAAAAATTCGTGCGGTCTGTGCGCTTCCCGAAGTATCGGTATCTACAGAGACTCTGGAAGAGAATGCGATGGTACAATATAAAGACCGTCAGGCCATGGTAGTGCTGAAAGGGGTAGAAGATAATTTTGAAGATTTAACTGAAATAGACAGCATTCTTTACGGAGCCGGTGAATTTATTCTTCATGATTCGATTGTGAATTATGGAGTGATGGGTGTGGAACTGGTTTCGACTTTGGGCACAGGACTGGCGTTTGTAGATCCTTTGCAGGTGTACCTTCCCAAGCGGAATGCCAAAGTGAATATGGCGAACCCCGGGGCTTCTTTCAATCGCGACTATCTTTATTCACCGGGTGTTGTGTTTGTGGTCAACCAACAGAAGTATGATGAAAGTTATATTCTCACTTCCCTTGATTTTCTTCGTAACTTATTGGACTATACGACAGAGGTTTCCGGCATTGAGCTGAAGCTGAAGCCAAACGCTAATGTGTCATCTGTACAATCTAAAATAGAGAAAATGCTGGGTGATGACTTTGTGGTACAGAACCGTTATCAGCAGCAAGCCGATGTCTTCCGTATCATGGAAATAGAGAAACTGATTTCTTATCTGTTTCTTACTTTTATTCTGATGATCGCCTGTTTCAATGTGATTGGTTCTCTTTCTATGTTGATTTTGGACAAGAAAGACGATGTCATTACATTGCGCAGCCTTGGTGCCAGTGACAAACTTATATCTCGTATCTTTTTATTTGAAGGCCGTCTGATTTCTTTGTTTGGAGCCATTTCCGGTATTATTCTGGGTTTGATATTATGTTTCATCCAGCAGAAGTATGGTCTGATTACCCTTGGCGGAGGGGGTGGTACTTTTGTGGTAGATGCTTATCCGGTGAGTGTCCATCTGTGGGATGTGGTACTTATTTTCATTACAGTGTTGGCAGTAGGATTCTTGTCTGTATGGTATCCGGTTCGCTATTTAAGCAAGCGTTGTATTTAAAAAAGACCGCCATACCGTGGGAAAGAAGGTAATGGCGGCTTCGCAATTAACTGGTTAGGTTAATGACATCTTCACAGATGCCTGGGGTAATTATTAAAATGAAAAGGGGAAATTTCATAGGGATCACAGCTCTGGTAATGATTCACGAATCGGTTCATCGTGCACTTATGCTTTAATCGTTTGTATTTGCAGGGATAAAAGCATTCAGCCCTTCAGTCGCTCTCGCAAACGCCCTGATGGAAGGAGATAGCGGCTGAAGGCTGTTTTTTATATCCCACCTCTGGCACGCTCTGAGAGGGGGGAGTGCTTTCAGCCCCTTCAGCCGGAAAAAATTGGTTCGAGCGCTAGCAAGTTCTGTTTCAATAGAGCCTGTATTTATCTTAAACAGAACCTCTATTGGAGACAAACAGAGCTTCTGTTTGAGGTAAACCGAACCTCTGTTTTTATGAATTATGAACAGTTTATTCATTTCAAATAAGCTGGTATACCATCCACTTTCACTTCGGGAGCGAGTAACCATTATCTCGGTGGTGAGTGGAGTTCAACTCGGTGGTGAGTGAAGTTCATCTCCGGGCTTACAGGATTCAGCCCATATGTCGAGTAACGATCAATTGTATGCAGAGTAGGCATAGCCAATAAACGATGGATTTATGTATGCCCAAGGCTGAAAGGGCTGAAAGCACTCCCTCTTCTCAGAAGGCGCCAGAGGCAGGGTATAAAAAAACAGCCTTCAGTCGCTATCTCCTTCTATCAGGACGTTTGCGAGAGAAACTGAAAAGGCTGAATGCGGTGAACGCTTGATAATATACAATAGAGTAAAGGTAGTACATCTTTCATTCCAATGTTGTACATCTTCGACCCGAACGTAGTACTAGAATCAGACAACTTAAGTACTTGTCCGGAGCAAGTCTTGTACTTATTGGGAAATACTTTAGTGCAAGTTTGCTTCATTCTTACATGGAGACTCGTTCATAAGTAATGAGTCGGGTGAGAATTAGTGAAAAAATGTGTGGTAAATGTATCTGTCCATTCAATTGCAAATGTATCCCTGCCATTCAGATGACTATCATTTCTCTTCATTATCGCTTATGTGGGAAAAGAAATGAAACGGAACAATAGTATATAAACAATCACATCATTTACAACTTCTGAATTTCTTCAGGTAGCAATCCCGTAGCTTTTTGGATTGCCGCTATGTCCAGTCCCATTGATTTCAGATTCCGAGCTATATCCATTCGTCCTTTTTCTATCCCTTTTTCCATTCCTTCCTCCAATCCTTCCATGCGACCTTCCAATTTAGCCCCATCCAATACGTCATTTTGTATCATTATGGCGCTTAAGTGTTCATCATAAGCATGTCGTTCTTCCGGAGACATATTATAGTAAATCAGCTTTTTGCGGGCTTCTCCCAAGCCGGGAGCTGTAGTATCGTGACGAATACAACCGGTTTTCAGGTACTCAATCCATTCTTCCAGTGGAGTAA
>NZ_KV804263.1:0-654 GCF_001811315.1 Bacteroides sp. HMSC067B03 | reverse complement strand
TAATCTGTTCCCCAAAAAGTGACAATACCCTCACATGCTTTTCCTATTGTCACCCTGTTATCACCTCTATTATCACCTTATTGTCACTCTTAATCCATTGATAAATAACTGTTTGACTTGAAAAGTGACAAGTGACAATAGAAAAACCCTTTTCCAGGAGAGTTTCTTCTCCGCTTTTAGTCCACCCATACTATCTTCATGAATGACTCACCGCTATCCTTCCCTTCCTTCCTGTTGAAATCTGTTCCCTTCGCGCCCGCATCCGCGTGTGTGAATATAATAAGGTGTGTCCCTTTCCCCCCTTTCTGCCATCCCCGGTAAATTTATGTTCTACAACATCCTTCTGAATCAGCCCCTTAGCATGGATATCCAAAAATAATTCAAAAAAACAGTCCGATAAGTTTGGAGCATAAGCTGAAAGCTACTACTTTTGCACCCGCTTTCCAAGAGAAGAAAGCCTTGATAAGTTGACTTAGTGTAAAAGCGTACGACAGCTTAAAATAAGAACAAAAAAACTTCCGGAAAGTTTTGGATGTTATTGAATAAAGTTCTTATCTTTGCAGTCCGATTCGCAAAGAAACGCGGTTTGTTTTTCTTCTTTACCTTCTTTCCCTTTCGCAAGAGAGCCTGAGAAACGATATAAAAAGAAAAATT
>NZ_KV804262.1:0-740 GCF_001811315.1 Bacteroides sp. HMSC067B03 | reverse complement strand
CCCATTGCCCGCCAATATTACTATCTTCTTCATAAGTAGGTGTTTCGATGCATACTTGTACTTTTTCCCATGTTCCCACCTTGCGACATTCAGAACCGAAGCTGAGACCGTATTCTGGATCTTGATAGGTAAATCCATTACATTCATTATGTTCCATATAGACCGATTCAGTGTGGCATACTGGTTTTAATACCATACCACGTGTATCTATGGTATCCTGCATTCTTGAACCTTCTTCTGTCCCCTGGCTGATTGTAGCTACAATCTTTCCATCTTCGTATTGCCAGCCGTTGACCAAACTACCTTCCGGTTCATAGAAGTAAACACTACCGCTAAGGTCAGGAGCTCGGTACAAGTAACTATTATCTTCAAAGTGTTTAGCTTTCATAAGATAGTCATAAGTGCCTACGATGTGCATCACAAAATTGATTATTTCTCCTGATTCCAAATTCTTGATGATCACCATTCGGGAGATGTTGCGTATCTTTCCCCTTTCTGTTTCCTTATATTTTTCCATGGTTTCACTATCCATCAAGACTGCGCCTCCTCTTGTCAATAGAGGGACTTCCACTACCTCAAACTTTCCTTTTCGATTCTCGTAGCCTTTCTTCCAATGCAACTTAGTCATTAATTCGAAATGGGTAACAACAGAGCGGGTAGTAACTACAGGTGTCTGATGAGCTTCGTACCAACTCCGTGCTACATCTATACTCAGCTCACGGTTTTTACCTTTAATAATT
>NZ_KV804261.1:0-292 GCF_001811315.1 Bacteroides sp. HMSC067B03 | reverse complement strand
TTCTTGCTTTTCTCGCTTTGCTCAAAAAGATTTTAAGATTACCTTTGTGGCATGGAACTAAGACGGAACGAAAAGATTACATTCCGGTGTACCGAACTTGAAAAGGACGCACTTGCGGAGCAGGCAGCCCGGTGCAGTCTAAGCGTATCGGAATACTGCCGGAGTTTGTCCCTTGGGGGGCGCCCAAGGGAGAGGTACACCGAGGAGGAACGGCAGCTTCTCCGGGACATAGCCCAGTTGAAAGGAACGCTCCAACGGCTGAACAACTACTTCGGTGGTCGCCAGTACCGGG
>NZ_KV804260.1:0-44228 GCF_001811315.1 Bacteroides sp. HMSC067B03 | reverse complement strand
AAGGGGATGTGCCTTAGTTTTGACACAGCCCCTCCTTTTATATATTAATCATTTTACTTCACTTCCTCAAATATAAAGTATATTGATAATCAGTTAGTTACTGTTATCAAGATACAAATGATATGCAAATGTAAGTATAAAACCATATAGAAAAAGTACAAATGGACATTACTTTGTATGATAACATCCTTTTCTACAGATTAAGGGTTAACACAATGTTATACTACTGATATTCAGCATATTGAAGCTGTTCTTCCTTGCATTCAACAAAGAGTGTTAAATTATATTAAATCCTACAGGGCAATTATGATTCGTGCAAAGATAATATTTTGCAGTCAAAGGAAGAAAGACTTCTTGAACCACTTCTATGGTTCTATACTTCTGTTTCTGACGTAAGCTGACCCGTACGGTTTTCGGGTTTTAGACGGACATATATACAGTTTACTTTAGGTTAGCATATATATAAGAGCTAACCAAGGTAAACTAAAGTGTTTTTGTCCTGTAGATACTGCACTTTGTGGACTCTTTTCTCCTTTGACTGCAAAAACCTCTTATAGCCTTATCTCCACCTATAACGTCACTTCACACTGCTGTACCATGCAGTCTGCCATGTACCACCCCATCGGGCTTTGATAAGAATTGTGTTGCAAAGGTACCTGTCATGGCGTTCATCCTGCAAGGTCGGTGCCTGTGGTTTGTCCGTGAAATCTCCACGCTCTGATTGTGGCAGAGGTAGTATTTGACGGCAAAACCTTGCATTGATGAGCCATAACACCTTTTGGGGCAACATAATTCTTTAATCAATCCCGATGGTAGTTGGTTCTACATAAGGGAAGAAAATAAAAATTTTATCTTATGGCTAACATTTGCGACACTCAGTACAAGGTGACAGGCTCACGCAAAGCCGTGGCAGACCTTTGGAACACACTCCAAGAGTTGGAGGTGAACAGTAATAATGTGTATCTGTATCTCTTGGCAGAACACTATGGCATTGACTACGAGAAGAAAGGCATCTCGGTGAGAGGACACATCTATTGGGCAGAGTATGAGGAGAACGTGGAAGACGATTATGCCCTCTTGTCCTTTGACACCGAAAGTGCTTGGTCTTCATGCGACTTGTTCTTTGAGGAGGTGAACAAGGCACTTGGCGATGAACTTTCAATCAGTTGGCGAGAGGTTGAGCCAGGTTGCGACATCTTCTATACGCACGATGAGAACGACTTCTTCCCCGAAGAGTGCTACGTCACTGCATACGGAGAACTCTTTGAGGATTGTGAGGGTGCTTACTCCACCTTTGGTGATGCTATCAAGTTGTGGTGTGAGAAGACTGGTGTCTCACAGGACGGAAGAAGCGAACAGAAGATGATTGACTTCATCAATGAATACGAGTATGAGGCAGAGGACACGAATTTCTGCATCAATCCAATCACATTCGGCTAACAAGGAGGAACGGATATGGCAACGATAGACATGGAGCAGTTGGACGGCGTTGTAGGGTGTTTCTGCACCTTGCTTTATCCCCGAAGAGGTCAGACAGAGGGAACGATTGTCGAGGACTTGGGTTGTGAGGTCATTGTCCAGCTCATCAACGGCAAGGAAGTGACGGAGTACAAGGATGATGTTGTCATCTGTGAATAATCAGGAGAGAGTCTGTTGGCTATGTGGCTTGCAGACTCTTTCTTCCTTTGACTGCAAAAACTCTTTTAGGACAATCCTCCAATGAGGTTATGGCTGTTGTAACTGAAATACCTTGGGAGCAAGTTGTGCGGTTTGCTCACTTGCTCCAGTCCTGTTATAGAAGCGATGCTTCGACACCTGTATAGCGATACGTCGCCAAAGTCCCTTCGCCGTTTTAAGCGTCTCTGTACCTTGTTATAGGAATGGTCATTTCGCCTTTTGGTTTTACTCGTCTGTCTTTTGCGACTCTTCCTTGTCGGACACAGAACTTGGTCTTAGCAT
This sequence comes from Bacteroides sp. HMSC067B03, assembly GCF_001811315.1. Classification (NCBI taxonomy): domain Bacteria; kingdom Pseudomonadati; phylum Bacteroidota; class Bacteroidia; order Bacteroidales; family Bacteroidaceae; genus Bacteroides; species Bacteroides sp. HMSC067B03. The sequence goes on along the minus strand of NZ_KV804260.1, from coordinate 42,269 downwards.
GATGACAGTGCTATCGCCAATCCTCTGATGTCTGTCCTCTTTTGGCTTGATGCCTCTATTGCTAAGCTGACCCTTAGGCTTGTCGTTCATCGTGCATCAGTGTTCATGCTCCTCACTCTTCTGATGATACAGCTGTAAGGTCGGATTTCCCGCTTCGTTTCTCCAGGCATACAGCCATAGCAGTGCCCCTGTCTGTTGCATACGGATTGCCTCCTTGCTTACAACCTTTGTTCCATTGTTTGGCCCCGTCTTTTTCTGAATTGAGCTATTTGAAAGCCACTTATTTTTACCATGCAAAGGTAGCGTGATGCTGCGAAGGACTTCCTCCTTCTTGTGTGGCCGCTATCGCTGTGACCAATAAAATAGTGCGTAATCTTCCTTTTTCTCCCTTACCGCCAACGACAAAAAGAGTATTGCGAACGATTTTCATGGTGCTTCCCACATGGTGCCACATCCCTGCTTTTGAATGCATGTAAAAATTAAGTTTCACTTTTAAATTCAATTCAAAATGAAAAAGATCGAGAACAACTTCACAGTTTCAGGTTTCGTAGGTAAGGATGCAGAAATCCGTCAGTTCGCAAACGCCAGCGTAGCACGCTTCTCATTGGCAGTAGGCCGTCAGGAGAAGAACGGCGAGGAAACCAACCGCGTATCGGCTTTCATGAATATGGAGGCATGGCGCAAGAACGAGCACACCGAATCATTCGACAAGCTCACCAAGGGCACGTTGCTCACCGTCGAGGGTTTCTTCAAGCCAGAGGAGTGGACAGACAAGGATGGCGTGAAGCACTCCAGAATCATCATGGTTGCAACCAAGTTCTACGAGTGTCCCGACAAGGAGGAGACTCCTGCGGAAGAGCCGGCCAAGCCAGCAACCAAGAAAGGCAAGAAATAGCCTTTCCTCTCCATAACAAGGCGACCTTCGGGTCGCTTTTGTTTTGCTCAGGGACATCAATCTGCTGTTATAGCGTGTGATAATCTTCTCTAATAACAACCATGTGCATTTATTAACCATAACGGCAACGCCGTCTTCCTTTATTCTAACCACTTCGTCCCTCACCATTTGCGAAACGTCACCAAGATGGTTGGCATACAGATATTCCCGGCTGATGGCGACAAAGTCGCTATTAGCCAAGAAAGACAGTATGCCAAGGTCTGAACGCGAGAGGACTGCCATCTATGCCACAAGATGCCGAAGCCGAGGCTTCTGATAATTGTGTCCTTTACTGGCTATCCACTCGCCTTGATATTCAGACCGTCAATCTTGCGACAGCTTCACTACCCACCCACACCTGCTTTACTATTCTTCTTCTCTTTGACTGCAAAATATTTTCTGTTATAAGCGGTGGTTTCGTCCAAGTGCGTTGTATCGCTTCGCCCCACACCTTCAGAACGGCATTACTGTACGGACACCGCACGAATCCCATGTGACAGGCAGCCAACAATGTCACTATCAGAAACTGACACTTCTGATAACTGCCTTTATTGCTGTCTGGCTGTCCCATTATCGGGCTTCGGCAATGTCCGTGTAATGCCATTCTGCCCACCCATACCACCTTTACCACTAATCAACTGTTTTACAATTTCTCTTCTGCTATACAAGAGGCAGTTCTTGTCCACTCAGGCATATTGAATGTGGCAGACATGTCTGCTACGTCCAATCTGCCTCAGTGTCCTGCGGCAAGGACAAGGCACATTTGTCATGCTGACAGGAGTGCCCGATTTGTCCGTTGCGCAACTGTCTCTTCTTGCCTGATATACGTTACTATCTACTTCTAAATTATACTGCTTTGCCCCACGCCTTTGCGAAGCGTTACATGGTCTGTCGTCATACAGACATCCTTGGCTGATGGCAACACGTTGCTATTAGCCAAAGCTGACAGTATGCCGAAGTACCGACGCGAGAGAATTGTCTGTCCGTGCTACAAGCTATCAAGGCTGAAGCTTTGATGACTTGCATCCCGGTCAGCCAACACACTCGCTTTATGTCGGTACAGCAGACCTGCAAACACTTCACTGCCCACCCTTACTGTTTCAATCTTTCTTCTTACCTCTTTATATATAACACATCATTCCTCTTGCAGCCAATATCAATAATCTTCTTCCAATCAGCGCAGTGGTAGGCATATTTCCTGCAAAGTTAGCCGCGTCTGAGACAATCGTCAAATTCTGCTTGAGGTCTTGTGACTGTGAACAATCTTCCTTTTCCTCGGAAAAGAGTATTCTTCACACATAATTTGTCTTTATGTCTTTTCTTGCGGCTTGTGGGAGCAGAAAATATCCCTCCACAGGCTGAAAGGTCTCGAAAGGAGGGAAGAGAAAGAAACGGTTAAGCGAACGCAGAGGGAATTTATTCACTATGCTGAGCGTAAGTTTCTTCAACGTAGTTAAACAAGTCCAGCGACATGGGCGACAAACTTATTTGTATCACTAAAAATAGAAAGGCAATGAAGATTATCATCCTGCATGATGCTGACGCACGCATCGAGTATCTTGACGTAGCCGACCACCTTCTCGGCTCAGACATCGAGGAGTTCCTCACCAGACAGGGCTTCTCAGTGAACAACATCACATGGCTTGTCACATCGGCAGACCATATCCCAGTGGTTTACCACAAGTATGACATCGACTGCAAGACCGGCGAGGCAACCCACACCAAACGAGAGGCAGAACTGCAAGACCTCACTATCCACGGACAACTCCAGGCATTGCAGCACCGGGAGCAGGACGAGCTGAAAGCGGCTCTTCGCAAGTACGGCACGGAGGTGGACGGAGGCTTTGAGGTGCATTTCGAGGGAGAGCAGCCCATCGTGGCAGGTTATCTCTTTGACGAGCCTCGTGACATCGTCATAGACGCAGCACGTTTGGATGCCGACGGAAACTTGTCGCTTCTTGGAGAGGACAAGGAAGTGAGGGATGGACAATACGACATAGAGCCAAGCGACATATTTGGCGGTCAGTTGGACTATGTCACGTCGAGTATAGGTGCATGGATGAAGTAGGAGCATGTATGACCCAGTGCATCGTATATGACGAGACGACCAAGGAGAGCGAGACCTTTTGCTCATTGACCGCAGCCAAGAAGTGGATGCGAGAGCGCATCAAACAGAAGCATGAGGTAAGCGGACAGAAGTACAGAGTCTATTCCGACGGAGAGTTTGTTAATTGCGGCTCTATCAGTCTCACAGGCAGCAACAAGTCTTTTGTCGCCAATACAAGGCAGACGAAGAAAGGATATTAATAACAAGGTAACGGCAAGCCTAACCAACTTGCCACACATATATTGATATGGAAAAGCAAATATTGAGTTTTAATGACTTGCCATCAGCATTGTCATTAGTAATAAACAAGCTGGAGATTTTAGAAGAAAAGTTTTCCACACTAATGACTCAAATTCAGCCCGATAAGGGATTGGAATGGCTTAGTGTTTCCGAATTGAGTGAGTATCTCCCTACCCATCCAGTTGAACACACAATCTATTGTTGGACAAGCAATAAACAAATACCATTCCATAAGAAGGGGAAACGTATCATGTTCCTCAAATCTGAAATTGATGAGTGGATGCAAGATAACAAGAGTAGGTCACGAGCAGAAATTATGAATGAAGCAATAGCTTATGTTCAATCAACAAGAAAAGTCATTTAAATAACAAGGTAACGGCAAGTCTAACCAACTTGCCACTATAACATTTTCACATTATGATTTACACTCACACTATCGGACGCATCGGAGCAAAGGATTGCCGCGTCATCACAGGTACACACGGAACATTCATGGCTGTTGACATCGCAGTGGACGACTACAGTAAGGGCAAGCAAATCACCACTTGGGTAAGGGTGAAGAGCAGCAAGGAGAACCATATCCGTTTGGCTGAATACCTCACCAAGGGTCGTATGGTGCTTGTGGAAGGCACACTGACTTCTTCCATTTGGACAGACCGCAACGGAGAGAACCACATACAGCATAGCATCATAGCTGACTCCATCGCCTTTGTCAATGCAGGGAAGAAGGATGCAACCGACACACCTGCAACAAAGGCACGCAAGGCAGCCAAGGCAGAGGGCGAGGCTCCCGTACCGCCAGCCGATGCACCGCAGGACAAGAGCGAAGACCTTCCCTTCTGAGGGTAGTATCAACTGAGAGTAGTACGTACTAATCGTAGTAAATCCGCTTTTACTATGGTTAGTATGTACTATCAGTAGTAGAATAGTAAAGTAGTATTCACTAATAGTAGTATCATGTTATGACACAGATAATTGCAGTATTAAATCACAAGGGTGGTGTAGGGAAAAGTACGACCGCAGTAAGCCTTGCGGCAGCTCTGCAACTGAGTAAGAAGAACGTCTTGGCTATTGACATGGATGGACAAGCCAACCTCACGGAAGCCTTGGGATTGTCCATCGAGGAAGAACAGACAGTCTATGGCGCAATGTGTGGACAGTACACCTTGCCGTTGGTCAAGTTGCACAACGGCATCACCGTCTCACCCTCATGCCTTGACCTGTCTGCGGCTGAGTTAGAGCTTATCAGCGAGCCGGGACGGGAGCTTATCTTGAAGGGACTTATCACCAAAGCCATCGCCAAAGAGCATTTCGACTACATCATCATCGACTGTCCACCGTCATTGGGCTTGCTGACCTTGAATGCCCTCACCGCAGCCGACTACATCATCATCCCTGTTCAAGCGCAATACCTTGCCATGAGAGGTATGGCAAAGTTGATGGACATCATCCGCATCGTTCAGGAGCGGCTCAACTCCAACCTTAAAGTGGGCGGCATCGTCATCACCCAGTTCGATCGCCGCAAGACGTTGAACCGAAGCGTGAGGGAAATCGTCAATGACAGTTTTCACGAGAAGGTTTTCAAGACCGTCATCCGTGATAATGTGGCTTTGGCAGAAGCACCCATCAACGGCAAGACTATCTTTGAGTATAATCCCAAATCCAATGGTGCCAGTGATTATATGTCTTTGGCAAAAGAAGTGTTAAACTTAAAATAGCATAGCCATGAGCAAGAGCAGTATGTTGAAAGAGGGAATGAAAGGCGGTCTCAACGGACTCCTTTCTTCCACAAAGAAGCCGAGTAAGGAGCAGATAGTCACAGAAACTACACCAGCACCACCTGTGTCTGTTTCTGAGACTACCGAAGTGCCGGTGCATTGCAATTTCCTTATCAACAAGAGCATCCACACGAGGATGAAGTACCTCGCCATCAAGAAAGGGATGTCCTTGCGTGATATTGTCAATGAGGCAATGACAGAATACCTAAAGCGGCATGACACATGAGTGCCGCGCGGTATCATCGCCGAACAGACGATGATACCGCTATCTCTTCTATAAACAGACTTTACTATCCGTAGTATGGTAGTAAAAACTATTCGACTATTATACTATTCGTAGTCGATACTACTTTTAGAAAATACTATCCAACTCATTTTTAGGGCAATAGTTTTCTCTGCTTGTAGGACTGTCTCCATGCTGATAAAAGGCAATGTCGTTCCCTATTACAAGATTTTCTCTTTTTCCCTCATATCAACTATCGTCCTTCCCCATATACAGCTTCGCCCCACGCCATCCCGCCCGTTTCCTCTTTTACATAACAGATTTCTTTTCGCCTGCCTTGCCGCTGCGGATATTGTTTTGCAAAGGTAATGCTGGCGATTGTTCAAACACCAAATCGTCCATTGCATTTGACCGAAAAATCTTCCTCTGCGTGCAGAGCGTATTTTTCGCTCCCGATTTGGCTTTTTGATCGCCATCACTCTTGGAAAGCAAAAAATATCCCTTGGGCAGGCAGGAAAAGCCTCCGAAATAAGGGAAGAAAAAACATAAGAGCAATGGCACACAAGAATGACTATCAAATCCAAAAGCAGTTAGACAAGCCTCAGACTTGGTTCTGCAAATACTATCCCGCACGCATCCGCAATGTGGGTGAGAAGGAGATTGCCGACAGACAATTAGTGTTTGACTTCAAGGACGGAAGAGCCTACGAGGAAGTGGCGCAGCGCACCGCAGAGAATATGCTGACACTCTACGGCAAGGGTTGCGTGAACATCGTCTTCGCCCCCGTTCCAGCATCCACAAGCGAGAGCAACGAACTCCGCTACAAGGCTTTCTGCCACAGGGTGTGTGAATTGACAGGAGCGGAAAACGGCTACGAGCACGTGAGGGTATGCGGAGAGCGTAAGACCATCCACGATAACCGCAAGAACGAGGATGAAGTCCGCAAGGCGAATGTCGTTGAGTTTGATGAGCCGTTCTTCGACAACAAAATGGTGTTGGTCTTTGACGATGTGATAACCAAGGGTCTCAGCTATGCCAAGTATGCCAACCAACTCGAAAGGCTCGGGGCATGTGTTATTGGCGGTATGTTCCTCGCACGCACACATTATAAAGTAAGGTAAAGTATGACAAAGTACGACAAGGCAGTGTCCGTATGCTTCAGCGGACACCGCAGCGTACCTTTCGCCAAGCGGAGGGAGTTGAAGCAATGTCTCAAATCGGAGATAGCCAAGGCGTATGCCGACGGCTACCGGTATTTCTATTGTGGCATGGCAATGGGATTTGACCTGCTGGCGGCAGAAGCCGCCCTTTCGTTGCAATGCGAGTTGAAGGACTTGCAGGTGATAGCCGTTGTGCCGTTCCGTGGTCAGTCTGACCGGTGGAGCAAGGAAGAGCAAGCCAAGTATGATGCCATCCTGCGCATCGTGGATGACGTGGTCGTATTGAGCGAGCAATACTACAATGGCTGCCTTCTGAGGCGCAACGACTATATGGTCAACCGCAGTTCACGTCTCATAGCCTACTTCGATGGCAATCCCAAGGGCGGCACGTTCTACACCGTCAGAGAAGCCAAGAGGCAGGGATTGGACATAGTGAATCTTCATAATAGTGTATAACCCATAAAACAGAAAATGCTTATGGACGATATTGTTGCAATCATCGTTTGCTACTTCGTGTTCGGAGCTTTGGGCAATGTGCTCAGAGCTTTGTTCGGCGGAGAGAGACGAAACGACTTCCGCCGTGACCGCTAAGCGTCTTTAAACCAAGATACGCTGACAGCCATACGTCTGCACCTTACCCCAAAAAGATGCAGCGGATAATTGTGTCCGTAGGCAAGGATATTCAGATTCCTCACCTTAACATTTTGATAAAAATAAAGATACTGCTGCCTATATTTCAAGACAGCAGTATAAACCTTACTCTGCAGGTGCCCATTTGCAACGCACAGGAGAGACGATTGCACCCTCTGCTTTCAGCTGCTTCATGGCTGCATCTACCTCTTTGCGGTCGAGACCGCTGAGTTCTGCGATTTTACCTGCGTTGAGAGGCTGACCAGCCTCTTTCATTGTTGCCAATACTTTTTCTTTTGCGTCCATTGTTTTGATGATTTGATGTTTTGTTTATAATCTTGTTATTAACTCTTGTATTTTGTCTTCCCTTATAATCTTCGGTTGTGCCTTACCTGCCAGAACGAGAATTTTCTTCCCGTTTCTGTAGATGTGCAGCTGTCTGCTTCGTACCACTGCTGTCAAGGTCTCATCATCCTGCATGGCTTGCCATATAGGATAATACACACCTTCTGGTTCAAACAACTTCTTCTGAAGGTGTGAGCACATGTTGGTTGTATCTATTGTCATATCGTTACGTCATATCATTAACATGATTCTGCCAGCTTCTTTTGTGAACATTTCAGGGAAACGGCAGATTGTTGCATACACCTGCTTGCTTGTCACAGGCTGACCGTCCTTTCTCAGGTGCAGCCTATGACGATTGATGGCATCGGCAATCTGGTCGGTTGTCATGCCGCCATTTCGCTTTACCATCACATATACTATGGCTTCTTCTATCTTCATCCTTTATTCATCTGTTTTTCAATCCATGCCATCAATACGGCAACAGCATATTCCTGTTCTTCCTTGGTCAGTGCCCTGCCTGCTGAGATGTGATGCCACTTGAAGAAGCATCCCCGGCAACAACAGCCAGTGGCATGTTGAGCCAGGAAAACAGGATGCCCACGCATGGGAGTCTGCTTGCCGTCGTTCGGTATGACAGCCGGAGCAAGTCTTTTTGCCACAAAGTCCTCTGCGTGTTTTCGTATCGTCGGCAATCCCTTTTCCATTACATACTCCCTGTCTTGCTTGGACAGATGGAACCGGCTGCGAAAATCAGACTTTGCCAATCTCTCAAAGAGATTCGTCAGGTCATACTCTTTCTTATCACCAGGAACGCTTTCTTGCGGCTCTTCCTCTTGGAACAACGATGGATATATGTATTTCTGTGACATCATTATCTGTTGCTTCTGATTTCTAATGTTATATCCATATATGACCGCTTGCCGTCTATATAGTCTGCATAGAGTATTTCTTCGCTTCTGCCTTTCAGAATATGGCACTTACCGCACAGCTCACAGTTGTGCAGACATCTCCATTCATTCAGAACGTAATCCAAACGTTCCTCTCGTGTAGATGATTCAATAGAGGGTGTGCTCATAATCAGTGTCTCCCACAGCGTGGTCAATCAGTGCCTGAAACTCTTCTTCCGTATAGTCTTCTTCCCAACCATACGTTACGTCCTTTATGCCCAAAGTAAACCCTAATGCCTCAGAATAGGATATGCCAATTTCAGCTGCAAGGTCTCTTGCCGCTTGAAAAATCTGCTCTTCTTTGCTTAAGGGCAGTTGTTTCGCTTTCTTATGTTTTTTCTTTGGTTTCCCCATTTGAGTATATTCGTTTAATAATCAGCGTTGATGGGCATCTTGAAATTCCTGTATTTCTTTCGGAGTTCCTCATTTTGCGCCTTCATTTCCTCATACATATCATTCAGTGCGTCAGGAAATCCCCATCCACAAGGGCTTGCCCAACGAAGGCATTGCTTGATTCGGGAATCATACTTGTCCCAAAGGTCATAAAGCACGATGTGGCGCAATGTCTTGTCGAAATTACTCTCAACAGAATCATAGAATTGCTCCCACATGTCTCCATAGTCATAAGTGAACTGACAGGCATTCTCCATATAGAACACCATCAATTCTGCGACTGAATCTTCCGAAGGCTTCAGTTTCTTGAAGTCGGACAATGCCTTGCGGCACACTGAGAAGCGTGTCTTTGGCTCTCTGTTTCTGCTCGGATAGAACTCTTCCCGTATGATGTGCTTATACTCTTCCAGCTTCTGGCCCTCATTCGGCTCTGCATAGAAGTCAAGATATTCCTTTGCCTCTTTCCGTGCAGAATAAAGTTCCAATACCATTTTTATTATTTCACTCTTGTCCATGGACATGAGGACAGACTTTAATTTAGATTTTGACATTTCTGCTCTTTTATCTTAAAAACGGGTCAATCGTTGCCAGCAACTCTGATTTCTGCATCACACCGCTCGTCCTCCACAACACTTCGCCGCGTCTGAACAGCATCAATGTGGGCACAGACTGTATGCCATACTGACTTGCAGTCACCCCATACTTGTCCACATCTACCTTGATGATGCGGATTCTGTCACCCAACACTTCCTTCACCTGCTCAAGGATGGGGTGCATCATCTTGCATGGCTGGCACCAGGTGGCGAAGAAATCGACCAAGACAAGTTGGTCACTTGATATAACGTCTTTGAATGTTTCCATTACGATTTTCTGTAAAATTATGCTATTTTCTTTCCTGTTATCTTACAATACTGCCCTGCAAATGTTAAAATCGAGAAGAATTCAATGAAAAACCTTCGTTATTTCAAAGAATATTCGTACCTTTGCAGCGCTCATCTATAGATAGAAGGAGTTTCGAGACCCGGTTGCCTTTGATGCAATTCGGGTCTTGCGTTTTATAGTGGTGTCTGCAATCTCTTTTTCATCTTCTTTTCCAAAGCCTTTAGTCCATACTCTTTGTTAAGATGGTATGCTGTCAACAGATAGAATCCGTTGCTACGTTGTTGTTCCAAGACAATAACATACTTTTCCACTTTATCATAGATGTATGTTTTCTTGACCTTACGCTTTTTGCCGTCCCTCTCTTCTATGGTAAATACATCCAGATTGTCTGGTGTCAATTCTCTCACATGGTGATTTATCCAATGAAGCCTTTGTGAACGAGCCATCTCGAATACTCGCTTTGGATAAGTCGTACCGTCTTCGTTCTCAACCATGATTTCTTCACAGGTAAGATGCTTGAACAATCTTGCCATGTCAATCTCGCCATCTGTCTTTATAGGATAGATGCGCCACCCTCTGAATGAGAATTGACAGTTATCTTCTATATCACGCTTGAATATTGCATGAAGATCATGCTCTCTTTCTCGTTCACTGAGATATGCCAGTTCCAGCAGCTCAGGGTATTTCTTGATAATATTCAAACTGCTCATTGGCTATTTCAGTGCGATAAAAAACAAATTAAACTTCTTTCTAAATTTGGGAGTTGTGGTGTTGAGACTGATATTACTGTGTTTTTTTATCTTTTCAATCAGCTTCATTTTGGCTCTCACCCTTCCTTCAACTTCTCCCTTTTCATATCTAAGGTTGTAGTTGATGGCTCCCATTAGAACATCTGCCAATTGGATGAAGACACTTTCGTGTGAACGTATAAACTGAAACCTGCCAATGGAAGAGTTGTATTCCATTATTTTTCTGAGCCTCTCCAGCTTATCGCTACTGCATGTGTCCTTGATATCCATATATATGTTATATGTATAATCCATGTCCATCTTGTGATGCAGCAATTGGTAGTACATGCGAAAGTAGAAATCATTAAACGTATAGTCTTCTCGTTTCTCGTCAATCTGACTCTTGTCAACAACCACAGCCCTAAATTCCATGTCATTCATAAAGAACCAGTCTATAAGCTCTGCATAGACTTTATACGTGGCCTCGTGGACATTTGTCCATTTCAGCTCATCACTATAGCCGTGCTTCTTCTTAATATCTTTTATGGCATCTTTTGCCATGCGGATTTGTGTGTATGCTATACTTGTACATCCCAAAAGCATGTAGGGATGACCGTCATGCACCATGTGGGTGCTTTCATCACAGTAGATGTTGAATGTCTTATTCATTGTATCTGTTTTTTGTTTATTCTTTATTCCTTTTCTTCAGCGGTCCACTATGAGGTCCACGGTTCAGCGTCACACCATGCTTGTTGAGTATGCGGAACACGGAACTTCGGCTTGTGAAGCCGCTGATGGCAAAGATGTCATCTATGCTGTGCCCCTCGTTGTACATGTTCACGATATTCTTCTCACGCTCCAGTTTCGACAGTGCCCTTTCCGACTTCTTGGGCGGCCGGATATTCTGTTGCAGATGGATGATGTGTGCCGATGCCTTGCGCAGCACGGCACACTCCTCAGAGAGTGACCCGAACATACGGATGACCTGTGAGGGCTTGGTGTCGGGGAAAAGTTCGTCAAACGTATCGATGCGGTCTTGGATGGAGATGATGCGAACCACCTTCACACGGCAGTATTCTATGAATGTAGCCAGTTCACGGGTGCCACGCAGTGCGTTACTGAACCTCGACACCACCAGCTCGTCGCCGCGCTCCAGACTCGATATGAGCTGCTTCCACATCGGGCGCAGCCTCTCGTGTTCGGACAGTTCCTCTATCACCTGAACACAGCCGTATTGCTGCATCCAAGCCTTGTCTTCTGCATACTCTTCGCCATTGGTGGCGATAAAGATGTAACCTACTTTTGCCATACTGTTGTACGCTATTAAATGAAATCAAGTGCAAAGGTACACTATTTTTCCGAGAAACAATCATACTTGAACGAAAAATCATACTTAAACACGATAATTTGCCATTTTCTTTTCACTTGATTTCATTGAAAATCATACTCGCAAGTATGATACACAAATAAGATTAAACTTACTGTCATTCTTGCAAATATATCGCTGAAACGCATTAACTTTGCACCGTCAATTTCAAAATCAGACTCAAAATAATGACAACAATGAAATATGAAACCCAACTTTTCGGAGGACAAACCAACCTCCATTGCATGAAGCAAATATTGCATAATGCAAAATCAAACTCGCATGGCTGTATCAGACTTGCCATTTGTATTGCCACTGCGTTTGCCGTAGTCATGCTGACAGCATGTTCAGACGGAAACGGCACGAAGTCGTTCCATTCGAGCGATGAAGCCATCAGAGAGTATCATGGCTTTCTGACCACTCTTCGACAGAACGGCAAGGTCTCAATTCAGACATTAGTTAAGATTGTCAACGAATGGCGCGTGTTGGACGATTCCGTGACATCGTGCATCTCACGTGACACTGTCAGGAAAGCCCACTCATACCCGTTCACGGTATATCATGAGTTGAACGACTCCATCCACATCGAGCTGTGCCGTATGGCGATGTCTAAGCAACGCACCTTTCACGACCTGCTCTATCTCAGAGAACAGACCTCTTCCCATGTTGGTGATGAGGAACTACAGCAAGCCGTGAAGGAAGCACAGCCATTCTTCGCTTCCTTGGATAGCCTGCCTATATATAATAAAGGTGGTAAACAGGCGGTACTGAAGCGTTACCTGCTGTTCCTGCAAAAATCCGCCAAGCAAGGCATTCACGGCAAGGAAGACCTGCTCGCTTTCATCAAGGAAGAGCATTTGTATTTCAAATCCTTCCTGCAATACCTGCCGGATTTTGCTGACGATGACATCGGTGACATCAGACGAAACACCGAACACTGCTGTCGGGAGATACTCCGTGCCGCCGACCGCAAGGATTTGTCCCACAAGGATGCAATGATATACCTCTCCATGCGCACCAACCACCGTCTGCTGCGCAACGCACAAGCGGCTATCGAGGATCTGAATAGTGGCAGGGTAAAGGACGAGCACACCATGCACGCCTACCTCCTGATGATGATGCAGCCGTTCATGACGATGGATGACCTTTCCGTGAGCGTGCTCTCCGACAAGGACAAGGCAGACCTCTACAAAATAGCCGATGCGCTCCCCAAGGAGATGGACGGTCTGGCCAAGAAACTGCACCTCGACAAGCAACGCCTGTCGGATATGCCCATGCTCATGATGAAGATTTATGTCACAAGATTATAAACACCCCAAACAGAGAATACGATTATGTTAGAACAGTTTTGCGATGATTTCCTTGCCGTCGTGCCTTTGCAGTTGCCAGAACTGCTGGACAAGCGCAAGATGGAGAAGCCTGTCAAGTATGACGATTACGTGCTTCTTACTTTCCAGTTGAACACCCCTTTCACGATAGAGGAGGTGATGGATATGCTCGAAGACGAGATGGAAATGATAATCCTCTATCACCACATTCCAAGCCGTCATACGGAGTTCGGACACAGCTGCTGTGCCTATTCCAACCCTTCTTTCGGACGGATGTTCAAGGTCAACGGCTCCACAGATGAGCGTGGCATGGTCAGCCAGATAAAAGTGACCATCTATGACTCGCTGGAGCACATGTCGGCAGATGTATGCCTCGACCTCAGTCTGCATTGCAAGAACGGGTTCTTCAAATACATGAAGCCCAAGGAGGAAGTCCTGCTCGACTTCATTTGAAAGTTACATTTGCCAGATGACAGTCCTGTTCTACCGCAACAACGCTCCATTCTGTTGTCCACAACAAAGGCCAAAGTCATGCCACAAGCTCCCGACCATCTGATGAAGGAAACGCTTTACATGAAGATTATCCATCTTCTCGACCGTCACCGCACATGGCTGGAGATTGAGAGCATCGCCACTGTCCGCAACCACACGATAGTCAGGAACGGCAGAATGACCGACATCCTCAGCCGTGTGCTTGTGGTCAAGGCCATCCACCATCATTTCCCCTACACGAGAGGGCAAGTGTGGCAGATAGCCGAGTACGACTTGGAACAGGCTATCAAGAGCCTTCGGACAACCGACGGAGCTTTCCGTCAGAGAATAATCAAGGGAGAACTGACACTGGAGGATGTGGAGCGTATCATATCCACTGCCACACACGGTGTCGTCCAGCCCGACCTGAGTCCACTTCCATTATTCACATGCTATACATATTATGACAAGTAAGATACTGTTTCTCATCCTGATGTCAGCGTTCTTCTTTGTGACGATGATTCTGCACAGAAGCCGCAGACAGTTTATGACACGGTTCTATCTGCGCATGACCGCGCTTGTGACAGCAAGGAAGCTCTACCGGTTGATGCTGCTCATCCTGCTGTACGTGTTCCACTTCCTCTACCTCTGTGTACACTATAACGACATAGGCGTAGTGGCTTCCACCATAGCGTTTGCCATATTCTTTGTCTTTATGGATGTGGAGAGGTGGCTACAGCGTCTGCACGAGGAGCGGACACCCTTCTGCATCGCCGCGTTGGCGGCAGTGGTGTTTGTCTTCACTCCTCATCTGTTCACGCTTGCTGTCACCATCTCCTTTGTCCTTCTGGCATCACTGTTCTATCCCTCGCGCATAGTCATATCGCTGTGGAAGAACAAGGCTGACCGCAAGATGCTCCTCGAAGACACAGAAATGCTCATCATATACTACTATTAAGTATCACCTGTATCATGCCGTTCCTTTTGTATAATGGAGCTGGCGACAAACAACAGTATTCACCAAACAGATTATTGAAATGAAGAAACAGAAACATAGAACGAGTTCCGGCAAGATGTCTGAACGGATGTCCCTGTTGGAGTTCTTGAAAGAGAGGTCCGGGATAAGGCTGTCGAAGCTCGAAGCCTACCTTGACCTTGTAGACAAGGCTTCTGTACAGTACATCCCCAAGGATCTGTGCAAGCAGGAGTTCAGCCTGTCCAACGGGCAGTTTGTAATCACCATTACCGAACTGGCAGGATGCTGGCATTGGCACCGCGCCACTGTCCGCACCTTCATCGAGCAGTTGGAGAAGATGAACCAGATTTCCGTCACCCGTCTCACGAAGAGCCAAATCATCACCATCCCGATGTTGGCTGAGACACCTGCCGTTTCTCCGATTGACGCAGCCTTGGATGTGTTCCGCCAGAAGATGTGTACCGCATTGGACGAATGGCGAAGCGGCAAGATGTCCGCATCGGCTTGCGCCTCGGAATGTGAACAACTCTACGAAGATGCAACAGAGGAAGTAGCCATTATCTTGCAGAAAGCCGACAATGGCAATTCAATTGGCAAGGTGCCATGCGGAAGAAACATTCCCGAATCTGTAGGACACGCCTTTTGTATGACTGCACTCACAGCTGTCTGCGAAGCCACCTTCCATCAGGTGCTTTCGCAGGAAACAGATAACGCCCTCGTTACCTCCCTTCTTCCCTTCTTTTACAAAGACCTGGGAGGAGACTGGCTCTCATTCATCGAGGCGGCAAAGGCAATATCAGAATTGGCATTGGATGGCAGCTCACCAGCCTTGCATCAGGAAAGCGCAGCCATCAAGTCACAGTTTCAGTCACTCTGCCGACCGTTCCTTGCCATTGTAGCCAACCAAGAGGGCTCCTGTCCATCAAAAGGCTGTATTAACCTCTAATAATCACCGTACAACGCTTCTTCTTTTCTACTGGCACAGTGTTTACACGTCTGCCATTGCTGTAAAATAATCGGGCTTGCCCGTTGGTCGGAAATGAGGGAATTTGGGTAGCCTAATACCCCTCTTGGTCTCCGACCATCGGGAGGCTGTCCTTACAAGCAGCAAGCTGGAGACAGGAGAGTTGTACACACATAAAAGGAAATAGGTTATGGCAACACCAAAACAGGTTATGGATTTCCGACCATCTAAGGGAATCACCACAGCACAGAGCAACGAGCACCAACGCCGTTGGACGGAAAAGGGTTGGGGATCCGCTGAATCAACAGGCAACTACGACCGCAGCCGTGAGCGGCTCAACTTCGAGGTTCGGGGCGGCAAGGTTTGTCCTATAGACAAGAGCCGAAGCATCCCGGAGCGCATGGCAGACATCCTGCGGAGCCGTGGAATCAAAGACCCCAACGAGGGACTGGCAGAGCCACGCTTCCGCACAGTGGTCAATTTCATCTTCGGAGGCTCACGAGAACGTATGACAGAATTGGCATTCGGTGACCAGAAGGTGAATCTCACTCACGGAGCGGACAATTCGCATCTAACCCGATGCAAGGACATTGAGGAATGGGCAAAGGATGTTTACCGCTTTGTTGCGGACAAATACGGTGAGGAGAACATCGTCGCTTTCATCTTACACTTGGACGAAACCAATCCGCACGTTCACTGCACCCTCTTGCCAATCAAGGACGGCAAGTTTGCATACAAACAGATATTCGCCGGAAAGGACAAGTACGAGTTTTCTGCCAGGATGAAAGCCCTGCACAGCGAATTTGCCGATGTCAACAAGCGTTGGGGCATGGAGCGCGGAACTTCCGTCTCAGAGACGGGAGCACGCCACCGCACCACCGAAGAATACCGCCGCCAGCTGTCAGAACAGTGCACCACCATTGAGCAGTCCGTCGCCACCCATCAGCGGACACTCGCCTCGCTCCAATCGGACATCCGTCTGGCAGAGCGGAGAGTAAAAGGACTCACCTCAATGGTCAACAACCTCTTGCAGGAGAAGGCTGAGAAGGAGGCGGCACTTGCTGAATTGCATCGGCAGATTCTTGCAGGTCACGACAATCCTGATGCTCTCCGTCAGCAAGTCCAAGAGCTGGAGCAGGAACTGTCCGCTATCCAGTCGAAACTGGACGACAAGCAGGAGAAGCTCTCAGAGGCTGACCGCAAGCTCGATGCCCTGCGTGAGGAGATGACCGCCATGAAGGAGCGCACGGAGGAGTTGCGGCAGGAGGCACACAGATATTCCGATACTATCCGACAAGGTGCGGACACCGTTCTCAGAAATGCCCTTCTCGAAAACATGGTCAGCGAGTTCTCCGAACGTGTGGCACGGCTTTCCAATGAGGGCAAGGACGTGTTTGACGGTTCCCTGCTTCAGGCCTTTGCGGAGAATGGAACGGAGGTGATGTACTGTGCCACGCTTCTATTCCTCGGCTACGTCGATGATGCCACCACCTTTGCCGAAGGTCATGGCGGTGGCGGCAGTTCGTCCGACCTCAAATGGGGACGTGACGATGACGAGGATGAACGCGCTTGGGCACGCCGTTGCATGATGAAAGCTGCACGCATGATGCGCCCCTCTTCCGGCAAAAGGAAGAAACGATAAGCGGCACTGTCACGTATCACCTGTTATAGTATTCACCAGATTAAATTGAACAACATGAGAAAAATACTTATTCTATCCCTTGGCTTCGCCCTTTCATTGGGTGCGCAAGCCAAAGACTATCACCGCACGGCGGACACCACCACCGTTGTATGCAGACTTTCGGCAGACGGTATGCTTCGTCCGCTTAAACCTTCCTACATGAAAGGGGCATTGGTAGCTTCGCCATGGACGGACAACTGGTTTGTCCAAGCGGCAGGAGGAACTACGGTCTTCCTCGGCAAACCGCTCGGATGCAACGACCTATTCGGTCGCATGAAACCGGCATTCTCCGTGTCGATCGGCAAATGGTTCACACCTTCCGTCGGCGGTCGTCTGAACTATGGCGGTATGCAGTTCAACGACTGCAACAACTCCTCGCAGGACTACCAGTACCTGCGTGCTGATTTCATGTGGAATGTCCTCGGCAACCTCTACAAGGACGATGTACACACTCTTGCCAGATGGAGTGTCATTCCATACGTGGGCGTGGGTATGCTGCACAACAAGGTGAATGCCCACAAGCCCTTTGCCATTTCCTACGGCATACAGGGGCAGTATCATCTCTCCCCACGCATTGCTGTTACGGCAGAGATAGGCAACATGACCACCATGCAGGATTTTGACGGCTATGGCAAGGCACACCGCCTTGGCGACCATCTGCTGTCCGCATCCCTCGGCCTCTCTGTCCGCATCGGCAAGACTGGCTGGAAGCGAGTGATAGACGCTCGCCCGTACATCGCACAGAACGAATGGCTTTCGGCATACGCCTCATCCCTTTCTGACAGCAACAGCCGCTATCACGCCCAGCACGATCGAGATTGTCAGACTCTGGAGCAGCTGCGCAAGATTCTTGCCATCGAGGGACTTCTGGACAAGTACGGCCACCTCTTTTCTGACGATGCCGCTTCTTCCGTCACAAATGGCTATCCTCGAAACGACTACAGCGGTCTCAACTCGCTGCGTGCAAGAATGAGAGACAAGTATGGTAATGGTCAAAAGACAAAGGTCATGGAGTCCGCCTCTTGTACAGAAGAATATGGCAATGCTGAAGGTGAGCCGGAAGACGATTACCTATCGCTCATCCACTCAGGAAAGGCTTGCATAGGTGCGCCCATCTATTTCTTCTTTGAACTTGGCACTG
The DNA here is from genome assembly GCF_001811315.1 of Bacteroides sp. HMSC067B03. Classification (NCBI taxonomy): domain Bacteria; kingdom Pseudomonadati; phylum Bacteroidota; class Bacteroidia; order Bacteroidales; family Bacteroidaceae; genus Bacteroides; species Bacteroides sp. HMSC067B03. Next base: position 23,975 of record NZ_KV804260.1, on the reverse strand, counting down.
ACAGGTTGCTCAACAGGTCACAGCTCGTCAATCTCGACGAAGTAGCACGCATCGCCAAGAAATATGGCTTGAAAGTTAAGGTCATCGGCGCTGCCGACAGTGCCACAGGCAGTGAAGCCATCAATGATAACCTCAGCCGTTCCCGTGCCAGATTCATTGCAGAGGAACTGATGAAACGTGGTATGGAAAATGGCACCATCTCTCAGATTTTCGATGGCGGCATTGACGATTACTCGCCCAATGAGGCGAACCGCCATACCAGAATCCTGCTGTATCTATAGCCAGACATACAGCTCCGAACAAGAGCACTAAAACTTTTTTTTCATTGATAAATTTTAGAAAGGGAGGGCTTGTCCGTGATGGATAGGCCCTCCCTTAATCATATATGTATTAACGCATATTCTATGCGCATATCTTTTTTTTATCCGTGTTTCTCAGTACTTGACCAGTCAAGCAGGAAGTCATATATACTCATTATCTGTATGCCGTTTTCGTCGCTCCACTGCTTGGTATGTTCTCCCACGATCAGCAGTTTGCGGAAAGAGTCATCTACAAGACGCAACGACCGTTTCTCCTGTTCCATCTTTTCTGCATCGGGCATACGCCACGCCGACTGGATGTAGATCCGCTCGCTCCCTTTGTTGCAGACAAAATCCACTTCCAATGTCACCCTCTGCTGCTTTCCTTCCGTATTCCTCACTCGATGATAGACGTTACCCACATCCACGAGCCATCCTCGCATACGCATCTCATTGTAGATGACGTTCTCCATGATATGTGTCGGCTCGCTCTGACGGAACGACAGAATAGCATTCCTCAGACCTACGTCCTGATAATAATACTTGGACAACGAACCTATGTATTTCCGTCCTTTGATGTCGAACCTTTCGGATTTTTCGATAAGGAAAGCATCCTGCATATATTCCAGATAAGCCGACACTGTCTTGTCGGTTATGCTCTGCACATTGCTTACGGACTTGAACGTATTGGCTATATTCAGTGCATTGACAGGTGCTCCTATACTGGATGCTACGGTCTTCGACAATTCTTCAAATTCAGGTCTCAGTTCTATGTTGTTCCGCTCGTAGATGTCACGTAGATATACCGTGCGATAAAGGCGACGCAGGAAATCAGCCTTCTTCTCATCCCCAACCTGTGTAAGTAGTTGCGGCAAACCTCCGTACAGTCTGTATTCAGCCCAACCGTCTTCTTTCGAACCATCATACACCGTCATGAACTCCTTGAAGGATAGTGGCCACACATGTATCTCGTCACCTCTGCCTCGGAATTCCGTCACCAGGTCAGAGGACAGGAAACGCGAGTTGGAGCCTGTGACATACACATCCGCCCCTTCGGTAACTGACAAGGAAGAGAGCACCTCTACAAAGTCTTCCACCTCCTGCACCTCGTCGATGATGATATAATAAGTCTCATAGTCAATCATCATCTTTTCCACCCAGTCCAACAGGTAGTCCGGGTTCTTGAACTCTCTGTTCTTCCTACTCTCCATGTCGATGACGAGAATATGGTCTTCTCTCACGCCCTCATCCAATAGATGCTGATGAAAGAGTTTCTTCAGAAGGAACGACTTGCCTGAACGTCGCAATCCTGTGATTATCTTTATGAGCCCGTTGTTCTTTGAACGGCTCAACTGTTCTATGTATCTATATCTGTTTACTATCATATTTTACGAAAAACTGTCACTTGTGACACTTTTTCGGAGGCAAAGTTATATATTTTATCCTAAATCAAAGAAAGAAATAAAGAAAAATGCACTAAAAATCAATGATTTTCCTGTTTTGTAGTGTCTATTCCACTTGCCGATGCCCATTTTTCTTTGCAAAGTTACTGCCCGGGCGAATGGTCAAGTACCGCCATGCTAACAGGCAGAGGACTGAACGACAGCTTTCCGCAAATCAAAGATTTGGGTATTTCATTAACTCCTCCGTCTGTTTTCTTGCCTTATCGCCCTCATTCCGCAGTCTTTTGATGCACGAAAAATCAGTTCCCGACAAGAGGAGCCGAAAGGCTTCAAAAGGAGGGAAGAAAAACAAGTTGAACAAATAATTTCTTTGCGTATGGAATTACACAGATTATCAGAAAACGAGCAGGCATTTGTCGAGTGCTTCTCACGGTTCGTAAACGGTCAGATGGGGTCAGCCGCCAAGGTAGGCAATGCCCTTGCAGATGACCATCGCTATCTTATCAACGAAAAGGGCAAGGTGGTGTTTGCCTTCTTGGAACGCCTTGCCAACGACTATCAAAAAGGTCGTTATGACCAGCGTGACGAGTGGGTGTGCCGATTGGCAGCAGAGGCCATCGAACACCTTGTAGAGAACAGAATGTATTACAGAACACTTAACAACGATTGACTATGGCAAGCAGATTGATTACACCCGTATTGGAGGAGATACTGAAATCCTATCCTCTGTATTCACAGGACGGCAAAGGCAAGGATGCCGTTTGTGTGGCAATATTCTTCATCGGACACGTCCGTTGGTTCGTACTTGAAGGACAGCCGGAAGGTAACGACACCACGTTGTTCACCATCGTATGCGGTCTGCATGAAACGGAGTATGGCTATACCTCCGTCAATGAAATGGAGAGCGTAAAGGTGGATGGCTCCAAATATGGAGTGGACGAGATATTTCAAGTGGAGCAGTTGGACGGCTTCAAGCCGGTGAAACTGAAGAGCATTCCAGACGAGGATTTACAAGCATTCCTTCATAATATGGAATGACCCCAAATTAAATCAGCCGCAGGGACATTACTCCTTGCGGCTGACTATTGTTAGTACCTACTATGAGTAGTAAAGCCTACGATTAGTATATACTACGATACTACTCTCATCTTCGGAAAGCGGACTTGGCAACGTGCTCCTCTTGTACCTCTTCCTTCTGGTACTCCTCCATGTCAAGCAGTTGCTCATACGCAGAGCTGATGTTTGCGTCCATAGAATGGTTGTGGCTGAAAGGGAAGGTATGCTTCACAGAGAGTCCTGCATTGGTCACAGTCCCCACATCCAGGCTATCCTTATCCTTGTTATATTGCAGGTTCAGCAAACCACCATTCGGCATTTGGAATATCGGCATTTTTCGCTGCGCCAATTCCGAAAACTCTTCGGCGGTCATCTCCCTCGCCACAGCCTTCACGTCCTCACTGGCACGTCCTATGCCATAGCGAGTGATATGGTCACGCACTTCTTGCTCCGTATGCTTCAGGAACACCTCATACGTACCGCCGACACTCCCGTTATAGACCACTGCAAAGTCCTTGTCCTCTATTAGCAGGTCATCGCCTCTGTTCTGGCACGGCTTCCTGTAGGTCTGCTCCTCGTCCATGCCGTTCCCGTCATAGTATTCCTTGGCAAGCGTCAGCAGTCCTTGATAGTCACCTTTCTCCTTTAGCTTATCCAGTTCCGATGTGTCATCCGTTGATTGGAGATAGGCGATGGAGGCATAATAGACGTTTTCTTTCGATTGTGAAGGCTCTGTCAGGCTTTTGTACTGGGCAAAAGCCTCCTGATAATTGGTGTCAAGGTCTTTGCCGTGGTCGTAAGGAACAGAGAGTTTCACTTCCAGACCGTTACTCGTCGGCACAGCAATCTTTACAGAGTCCTCCTTCTCATGATGCTGGATATATACAGCAGAACCATTATATGCCAAGACTGCATGGTCGCCGTCATCTATGGATAGATAACTTTTCCCTTGCCCGTTTTCCTGCTCAGCCTTTTTCTCCTGGTCTATCTCCATAGCAATCTTGTCGATATGCTGCGTGAGCATTGAGGTAGCTTTTTTCACATCGAGTAGCGTGGTCTTGATGAACTGCGGCGACTCCTTCAGCGAATCCAGCCAAGACTTCAAATAGGCAGCCGAATCTCCTTTCAGATGCTTTGTCATGCCATACCGCTGAGCGGTCAGCGCAGCCGTCAGTTCTGCCACCAGTTCCTCGCGTGCATACTCTGCCGAGCCGAAGGTAGCGGGCTTGATGCGGTCTAACTGTCCCTCCGCACCCGTGGAGTGTCCCATCTCGTGGAAAAGGTTCGAGTAGAAAGACTCCCCATCCTTGAACTGCCTTTTCTCAGGCATCACAATCTCATTCTTGCTGATGGAGAAATAGGCGGAATCACCGAACATCGGTTTGATGGGACATATCCAACGGTTGTCCGCTATCATCCTATCCACGGGTTCAAAGGCAAACTGCTCGTCCTTCTCTACCTTGGGCATCGAGTATTCCTGTTCCAGTTTCTCCCAAAACTCTGGTCTGACCTCCTTCAGGTTGGTCTGCGCCACATTGAAGACATGGTAAGTCTGAAGCTTTGGATATACATTGTACTTTTCGCGCTCTTCCTGAGAGAGCAGTTTGTAGTCCTCCCACTTGATGTGTTCCTTTGTTTCCTTATTGACCACCGTAAACGTGGTGAGCATCACGGGGAAAGAATGCTCACCTTTCAGTACTGACACACGGGGCTTCTGTTCCTCGTCTTTCTTGCCAGTTTTGTTAAACTGCTGTATGCGGTCGAAGGTACAGAAGCGAGGAATCTTGTAACCCTCCTTCTCGCAATGCAGGAGCAACATCATAGCGTTCATGCCATTATATTCTCGTCCGTTCAGGTTTTTCGGCCATTGCAACGCACCTTCAGTAAACCAGGGCTTTTTCCATCCGTCTTTGCCCGACAGCGACTGAATACGCTCAATCATCATATCGGCAAACAGGTCGAGTGCCTTGTCTTCGGCACTCGGACCTTCCTTAGCATAAGGCTTTCCCATAGTCAATTAACCATTATAGGGCTGCGGAACATATTCGCTCATTTCAGACACTCGGCAGGAGAAGTCCAGTTTGTCATTGAAGACACTGACAGACAATGCCCCTTTGATGTTCGCTTTCACGCCTGGTTGCAGCCATGCCTCGCATTTGCCATCGAATAGGAAGAAACTTACCCAGATGTATTCAAATCCGTCCTGTACTTTCTCTGCGCTGAAAGCGGAGAACTGGCAGTACGGCACACCATTCTTGTCCGTCTTGTCCTCAATGCTCTTGCCCACCTTGCCGCGGAACTCCATCACGCCCTTGATGCAGTCCTCTGCCTCGTCAGGCTGGTGGCTGATGCTGCTTGCCGACAGGTTGAAATAAAGGACATCGCCCCATTTTCTTGGTACCAATACACCGGCTACCTCAATGCGTTCGCCGATGTTGCAGCTGCCCACCTCCGTCAGTGTCCCATCTTTGATGACCGACACCTCGATGGTCTTGTTAATCCCGCTCTTCGCTGGAATGACTACGTTCATGGCAAAGCTCACGAATGCCTTGCCCTCCTTGTTCGTGCGGCAGGTCGCAGCCTTGCTGACCGTTCCGCACACTGTTACATTACATTTGATCATTGCTCGATACTATTTGAATTATACATATCCATCGTCCAAGTGAAATGTCTTAGCAATGACAATAATCTCTTTTCAATCATCATATACTAGCGCACGTATCAGTTCATAGACTATCCACGCTGCTATGATAAGTTGGAAGCCGAGATAGATGATGGCCACGGTCTGACCGAAAAGCCATTGGGTAAGCATGAAGTGTCCTGCCACAGCTACCATACCCACCAGCAATGTACACAGATGACTTGCTATCCTTTTCATTTCCTTTGCAGATTTTGTTGTTGACTCTCAGCCTCCATCCCTTGCTCGAAGTTCTGCGAAGCCTGCTGTGTCGCCACGATGCCTGTCACCATTCCCGCAATCTTCGTCCGTTTGCTTTCTTCCGACAGATTGGCATTGCCCAAAATGAGCGACAGGCGGTTCATCTCCGAGGAGGTCAGTTCACGGTCAATCTTCACCGTACCGCTCTCTGCATGAAGCACAGTCTTGCCGTTCTCACCCACAGTAATGGTGCATTGCCTCATGCCTGGAACAAGCGAGGTCAAATCTACGAGCCGGTTGGCTGCCATGGCAGAGATAAGTCCTTTTTGTCGTTCCTCATCATTGCTGTCAATCTGCGCTGCCAACATCATCAGCGACATGAAGGTGGTCATCGCCATGTCGAGTATAGGGTCATTCGTTCCCGAAATGCCCACGCCGCTGTCCTCCGAGGAAAGGATTTTCTTCATCCAGTCCTCCGACGAAACCTTCTGCTCCTGTGGCGCATTGCTCTTGTATTTTGCCAACAGGTCATTGCCGTTATGCAGGGCCTGTAGCTTGATGTTGCCTTTCTGTCCGATTTCTGCCAGATAAGCGGCTGGATCCATATCCCTTTTTGAGCCGTCAGCCGATACACTCTTCACTCCGAAATGCAGATGCTCGCCAGTGGTTCTGGTGCCGGTATTTCCCGACACCCCCAACTTCTGACTGGCATTAACCACGTCACCTACCTTTACTGCTATGTCAGACAGATGCAGGTAGGAGCATTGCACCTTGCTGCCATCCTCACGGCTGTATTCCACGGTGACGGATTTCCCTCCTGCCGTGTTCGCATTATGGTTCACCGCCACCACCTTGCCGCCGTTCTCCGTGGCCAACACCGCCTCATGGTTCGTCTTGATGTCAATGCCCTTGTGCATCTGCTGCTTGGTGGCATCCATCGGATCCTGGCGATTGCCGAAAGGCGAGGTGATGAAGAGAAACTCCTCTCGCTCCACAGGAAAGGAATACCCGGCAGACTGCGGTACATGGGCAGCAGGCATTTCTCTACGAGGATTATTCTCCACCCCGAACGACCGACCTTCTGCCCGCATCTCAGCCATCACCTCACTGTCATACTTGTCCAGTCCGTTGGCTTCAATGATGCGCTGCAGACTTGCAGCATAACCGCCGCCCGTGGCATAGCCGGCACGCTCAATGCCCTTCGTCCATCCCTTGTAGTCGTCAGGCGACAGCGTGAAGCACTGCGCATAACGCTTGTTCTGCTTCAGGAACTGCGAGTGATGCTCATAACTGTCACCCACGCTTTTGTACTTACAGAATTTCTCGTTGGGCCTATCATCCGTATAGACTCCATACTCTCCGCCATTCTTCAACCACGATGCCGTAGCCTTGATGCCAAAGTGGTTGTTGCATTCGCGCGACAGTTGGCTCTGTCCGTTGCTGCTCTCCAGTATGGCTTGCGCCAAGATGACGGAGGCAGGAATCCCATACATCCGCATCTGTTCTTTGGCTTCCTCCGCATATTGTGCGGCATACGCTGCGTTCTTTCCCATAAGCCTATCTCCTTAGACTGGTGTGTTGTTCTGTTTCTTGACTTTCCTGTGCCATCTGCTTTCCTGTCTCTTTTCCAGGTGACACCATCTCCGTAATTCCACGCTTCGATGATGTTGTCTGCTTCGGCATTTCCAACTGGTCACAGATGGCCACCCGTTCACCAGCACGAATGAGCTTCGGCAGATAGGTGTCGAGGGCATGATATGGGAATCCTGCCATTGCCAACGGCTTGCCTTCATCATCCTTGCGCCCATTGCTCTTTGTCAGCGTAATACCCAATATTTTGGATGCCTTCACCGCATCATCCTTGTAGGTCTCATAGAAGTCACCGCAGCGAAACAAAAGAATGGCATCAGGATGCTTCTTCTTCAAGTCAAGATATTGTTGGACAAGGGGAGAGACAGCAGCCTTGACAGCCTTTTCATCCTTCTTTTCTTCTTTCTTTTCCTCTTGTTTCTTCTCTTCCCTTTGTTCAGAGCTTTTATCTTCCTTAAGTACCACTTCCTTCTGTTCATCATGCTTATCGACAATTGCCGTCTCCGCTTGCTTCACCTCCGTCGCTTCTTCCTGCTTCTCTTGTGTACTTTGCTCGACATTGTTGTCTTTCTGCAATACATCAGCAAACAGCGAGGCGGCAAGGTTCTGCTTGTAGGAATCCCTGTCAGGAGCCACCCACAATCGTTGCCATTGTGACGGACTGACACTTCTCGGCTGCAACTTCTTGCCGTCAATAGTGGCTGCACACAGGCATTCGCCCGATTTGGCACGGAATACTGCCACACGCTGGATGCGGTTCAAATCAACCTCCTGCTCATTACCTCCGAAGATGTCCACCTTCAGGTCGGGTTTCGCCTCTGCCATAGCATAATACTTCTGTGCCAGTTCCTCACGCACACGCTCGATGTTGTCCATCGACTGCTTCAAGGTGGTGAAGAAATGATTGAGGTCTCCTTTGTCGGGATAGACGGCAAAGCCCTCCTTACCTTCGGGCTTGATGTACAATGCCCACCGCTCCTTGTCATCCTTTACCAACTGCACATTGTCGAAACCGATGTCACGGCTGTGGGTTACGGCCTCAGAAGCATCCAACGAGGATAGGTCTTCGATAGACCAGTTGCGCAGTCTTGATACCGTGATTTTCTTGTCGGCGAAATAACTGTCGTCGGGACGGAAGCCCAAGGCTCCGTCGGGATTGTAGAAACGCACGTTGTCATAACCCTCTTTCTGCAAGGCATTGGTGAAGCGTTGCTTGTTCATGCCCTTGATCTCGTTGTTCACCTCCAACGATGCACCCTGTGGCAGCACCACATCGGCGGTCTTGCTGGCATCATCACGCACGATGACCACAGTACGCTGCTCCTCGTTGGGATGCTGCTTGATTTCGTCTGCTACGAAGTAGTGGTTGGGCAACTGCACCTGTATCTGCGCCGTCTCTCGCTGATGCTGGTCGGTGGCATACTCCACCTTTTCACCCAGTTCGGCTTTCTTCAACACCTTCAGCGCACCGTTCACCTCACTCTCGATGGCATCAATCAGACAAGGGTCTTCCTTCAGTTCCCTCGTCCAATAGTCCACCATGCTAAGGCTGTCCTTTGACAGACGGGCAGGCAGTCCCAGTTCGAGCATCTTCACGCCCGAAGCTATCTCAGTGATGAGTCGTTCCTTCTTCACGGCATCCTCCGACGGGGCTTTGCCGTTCTTCATGACCATGCCCTCACGTGCCAACCGCTGCTGATGACCGGTGGCAGACACCAACTGACGCATCATCTCCTGTACATAGTCATTGTAGTGCTCGAAGTCACGCTGCCGTGGCAGGTAGATGACATCCTTCTCGGTGTCGTAGTGCGCCACACCCGTGCCGTCCTGACGTACATTCACGAGGTTGTCCTTCATCTTCTGAAGGAATCCGTTGACGCACCCATGCAGCTGCTTGTCCTCCTTGTCGCCATAACCTCTATCCTCCACCGTGCCATCCTTCTTCAATGCCGTAGTGTAGGCTGTTTCGTTAGCCATAGGCAGTAGCGTCTGGTCGATATTGAACAGCACACGGATCTCACGGTTTTTCACTCCCTTGTACTGCTGTTTGTCCTGTTCCGACAGTTCTGCGTATGCCTCCTTGGTGATGACATCGTCGGGATTGTTGCGGTTGACGTACTTATTCCAATTGTAATACAGGAACGGCACACCTTTCTCATGCTCCCTCACGCTCTCACCCCGTGCCTTCGCTTCGGAGAACTGCGTAAACAGATTGCTCTTGCAACCCTTGGCATCGGAGTCAAGGGCAAGGACAAGGGCATTGAACGGACTGACCGAAAAGCCCTTGGGATAGAGCTTCGGATAGAGTTTGCCGCTTGCATTCAACCAATGTCCCTTGGCATCCACCGCACTCGTCAGTGCCTCAGTGAGCAGCGACACCTGCTTCTCCGCCGTCCGCTTCTCAAATTCTGATTTCTCTTTCATGCTTTTATCTTTTTGTTTATCTCAATCACATTCTATAATTGGCTTACCAAGCCACCGTTCCCGACAATTTTGTTGTCGGGCTTCACTGTATTCCCCTCGGTCGCACCACGCTCTCCCGTGCCTGCTCTTCGTACTGCATTGCTGCCATCTGTCGCATCTGGTCGTTCTTGGCAAGTATGGCGTTAGCCAATGTATTCAGCGGCAATGCCCCCGACTGATGCGCCCCAATCACACTGTCAGGCAGTTGAATGGTACAAGGCACATGGTCAATGTTGGCAACGAGACACCGCCCTTGCAGCATCGGGTTGCTGATACGAGGATTGAGTGGTTCATCAGGATATTGGCGGTACTGAATGCGAGATGCAGCAGGACTAACTGTAGGTGCAATGCCTTCCTGCTGTTTCCTGCCCAGCACCTCATGTCCCGCTTTGTTGAGCAGATTGGCACCTCCCATACCCATCAACAGCATCTTCAGTATAGGATTCTTCACGAACATTCCAGCCACGATAGAGGCCAAAGGAAGGAGGCTATTGTCCATATTCAGCGATTTTGTCTTGCCAGTGAACAGTCCCACCAGTACATCGGGCAGCATCGCCAACACATAACCAAGGTTCTTGCCGATGTCTGAAAAGCCGTTCAGTCCAAAACTCTGCAACAGCCCGTCCCATCCATTTTCGTTTGTTTGTAAGGCTGTTTCCTCCTGCTGGACTACAGATGGTGTTGCCTCTTCAGTCGATGAATCAGGAGTTTCTTTCGGTTCTGCCTTCTTCTCCTTCTCAGCCTCTGCATCCAGTCTCGCCTTAACCTCCAGATACTCGTCTTCCTGTCCAGGCGCAACTATCAAGGGCACATCCTTGTACTTGCCTGTACGTTTGGTTGCTTCGTTTCTCTGAGGGTCAAGGAACGTACCTTTGTTCCAAGGAAAAGAGGTCTGCTCGGTTTGTTTCGTCCAATCCATAAAAGTGATATTGCTCGTGGGAATCTTGTTCTTGAAATGGCTGTTGGTAGCCTTGATATAGCTGTTCTCGTGGTTCTTGATGACTTTTGCCTGTTTGCGGAATGAGGCGAAGACGTTGGTGCCCGTACCGAAAACTCCCTTGCTGATACACTCCTCGACACAGACCTCTTGGCTGCTACCTTTCTTGCTTAGGTGCTCCATGCCGACATTCATCACCATATCGATACCGACAAACTTGGCGAAGGTTGCCCATGAGCCAATCCCTCCCATGGCCACGACATCGGCACCCGCTCCGGCTGCCCATCCCGCTGCCTTCTCTGTTCGAGAGGGCTTATAGGCTGCCTCTCCTTTGGCTTCTATCTCTGCGGCAAGGGGTGACTTGTTCAGTTCGTAGGGCAGACCGAACAGACTGCTTTGTGCCGCCTTGCGGATGATATAGTCGGCAGAAGATGTTGGCATACGGTCTTTCACCATTTTTTCTATCATCAGCTGCTCCATGCGGTGATCGATATAGGCGTATGCCAAATCACAACCGAGTTGTTTAGAGAGTGCATCGTACCGCTCTCGTCCTATCTCCGTCACCACCGCCTTGCGCCATTCCTCAGCCATCACGGCAAGGTCACGCTGCATATCCTTGTTGCCGACAATAGCCTCCTTGCACATCGCCAGATAGTCTTCGGTGGTCTTGCTGTTCCACTTGCCTGTAATCTTCAGCGTGGCGTATGGGTCATCACCAGGCATATTGGCAGTGGCCAATGAGCGTAGGATGCCAGCCGTACTGTTGGAGTAGGCTCGCATCTCGTCTGCCTGTCTGTTGGACAAGTCCCGTTGCACCCTGCCCATCACGGGGGCAAGGTGACACCCGAAGTAGTCGCCCATCAGACGCTCTATCTCTGCGAATCGCTGACTGTTCTTAACTGCCATATACCTTGTTTATATATTATACTGCTGTAATATCTGTTCCTTTGTCTGCTCGATGGCATTGTGATATATCTCCATCTGCTTAGGATAGTGTTCCTCCAACCATGCGTCCTTGTCCACTTGGCAGTGGATGAACTGCACGGCCATACGTTCCTCAATCTCCACGGAGGGTTCCCCCTCTTCCTTACCATTGAACCATGCCTTTGTCCACCATCTCACGCCAGCCCGGTCGGGATAGACGCTCACTATCCTCGGAATGTCGAAGCTCTGGATATCCACGTCCAAGTCGGCAAGAGGGTCGATGATGCCGTCATGCGTCAGGGCTTGCTCTTGGAGTTTTTTTTTAACACCTCGTCCATCGTGGAGAGATATACCTGATGTCGCATGGCAAGATAGTTGAGAAAGTCGGCAATGAGCAGGTTCTGCACCTTAGTCGCCAAAGGCATACAGCGGTTGCCGATGCCCAAGGGATTAGCCATGCTCGGCATGGTCTCGTAGAAATAATGCTTGCTCGCTCCCAACGAGAAGATGTTTCTCAACGACTGCTCCGTATGTTCGGGCAGAGAGTATGCTCCTTGTTGAAGGTCCTCGAAGTAGGAGGGAAGGAAGCGGAGCATCAATGCCTCTATCTCCTGACGGTCGGTGTCGTAGGGTGAAGGGATGTTCATGTCCAGTTCATTGATGCCCATTTGGGAATTGTGCTCCAATGCCTTGATATTGCCGTAGAGCATGGTGAGGAACTCCAACGGATTGATTTCCTCTCCGTCAAACCTCACCTCCATGTGCAGCAGGTCGCCACTGATGGCGATGGTCTGACCGGCCTTGACGCTTTGGGAGAAGTTGGCGAAGACATTGGAGAGATGCCTGTAAGTCACTTCGTATTTGCCGTAGCGGATGGTCTGGTAGATGCCATGCTCCGCGTCCGACCCAATGGCAGAGACGGTTCCCGTTGCCACCGCCGACAGCAGGTAATGGTTCACTGAGAAGTCTATGCCGTGATGGAAGAATGTTTCTCCCGTCACGGGATTTTTCTGCTCTCCGTAACCCAAGGACATCTGCACGTCCTGCTTTATAGGCTCCTCAAACGGCATACAGTAGCCGCTCGATGAGCGCAGTATCATTTCTTCTGTATATCTCATATCACTGTATATTGGTTATCGTTTCATCCCTCTGCTTTGGGTCTCTGCTTCTTTCATGTTCTGCCCATGTGAAGACGTACCGCCTCTGTTAGGCAGAGTTTGCGCCACCTTAGAATTGTTCCCGATGATCATCGCTCCAAGCAGGGCACCCGCAATCTTGCTCATCCAACCAAAGCGTCCGAATACCATGAAGGCGGCAGCCACCAGTCCGACGATGCTCATACCCGACACGTTGCCCTTGCCGATATTGCCAAAGAGATTGCCTATCATGTCGCATCCTACGCCTCCGAACATATTCCTAAAGAAATCACTGATGCCGCTGAACTGGGTGTCCATCTTTCCGGCTACAGTGTTCACCGCATCAACGGCTTCACCAGCCTTGCCCGTCAGACGTTGCACATCGTTGGCGGTTTGTGCCACCGCTTCCGTGGCATTCTCGCCGATGACAGCATCACCTACGATGCGTGCCACGCTCTTGTCTGTGGTCAGCTTCTCCCATGTCACATAGCCTGCGGCACTACCCACTGCGGCCGTCTGCATAGCCTTGCCGGCTCCCATAAGGGTGCGTTGCGGGTGGAGTGCCGCACTGCCTAAGGTCTTTCCAGTTACTCCGATGACATGGCCAGTACCTCGTGCCGCCTTGCCACCATATTTCAATAATGAACTCCAAAATCCCATATCTTATCGTTTTTTAATCACGGTTTGACTTCGTCTTCTTCTGTCACGACTCGGCATAGCTCGAACAAGTTCGGCTCTGCTCTCGCTGCTCCATCAGTTTACGTTCTTGCCCACCTGCTTCCACCGCCTCTTGGCAGCCGCTGCTATCTCGGCTTTGTTCGCTTTGGTGGGTCTTGCCCCTTCGTCTATCTCCATCCAAACATCGCCCATGGTGGTGTATTTCACCGCCCTCGTCAGTCGCTTCAACTGCTTGTTCATCTTCTTCAGTTTGGGTCGGATGCCGAAGACTATCTCCACACGCTCCTTCTCGGTCATCTTGTTGCCCGACAGGCATACCGTGCGTATGTCATTAACTATCTCGATGCTGTTCATAATCAGCTCGCGGTATATCTTGTTGCGCTTGGCTGACAGGGCTACGGCAAGTCCGTTGGCAGGATGGGCATCCAACTGCGCCACCAATCCACCCATATTGTCCACCAACTGACCTATCTCGTGATAGAAACCATATATCTGTGCGGCATAGCTGACGATGGAACGGAAGGAGTCCAGATAGTTGTTGAACTCCCGCTGCAGGTCGGTAGTGGCTTCCACTTCCTCCTTGGTCCAGATATGGCCGGTGGATTGTAGCAGCATCACTTTCTCCTGATTCTTCAGTTCTTTCTCCGCCTTGTTGGTGTACATCAGAATCATCCCCGCAAGAGTCGGGTCGTTCTGCGCCCGCACTCCTGCAAAAGATGATATAAACATAAAAATGGCAATTGATATGAAATACTTCATGACTGATTCCTTTATCGTTAATCACTGATGGTCATACGTCCTGCTCTGCGCCATCTGCTAAGGGCTTGGGTGGCTATCTCTCCATTGCTTCGGTCTATCATCCCTGCCGTCACGCCGTTCCACACATCGGTCATGGTGTAATATCGTATAGACAGATAAAGACGATGCAGCTTCTTGCTGAAGGCACTCAGCTTGTCGTTCAGTGCCCACAGCGTCTTGCTCCTTTCCGCACCAGTCAGCATGTTCTCTTTGCCTCCTTTGGCGACTGCATCTTTCAGCAGTGTGAAGACGGACACCAATTCCGTGGCGGTCTCCATATACAGGTTGTTCATCGAGAGGGTGGCAACGATGCCTTGCGGATTATTGTTGATGGCCTTGCGCATCTTACACAAGGTGATGAATATCTTCACTCCATCGTCGTACAGATAGGTACAGGCTTTGAGGGAAGAGGCATAACCACTGGCGGTTTTCAGATAACTGTTGTACTTCTTCTCCCATTCGTGTATCTTGGTGAACTCTGCGGCGATGGTATTCTGCAACAGGGCAGTCTTGGTCTGACCTTTGATTTCCTTCTCTATCTCACCGTTGATGGCTTCGTTGCCCTCTGCTAATGCCATCCATTCCAAAGGGTTGGCAGTCACAATCTGTGCATGGGCTGACGGCACGCTCAGTACCAATGCCACGACAATGAACCAAATCTTATCTATTCGTAATCTCATATACGCCCTTTCTTCGTTTGTTCGTTTCTACTCTTGTTCGTATCACACTCACCACGTCATAGCTGTTGCTGATGCCGGTCATTTCCAGTTTCGGTGTCGTTCTATCCATCGACAACACGGTCACGCTTTTCAGTCCGCATAACTGTTGTATCAATGTCTGATGCTCGGCAAAGTCCACCACTCGGTACAACTCCATGTAGTTCACGCTCCGCTGAAACACTCCGTGCTCACAGATGAGTTGCTCGCTCCCGATATGGTAGCGGATACTCCTCAGATAGATGAATCGGTAGAGTAAACAGAGGGAGAACAGGAGGCTGAAGACAAGCAACAGGGTACTATATGCACAACCGGGCAATCCTCCGATTAGGAGCATTGCCACGCACAACAGCAACAGAGGCAGTTCGTTGATGAAAAACTGTCCGATGCTGGGGCACAAGGTGATGATGCTATTATCTTCTTGTCTCATACGCTTCTATGATATGTGTTCTTTTCTTCTTTTTCCCTTTGTTTCTCTGCCTTGCCGGCTGCGATAAACTCGGCATAGTCGAAGGTATCTGGTTCGCCCTTGGCAATCAGTTCTGCTGATTTCTTGTTGAGCAGCGCATCGTTCCAGTCCTTGTAGCAACCCAATGGATGATAGGCTTGCACATGCTCGTGACGGAAGCCCATCTCTGCTGCCACCTTCCTGAAGTTTGCAACAAACTGCCGCCCTGCATCGTCCTTGTCAAAACCCAAATAGTGCCGTGCGTTGGGAGTAACGGACAGAAGTCCTCGCATCTGTCCCTCGGTGGGTGTGCCGCCCGTAGATACATACACCATCTTTACAGGATTTATCTGATACTCTGCCATGGCATCGTAGGCACTCTCAAACCATACAATTTCGCTTGCTTTATCCAACGGCTCGCCCGTGAGGTTGGCAATCCACAGTCCTTCACTGCTGTTGCTTCCTTCTGCCTTGCCCTTGTAACCGCCGCTACCGTCCATCTTCGGTCGTCCTCGTTCCTCAAAGCCCACAGTCTTGTCGGGTGTCTTGGGCAGTACAAGCGGAAAGGCAAGGTTGGCAAAGGTAAGTCCATCCGTCCGATGCTTAGTAGCCAGACAGAAATGCCGATGAAAAGCATACTGCGTATAGAGGTCGATGCCTCGGAACTTAAAATAGGGATAAAACCTTTTCTGCGTTTCCCTGTCCTGCGGATTGAACTTGTGGATGTCGTAGTCATTCAGGTTGAATGGCTTTCCGTCCTTTCTTGGTTCTGTAATCTTCGATGGTCTGTCCTCTATGGGTTGGTTGAGCAGTCGGTTGCAGACGAGGTTGACGAGTCGGTCAGGAGACATTCCCACCTTGTTCTCTGAAAACATTTCTGGATGCTCCTTGATGAACGAAATGACATTATACACCTTCTGCTGCGGTGGTTGGAAGCAACATTTCCCATTCTGCGTGACAATGAACTTATCACCACGCACCCGTCTGCCCTCACTGTCAGTACGCACATACGACGGATAACGCAAGCCATCTCTCTTGTTCAGATGATACCCTGCGTCCACCAGTACTTCCTGTATGCTCAACCTGTCCAGAAAGTCATCGTATGTCAGTTCACTACTCATTATAAATTATAAATTGTAAATTATACATTGTTAATATCCTCTCCTTATCTCCGTGGCAACATGATTTGCTTCTGCCTCAAAGTACCTTGCCGCAATCTCCTGTGGCGAATCCACTCCCGGTTTGAAGTAAGGACGTGGACCGCCATGATGCTCTGCATAGAACTCCGGGGCTGGATGGTGATGATGGTGGCTTATGTCATGCGCCACCTCTGCTGTAACGACTGCTCCTGCCGTCAGAGCCGCCAATATCTTCGTGCCCAGTCCGGCGTTGGTTTCGGGGCGTGTCTTCATATCCACTTCACTGAAAACCTTGGAGAAGAGTTTCATGCGATGGTAGTCATCCACCGCCAAGAACTTGTCGTAGTCCTTCTGCTTGATTTCGTGCGTGATGGCTTCTCCATTGATAATGGCGGTCATGCGATACTTATCTTCGCCTTTCTTATCTCCCTCCATCGGAGGCACTTTCTCCACCATGATGTCACCGACTTTCACTTCACGCCCATGCGCTCCCTCACGATACCAACCCTTGTTCTCATTAATCAAGGCAAGGTCTTCACCTCTCACCATGGCATCGCCTTGCAACACGTCACGTCTGACAGTCTCGTCCTCTTCCAACGGAAGCAACCGTTCCTCGTCTTGTTGCTGACGCTGCTGCAACTCCTGTTCAAGTTCGGGATGCAGATGCAGGTCGATGCGCTCCTTGCTATTCAGTGTGTCCATCAGGATTTTGTCAGCAAAGTCGTCCTTGATGATGCCATTCAGCAGTTCCAAGCGTTGAACGACGGGCACTTCCTTGATGGAGTTGGAGGTGAGTTTCTTCAGTTCCTCATCTGTCAGGTCATACACCATGTCGGCATTGACGCTGTTCGACTGAATGGTCAGCGTCTTCGCATTCTCATCAATGATGATGCCATGCGATGCCAGACACTCCTGCCACTTCTCATTGGTGAAATAGACAGGCGAGGTAATCAGTTCCTTATAAGGCTTGGCTGGCTCCGTGCTTCTCGTGCGGCTGATGGAAGGCATTATGATTCCCTCCAAATCTTTCAGCACATCCTGTTGCTGAGGGCTATAACTCTGTTGCTGTCCCTTATAATAGAACCCATAACCGCCGCTCTGCAATTCGCCAGGCTTCATTCTGCCGTCCCAACGTTCAGGCACAATCGGGGCTTCGGGGAAGAACAATCGTCCTCCAACTCTGCGAAGATGGAATCCCTCCTGACTGCGTGGTGTCCAACCTAAAAAGGGTGGTGGCATATCGATGCGCCCCATCCGTCCATACTCGCCGATACCAACACGATAGCCGTGCAGCCCCATAGCTACACGACCGTTGGCATTGCGTGCATGAACGAAGTTCTTGGGCATATAGAAGTCGTTGCCCACAATGCCCGTAAAGGTATTGTAGGCTAACTTGTTGGCATGATTCGTACCCCAGTCGGTCAGAGCCAACATCTGCTTCTCGGTGATGTTATAGGTAAGCAGCGGACTGTCATGCCCTTGCACCACAAGCTGATAGCCGCTGCCATTACTCACCACATGAGCCTGCATACCATTGCGCATGAGCAAGTCACGCATCTCTGGTTGCAGGTCCATCTGTTGGGGATTCGTATTCTTTCTTATCGCCATACTTATTCTTCACTCTTCATTCTTCACTCTTCATTTATCATGCTTCACCGTTCTCTATTGCCTTCTCCAGTTCCTCATCTTTGTGATGGACAAACTGCTCCGCACTCTCTTCACAAATGCAGAGTCCGTTGTTCAGACAATAGCTCTCATATTCTTCCTGCCATTCAGCAGAATGATGGTTGACATACTCCAACCAACCGTACTCGCCGCTCTGTATCTTCTCGACGAGCACATCCTCTGGATAATATTTATTTGATGCCATATACTTATTATATTATGTGTAGATTATTTGTGCATGGAAAAAGAGGCGCGGTTGCGCTCTCCATTCTTCTTCTGCTCATTCCAAAGTTCTTCCGTGTATTCCTCTTCAGGCACATAGTCAAGATTACCGTCATCGCCCATTACCCAACAGCCATAGCACCCGAAGGTGTATTTGTCCCACTCTCGCTTGGTGTTCTCCTTCCACTTCTGACTGTCGCCTTGATTAATCCTTATGCCGGTCTTATCGTTCAGGTCAATACCCACCGTCACCTGTTCGTCCTCCATGATGAGCGTGAGCGGCTCACCCTTCTGCATCACGGTCAGTTCTGCCGAACTCAGTTTCAGTTCATCCTTCAGCACCTCCAAGTTGCGCCCGATGACAGGCGTAGGTACCGACATCACCTGATTGGTCTCCGTGTCAATCTGCACGAAAGCCTTGCTGCTCCTGCCATCAGCATCCTTAACATCGGCAAGGATAGCCTTTCCAGCCAGCAAGTCCTCCTGCTGTTCCTGAGTAAAAGCCTCCAATGGTGATTTCTCCAACTGCGGATAGAAGACCACATCCACCTTGCCGTCCTCCATACGGACCAACGCAAATCGGGTGCGGCTCTTCAATGTCTCGCCCTCATCATTATTCACCTGAATGGGCAGCAACGGTGAACGTCGTCCCTGACCAATATCTTCCAACGCCCACATGGGCAGGTCTTCAATCTTCTCTTGTGTGAGACCAAAACGAGCCAGTGTCTGATAAGGCACCTCGCTCTCTTCAAATCGTACTTGCTTCATACTTTAACTTTGAATTTGAAATTAAACTCATGCAAAGTTATATACCTATTCAGAGACAAGCAGAATTGCATAAGATAATGCGTGTTATTTTTGACGATTATTATTATTTGAGTTTGATTTCTGCTCAAAAATCAAACTCGATTGCTATATTATGTTACAATCTTCTTGTCTTCCCTTTGTTCTTTATGCCAGTCAAAGAATTGCTTGTTACTTTTGCACCATGAAACGATTTCTACTCATCACAATAGCAGCAATATTCTGTTCATCAGCAACAGTATGCGCTCAGTTCAATACCGTCACACAGACTAAGGTACACCGCAAGGCTGTGCCAAAAACGACGCAGTCCGCAACATCCGAACAACTGCCTCCGTGCTCGCCGCATCAGCGGCGAGACTCTCTTGCCTTTGCCCCATTACAAACCCAAACGGAGCAGACCGACCGCCACACGGCACTTGTCAGTCCACTCCGTCATATCTCTGTCACCAGCCCTTTCGGCTACCGCAGAGACCCATTTACAAAAAGAAAAGCCCTACACAACGGGCTTGATTTGAAGGCAAATTACGAACCCACATACGCCATGATGCACGGCGAGGTCATCAAGGTAGGCAAGGACAAACGTTCAGGCCTCTATGTCACCCTCCGTCACGGCGACTTCACCGTCAGCTATTGCCACCTCTCCCAAACTCTCGTCACCAAAGGCACCCACGTCCGTCCCGGCATCATCATCGCGCTGACAGGCAACAGTGGTCGCAGTACTGGTCCCCACCTGCACCTCACACTCAAAGACACAAAAAAAGGACGAGCCATCGACCCGTCCATTCTTCTCAATCTTATCAAGCATCCACTCTAATAGAACGCCTTGTCTTTTGTCGTTCACATCACCCCTTCCGCATTGCAATAATGTCTTAAATATCTAATCCTCAACAATTTCTATTCTTGAAAAACAAGTGTTTTATTCACGAATATAATATGATTTCGTGAAAGATGTCATAAGATGATACTAATATCTATGCTATTTGTCAATAAAGAACCCGTTTCTATGCAGATATTCTGAAACGGTTAGTGTTCCAATCCCTATCTGCTCACACAACAAAGGAAGTTTCTTGAACAACTTACCGTCATTCTGCTGCCTTGTTTCCTCCGTCATTACTTGCATCTCTTCCAGATGGATAGCGTCCGAGTGTCGTACATTCAGTGCATAAATGATAATCTTAGCATCACCTGTTTTAAGGTATTCTTCCTTTTGCTCTATGTATTCTTCTTCAGTCAGTTCCTGCTTCTTCAGTCTTACACAGAAATTGTTGTCTATCATGTTGCTGAATCTCTCTGGGGCACATGGAAATAGATCCTTTGTCGGAATGACCAATTTCTTGTCTTTGAGGAAAGGCATCTTTTCAACTGCAATTCCTTTGGAGGTGCGTTTTGATTCATCCAGAATCACATCAAGTAGCATCAAATCCTTGCGGGAGAACGCCTCTTCCAGGAATGAGTACAACTGTCCGTCCTTATCCAAGGGAAGATAATTCTTGGCAATCATCACCAATGAGCATGTATCAACAACTATCGCCATAACTCCCTCTCAAAATTTGCTGGTTTGACATTGAGTCTCGAACAGAAAGTGGTCTCGTTGACCACTCCATTGAAATAGGCATATTGCATGGTTTTCAAGAATAGCGGAGAAATGATGGGCTTTGGTGTTCGCCCGCCTCTCTTCTCAGAGTTTTTCAACTTTTCCTGTTCCTCTCTTCTTCTGTATTCCTCTGCCAATTCACTCTTGACATTGCTGTAGCTCGAATAGCTGATTTTCCTGTCGATATACATCCTTGTATATAAGGCAAGACGGCTAATGTGCGTCCGTGCACTGATAGCCTTGAAGAGGTCAATGCAGTAGTCGTTACGGGAATCTACACATGCTATGTTAGCAAGTGTTTCTGCTTCTTGTCCCATAATGAACTGATATGCAAAATCATTGCACCATCTTTCGACATCACTGTATGAAGTCTGTGCCGAGATGTCCATCATGTCCACCGACTCCACTTCTTCAATCCCCAATAGACAATGCCCCAATTCATGCGCCAGAGTGAATATTTCTCGCTTGTAATGCTTATGATGCTTAAGCACTATCACATTGGGCTTAAGGTAAAAACCGTCAATGTTGGTTTTCTCTTTCTTGTTCCATGTCTCTATGTATTCAAAGACAAAAATGCCATGATCGGCGATTTTTTCTATCATCTTCACAAGAAACTGCCTATGATTGACAGTTTCCCCGGGATAAAAAAAATCTCTTGCACGTACGGCTACTGTCTTAGGGTCATCTTGTAGGGTGTAGTGTTCTATGTCAAACTTCACATCCAGTTGCGACAGTTTGTTGTATGCATCCAAAGCGTTTTTCAGACTCTCGAATCGGTTTACAGTACGGATCGACTCCAAGTTCAGCTCTGTTCCGAATGAGGTCTTGCGGAAGAAGATACTGCTGCTTGCATTGGTTGACAACTTAGAATAGTCTTGAAAGAAACTGACTTCTTTGTCGAATATCTCACCTATACGCTTCAACACCCCCAAATCAATAGAATCTCCACTGATGTCTGCGGCTCCTGTTATCCGTTTCCTGCCTTTGTTCAGAAGAGACAACAAGTCATCCACCGACATCTTGTATAATGCCAGCAGGTATTCTAAACGTTTCTTGTTAATCTCTACTTTCATATCAGCCTCGATTGAACTATTGTTGTTTTGATGCAAATGCTTAGGCACAATTTTGCGTTGCAAAATTACACATTTTCACTTAAATGGGCGAATTTTCATGCTGAATATCACTGGAATTTATGTTTATTTTGCTAAATCGCTACATTTCGCCACCAAAAAGACACAAAAATAGGACGAATCATCGACCCGTCCTTTTGTTTTTAGCCTTTTTCGTTCTAACCACAGCCTGCAATGTTATTCATCAACTGGTTCATCACTCGCATGTCTCATTTCGTAAACTGTCCATAAGGCTAACACACATTCAATGGCTATCACGGTAATGGCCGCAGTCATGCCCCACCAGTGGGCAATAAGCATAAAGATGCCAGCCTCAATGCACAACGCAAAGAGGATGGTAACAATAAGTGATAATATTCTATTCATTCTACGGTAACTGATTTAGCAAGGTTTCTTGGCTGGTCAACATTCCTATCCTTGTTGATGGCGATGTAATAGGCCAGCAACTGCAATGGGACGGAAACAACGAGAGGTGTAAGGCATTCGGGTACGTCGGGCACTTCAAGGCAATGGTCGGCGATGTCCTTCATTGCGTCATTGCCCTTGGTAATGATGGCGACAACCGTACCGCCACGCGCCTTCACCTGCCTTACATTACTGATTATCTTGTCATACAGCGAGTCCGTTGGAGCAATGACCACCGTGGGCATCTCGCTATCTACAAGTGCAATCGGTCCATGCTTCATTTCCGCAGCAGGATAACCCTCCGCATGGATATAGGATATTTCTTTCAGCTTCAACGCACCTTCAAGGGCGGTGGGGTAGTTGTACCCACGACCGAGATAAAGGAAGTTGCGGGCATAGGTGTATATCTTCGACAAGTTCTTGATTTTGTCAGCAAGTCCCAACACATCTTTTATATACCTTAATTCCGCAACACTATTATAAATATAACTTTTTAAGTACCTGAGCAACAAAAAGTTGCTCAGGATTTTGTCATGTCAGATTTTTCACCTATCTTAGTGTTGCAAATCAAAATATGTATCAAACCCGACAGACATGGCAAAGAAAGCAATAAAATCTGAGAAACTCACTCCTTTTGGAGGAATATTTGCAATGATGGAGCAATTTGACTCCACATTGTCATATGTAATTGACACAACCCTCGGTCTAAGATGCAGGCTGTATGGTTATCAATACAGCGAAATCATCCGTTCTCTCATGAGCATCTACTTCTGTGGCGGCTCATGTATTGAGGATGTCACAACTCATTTGATGCCCCATCTCTCGCTTCATCCGACACTTCGTACCTGCAGCTCTGACACTATCCTCAGAGCGATAAAGGAACTGACGCAGGAGAACATTTCATACACGTCAGATACGGGTAAGAACTACGATTTCAATACGGCTGACACCCTCAATACCTTACTGCTCAATTGTATGTGTGCAGCTGGTCAGCTGAAAGAGGGTGAGATGTATGATGTTGATTTCGACCACCAGTTCATAGAAACAGAGAAATATGATGCAAAGCATACATACAAGAAGTTCCTTGGTTATCGACCAGGTGTGGCGGTTATTGGAGATTTGATTGTCGGCATTGAGAACAGCGACGGCAACACAAACGTCCGTTTCCATCAGAAGGACACGCTGAAGAGATTCTTCGAAAGGTTTGAACAGAACAATCTTGTTATCAATCGTTTCAGAGCTGATTGCGGCTCGTGCTCTGAAGAGATCGTGGAAGAGGTTGCCACCCACTGCAAGACCTTCTATATCCGTGCCAACCGCTGTAGTTCGCTCTACAATGACCTCTTCGCTCTCAGAGGCTGGAAGAGGGGAGAAATCAACGGCATTGAGTTTGAGCTGAATTCCATTCTTGTAGAGAAGTGGAAAGGCAAGACATACCGGCTTGTGATTCAAAGGCGGAAACGGATGGACGGTGAGCTTGACCTCTGGGAAGGAGAATACACATACCGCTGCATCCTGACCAACGACTACGAGCCTTCCGTAAGAGAGATTGTCGAGTTCTATAACCTCCGCGGAGGAAAGGAGCGCATCTTCGATGACATGAACAATGGTTTCGGATGGTCCAGATTGCCCAAATCCTTCATGGCAGAGAACACAGTGTTCCTTCTTCTTACAGCACTTATCCGTAACT
>NZ_KV804259.1:39568-41563 GCF_001811315.1 Bacteroides sp. HMSC067B03 | reverse complement strand
GTACCACAAACTGAAAAAATCGACTAGAAGTATTAATAAAATGTGATTATCGATTGGCACTTTATTTTACTTTATTGTTTTTGCTTTTAAAGCCTTTTGCCTAGCTCTGTATTCCCTTTGCCTTCTAGCATTATCTTCTTTATGTTCTCTGCAATATTTTACATTATAATAACGGTTTTTCTCTTTGTTCCTTACTGCCTTAAATCTTTCTTCGTAGCATTTAATTTCTTCTGATACTGGCAAAACTTCTACACCATCTTCAATAGCGTGAAATTTACCTATTAAGTGTTGATGAATATCTTCTGTGACATCTGTAAAGACAGTATTCTTTTTCGTATTCAAAGTGTATTGAAGTGGATGATTCCAAAGTTTTGGATATATTGAAATAGTATATTTATACTGTTCAATTTTGTCTATAAAAGCACAATCAAAAACTTCGTGGATAATATCATATCTTGTTTTGTCGTCTTTTATTTCTGCTACTTTATCTAAGTTCACAACCTTGTCATCTCTACTCACTTCAATCAACAGATTTTGAATAGTAGCTCTATCATTCATCCACTTATTCAGTTCTTTTCTTTCCTTGTCTATTTTATTATTGAGTTCATTAATAAAAGAATCAGCTTTCGTTATTGATAGAGTACCCTCCACATAAGCCTTATGTTCTATTACCTCCGCTCTTTCCTGCATTGCTTTAATTCGCGATTCAGAAGTTTTAATTTTACTGTCGCATATTGTTAGTTGGCAGTAATATTGTTTTCTATCTTCATCATCCTTGTGTGCTAATTTAGTTGCATAAAGCATAATAGAACTATGCCAAAGTATGCTGTCAACTAAATTTATCTGTATCCAAAATCCTTTAGTACATTCTTGACAATGATATGTATTGTTATTCTTCTTTGCAACCATTATTCCACCACAGTAAGGACACCTTAATAATCCTTTACCGAAATAATAGTTGTTATACTGTTTTTTAGGTTTGTTTGTATTACTCTTGGCTATCTCTTTACATTTATTTATCATTTCCAATGTTACTAACTGAGGATATATATTTCCTTCCGTCTTGACATTATTACGTTTATTGGTAGAAGAAGGCAAACCTGCATAAGCTAAATTGTTTAAAGTTAATGATATAAATTTTCTAGCAGTAAGCAAAGTATAACCTACTAATAGCCCTGTTTGCATTAGTTCTTTAGCTAGACTACCATAACTATATTTCCCTGTCAAATATAAAGCAAATATCGTCTTTACTATATTTGCCTGTTTCTCGTCTATTATTAGTTTCTTCGTTGTCTCATCTACCGTATATCCATATAAAATCCAGCCACCAGTATATATAGATTCTTTGCGTTTAGCATCTTTTGTACGTTTCCACCTGGCTAGTTTAGTACGCATTTCTGATTCTGCCATTTGGGAGAATAAAGTGAATACCATTTCTGCACCCTCATCTATATCTCCATTATCTTTAAATAGCCGTATAGACGGATTCTTGACTACTAACTGTATTTTATGAGTTGTGAGATAATCCAATACAGAGAAGTTTATTTTCTTTCTTCTAGCAATTCTTGATACTTCCCAACAGTACACACAATTTATATCATTATCTTCTTCAATCAATTCTTTCATTTTGTTTAATCCTGCACGCTCTTCTTCTGCCAACTTTATACCGGATTCCTTTTCACATACAGGAATTATGCACTCCGGTAAATAGCCGTCTTTGATAGCCATATTGTAAATTTCTCGTTCCTGTTCGTCGAAATCCTGTGCTTTTGTAGAAACTCTTACTAATAGTATTGCCTTCATATTCAGATTATTCTAATAATAATGATGCAAATATAACTATTTTAGTAACAGGATATATAAATTATACTATATAATTTAATGCGGAGAGTATCGGAATTTGCTACGAAGGCGGTCTGGACTGCCGGGGACGCCCGGCGGACACCCGGACGCCGGAGCAACGGGCAGCACTCCGGCTGCTGGTGCATCAGTTGC
>NZ_KV804259.1:0-39468 GCF_001811315.1 Bacteroides sp. HMSC067B03 | reverse complement strand
GCAGCACTCCGGCTGCTGGTGCATCAGTTGCAAGTGAAATTCCCCGGTTGCCGGGTGTGCGGCCATCGTGACCTGTCACCGGACCGCAACGTGAATGGAGAGATTGAGCCGGAGGAGTGGATCAAGGCATGTCCGTGCTTTGAGGTAAAGGAGGAAAGTTTTCAGGAGTAATCAATCATTTAGTGATGATTGCCTAGTAATCAATCATGTAAAGAGTCGGAAAGGAGGTGTGTAAAGTTATGGCAGTCAAAAGATCCCTCTGGGATACCATTTTGAAAGTAGTCATCGCGGTGGCTTCGGCAGTGCTGGGAGCGCTGGGCGGTAATGCGATGAATCTGTAAGTTCGTAAATCACAGGTGTACAAAACAGGAGGCTAGTTTTATTCATAATAGAACGAAGCGATAGCATTTTGTATAACCTGTGATTTTTATTTAAAAATAAGCTTATTGCAATTAATATAAAAACAGCATATGAAAAATAGTTTTAAATATCATAATTTGAATCAGTATTGTACTGTGTTAACATATACATCGGGACCAACAGAACGAAAGATACGATATTTATTCATGTTTCTTTTTACTTTCCTCTTTCAGCCTATATTTTCGCAGTCAATGCTAAAATATGATACTCCGAGTCCGGGAGTTGGTTCATTGCTACGAGTACAGTCACTGCCGGTTGACTTGCATTCCGGAAGAGCAAATATTGCTATCCCTCTGTATTCCATAGCACTGAAAAATTATTCTTACGATATACAATTGCTATATAATTCGGAAGGCAACAAAGTTGATCTTCCTGTTGGTAATGTAGGCTTAGGTTGGTCCATTACCGGTGGACAAATATACAGAGTTGCTAATGGGATGATTGATGAAGTCTATACATTTAATGAGTATATGGACAGAACTGCTAATACGAACTGGGATCAGGAATCTAATTTAAATAAATATTATAATCCTTTCATTTATAATGAAGATTATCTTCATGAGCCCGACTTGGATGAATTTATAATAAATATAGGAAAAATAAATGCTTCCTTCTTTATGTATAAAGATAAGGAAGGAGAAATACAAACAAGAATCTCATCGCAAAATAGTTCGTACTTTAAGGTAAAGGATGTGAAAGTTGGGAAAATACCTGATGTGTTACTTGCAGAAACGGAATGGACTAATGCTCATCTAAACAAAACATATCATCCCAAGTTGTATATCGAATCCAGACCTGTGTTGATTACAGAAATAACAATCGTTGATTCGGAAGGACTTACCTATATCTTTGGTGGAGATATTAATAGTATTGACCTGTCTTGTGCGTATTCTAAAGATCCTGATTATGATAGTCACTATAGTGTATATGGTGATCAGATAGGGAGTCATAGTATGATTTGGGATAGTTTTCACTCCAGTTTACTAGCTACAGCATCCACTTGGCATATCAAGAAAATAATATTACCCAATCAGGAAAATCTCACTTTTAATTATGATAAAGGAAATGTAAACATCGTAGAAAGATTTCTTTATACAGATCATGATTCTATACATGAGACGGAAGAATATGAGTACAATAAGTATCGTTTGCTGACATGTACGAGAAAGTATATTAATAATCCGAATGATAACAGTATGTTGGAAGCGAGAACTAAATATATTTCCGACTTGATGGAAGAATATGATAGTGTAACTTCCGGTTCCATTTCCTCCGGCTCTCCATTGAAAGTCTATGATACTATGAGAGCACAAGGATTGTTGTCTTATCCTGTAGAAACTGTTGTTAAGCGGAATGGAAAAGTTACTTCTGCCGAAGTGATGACATATAAGCTGTCTGATCAGTTTGCCGTTCAGGATAAACAGTATAAGTTGGAAAATGATGTGCCGTTAAGCGACTACTCCTCTTTCAAACTGCTGAACTCGGCTCAATATTCTATGGACAATCGATGTGCGCTCGAGATGGAATATCTTGATTATGATTCATACGGTAATCCGGCCAATATAGCAGATAAGGCTGGTGTCAAGACGGCTTATATATGGGGATATAAAGGCTTGTATCCTGTGGCTAAAGTGGTAAATGCCCGAAATACTTTCAAGTCCGTTCCTCAATATAGGGATGAGAGAACGACTAAGTACGTAAACCTGAAATACAGTTCATTGTCGGCTAATGTGAAATCGTATAACTTTTATACATCAAAAGCGGGTGATGTTGAAATAGTCCTTGCCGGAGCGTTAGGATTTAACTGGTATGTATCAGGACATCTTGACAATAAGGCTTTCAATCTGGTTCAGATGAGAAGCTCTGATAACATGGGCAAGCCTTGGACTGACTATCAAAATGCCTATACGTACAGTGCAACATTCTATGTCTCTGCCGGTTATCATACATTTAGTATTCTTAGTACTGATGCGTGTAAGGAATCGTCAGCAAATGTATATGACGGAGATATTCATTTCTCTTATTGGACAAGAAAAAGTATTGCTCCCGAGACAAGTGGTACAGATGATGTATTCTATGAGAACTTTGAAACCACTCATTTACGTCCTGCTTCTTTCGGATATCATAGTAATAATAGTTGTATCGGTCCTTATACGGTGTCTTTAGTGACGAATCCGGAAAGGAAATATGTAATAGATTATCAGGTCTTTAAGAATGGGAAGTGGGAGTATATGAAGCATGATTTTGTCAATGGTCGGGATTCAATAAATGAAGGAGTATACCCTATAGACGATGTACGTGTATATCCTAAGGATGCTTCGATAACTACATATGGCTATTATCCTCTCATAGGATTGAGGAGTGCGACTAATGAAAGGGGAGTAACGGAGTCTTATAGATATGATGACTTTAGCAGGCTGGTATCTGTGATGGATAACGATATGAATGTAGTTAAGGAATATGATTATTTTTATCAGAATCAATCCGTAGAACCTGAATTGACTTATTATAATGAGCAAATCAGAGAAACTTTTACCCGGAATACTTGTGACGCATCTTTAGGAGAAATGGGGGAATCTATCGATTATGTAGTGCCTGCAAAGAAATATAGTTCAACTTTATCACAGGAAGACGCTAATCAGAAAGCCTATATCGATTTGCGGAATAATGGTCAGCAATATGCCAATGAGCATGCAGAATGTAATTCGAATATAATCGTGTCTGTTTATAATCCCATGGAACAGGATTATTATCTGACGTTTGATTGGGGAGTTCAGGGAAGCATCGTTACCGATTATTACGAAATACCACCCAGCCGCAAAATCGCTGATACGGGAGATGTACTCAAAGACTATGAGCCTATTAAGGTTTACGTACCCAGAAGATTCTATAGAGATACTCGGGTTGCACCTCAAGATGATCATTGGGCATATGAGGAGCCTTCTATAAAATCCACTCCTTATGCTTTCGATATCAACTATAACATTGAGTATTATACCGGTCATGAAGATACATACGTTATAGGTGGTTATCCTTTTGCTTATTAATTCTCTTTATTAAAAACAATCAGATATGAAGAATTTTTTATATTGTATGTTTATAATGACATTGCTATCCATTGATAGTAACGCTCAACCGGGTAATTCTATCAGTGAATTACGTAAAAGTGATCTATGGACTGATTTGGGAGAGATTCTTGAACCAGTGATTGTTCGCGAGACTTATGATACCAGAAATGGGACAAACAATTATGGGAATGAGAATAATGATATTTATTTCTCTTTTTCTATATATCGCCCAACCCTCATTGTTTCCCATTTCAATGGATCGAGCTTAGAGGATGTTGAAGCTCATTTGCTGTATTTCCCATTAAGTGAACCTATGGATAATCTTGTTGATGTGGGAGACCCTGTTACATCGGGTAATTATGTAGAAAAGATGGAGGAGAAAATAAAATTACTACCTTACCTGAATCTTCATTTGGAAGAGAATATTGGTCATGGAGTGATTGGATCACTTTTTGTACAAATACTGCAGCCTGGTTATTATATCTTTCAGTGTGAAGGAGCATCAACATTTGGGAATGATTATAATGGAGAAATTACTAGTAATATCTATATTAATCCTTTGGGAACTTCTATGGAAGCACCGATGGAAATAGGGGACTTCTCGGATGATTTTAACTATCATTTCTCTGGTTTGTTTGATTTTGACGATTCGCAGGAATTGTTCTTTTCTGTAAGGTTGAACTATCCAATGGAAATTAATCTCTCTCCGGAACAAACGGTTGAGTCTTTCCATTCAATAGAAATAATGGAAAAATCGGGTGCAATACTGGCAACAAGCGATGGGAGTCAATTGATAAAAAAAGCAATGCTTGATGCAGGAGATTATGTGATACGTTCGTTTATTAAAGCGAAAAGAAATATACAGCTAAATATATCAGGTAGTACAGACATCCTGAAAGGAGATAAAAAAGAAAAACCGATTGATATAGACTCTGTGATATTACCATTAGATTTTCAGGATACATTCAATACGGAATTTTTTACTGATTTCTATCATGGAAATACTACATCAGATGTGTATTACCGTTTGAAAATTAACTCTCCTATGGATATTCTTGTTTCAGTTCCTTCTTCTACTGTTGAAGGAGGTGTAAATGTTTATTTGCTAAATGAGGCTGATTTTCTTAAAGGGACTTTGGATACAAATAATGATAAAAATCTTT
Organism: Bacteroides sp. HMSC067B03; assembly: GCF_001811315.1. NCBI lineage: Bacteria > Pseudomonadati > Bacteroidota > Bacteroidia > Bacteroidales > Bacteroidaceae > Bacteroides > Bacteroides sp. HMSC067B03. The sequence continues at coordinate 34,817 of NZ_KV804259.1, read as the reverse complement.
ATGTTTCAAACTTATCTGCAGGTACATATTATATTGTAGCGGAAGGCAGTAAGAATAATGGTGAGATAGCTCTCCGGGTTCAGGGATATGAGCACTTTGATAATGTACGTTCCCGTGATAAGAATTATGTTGCTACACGTACCTATACGCAGGAAACAGGTATTAGATGGCAGAATAAGACAGACTATTACGATGGTTTGGGACGTTTGGAACAATCTGTCTTGAAATACTCCCAGAGCAAGAATGATATAGTAGCCTATCAGGAATATGATGCCCAGGGACGAAGTTCCAAGCAATGGTTGCCCACTGCATTTCAAGATAATGGAGGAAAGTTCATTCTTCCTGATGTGGTAAAAAGTAAAGTGATAGCTACGTATGGTGATAACGTTCCTTACTCCCGTCCGGTATATGAAGCTTCTCCGCTGAATCGTATTCTCGAACAATACGGTCCCGGACAAGGCTGGCAGGATAATCATCATAGTGTGAAAAATACCTATCTGACCAATATGACAGGTACGGATACATTGAACTGTATCCATTTCACTGCAACGAACGTAAGTGATACTGTCATGCGAATCAGTCGCATTGGTAACTATGCGACAGGGCAACTTTATGTCACCCGTGTGGAAGATGAAGATGGTAATCCGTCTTTCGAATTTAAAGACAAACTGAATCAGCTTGTCTTAACCCGTCAGATCATACAGACCGGAAGAAATAAGGAACTATATGATACCTACTATATATATGACGATTTCGGCAATCGGGTGGCTGTACTTCCTCCGGCAGCTTCTTCCATGTTTGGAAGTGGCAGTTCCACAAGTTGGATGAGTAATACGGATGCGACGCTTCTGCAATATGCCTTTTTATACAAGTACAATAGTCGTAAACTCCAGATAGCCAAGAAACTTCCGGGTTGTAGCTGGTCTTTTTATATCTATGATAAGGGAAAGCGGTTGATTTTTTCTCAGGACGGTAAGCAGCATAGTCGTGGTGAATGGTCGTTCAGCATTCCGGATATGTTCGGACGTGAATGTTTTTCGGGGATTTGCAGGAATGCGTTGAATCCTTTTGCCGATCCGTTACTTTCTTCGGTTGTCGGTGCCTCTTGGTATTCCGGTTCTTCTTCTGCCGGTGGCAGTGGATCGTATAAAGGTTATAGCTTGTCGGGCATCACTTTGACTTCTTCCAGCTTACTTTCAGTCAAGTATTATGATGATTACTCTTTCTTGGGCAGAAACGGATTTCCGGTTTCTACAGATGCCGGTGTTTGTTATGATGTCAATGCAGAGTCGGAAGGTTTTGGCAAACGTCATTCGGCAAGTTCCCGGGATATGCTTACAGGTAATATGATAGCCTGTCTTGATGAAAAAGGGCAGTCCTATCTTTATACTGTGATGTATTATGATGATCACGACAGAGTGATACAACGTAAATCGAATAACCGTTTGAACGGTGGAGTTGAAAAAGATTATATTGCTTATAATTTTATTGGCCAGCCTACAAAGCATAAGCATATCCATTCTGCTGCAGGCAAAGCGACCCAAAGCGAAGTTTACTCATATAGCTATGATTATGCGGACCGGTTGCAAACCACCACTCACTGCTTAAATAATGGACCGGTAATGACTCTTGTCAATAATGAATACGATGAACTGGGGCGCCTGAAACATAACAGGCGGAATGGGCAATCTAATTTGCATACGAATTATGCTTATAATCTCCGTTCGTGGACTGAATCAATCAGTAGTCCTCTGTTCTGTGAGACATTATATTATAATGACACCCGTTCCAACCCAACCAATACCCGTTATTACAACGGTAATATCTCCGGTATGGACTGGAGTGTAAATGGCGATAAAAAGCGTGGTTATGATTTTTCTTATGATAATCTTTCTCGGTTGCTCTATGCGGACTATCTTGAAAATAATATTCGCAATCATAACTTTAACACTTCTTATAACTATGATAAGCAGGGGAATATAGTCTCTCTGATGCGTTCCGGAAATCAGAATACTACCTATGGAATAATTGATAATTTGACTCTAAATTACCGTGGTAATCAGCTAATAAAGGTTGAGGATACTGCATCAGATTCAAATCTTTCGGTATCATCTATGGATTTTAGGAATGGTGCGAAGCAGGATGTGGAATACTTTTATGATGAAAATGGTAATCTGATTAAAGATTTAAATAAAGGTATAGCTGATATTCAATATAATTTATTAAATTTGCCAAGACGGATTACTTTCAATGACACAAACAAATCTACTCATGAGTATGTTTATTCTGCCGATGGAAAGAAGTTATCCGTCATTCATAAATCTTCTGCCGAGAATCGTACCGATTATATAGGTAACATGATTTACGAAAATGGTTCTTTAAAACGTATATTGGTGGATGGTGGCTACATTGAAAATGGCATTTACTATTTCTATTTGCAGGACCATTTGGGTAATAATCGTGTGGTGGCTAAATCGGACGGGACAGTAACTCAAACAAATCATTATTATCCTTTCGGCATGTCGTTTACAGAGAGTACTCACGGAGATAAACAACCTTATAAATATAATAATAAGGAGTTGGATATGAATAATGGCTTGAACAGGTATGATTATGGAGCAAGGATGTACGATCCGGCTTTGGGAAGATGGCATGTGGTTGACCCGATGGCGGAGAAGTATTATTGGGAGAGTCCATATGGATATTGTGGAAATAATTCGATTAATTGGATTGATCCGGATGGACAAATGAAAGTTATTTATAATCCAGATAGAACTTATAAAGAAACGACTCATAATAATTGGTTTCACAATACCTTTATCGGACGAAAAGAGTATATTGATTACGGAGATCAGAAAGTAAATCTCTCTGAATCGGAGTTCTGGCAATGGCAGATCACAGGAAAGTATGACAATGTAGGTTCTGTATCAAGTTTAATAAGTAACTTAGAACTTACTCTTAATGAACCTCCTACAGGATTGATTGATGGAGCTGCTAAGTATGCGGCATCGTCAGTTTATTCTTTAATGAATTCTCCGAAAGTGTGGTTGACGGGTAAGTCATGGGCGGGAACATATGCAACTCCTGATGAGAGAGCAAATGGATTTATTAATGTAGCTACTCAGAGTTTTCCTGCTTCCCGTTTATTGAAACAATTACAGCCGGTTTCATGGCTAAAATTTAAATATGCCAATCCTCACATTCCTACAAAGATTAAGCATTCTGTTTATGATATGGAGATGAGAAGGTTTGATGAAATAAATCGTAATCCCAATGCGTTTAAAAAGATGAATGATGGTATAGATGGCTTTTTGTATATTAATAAAAAGAGAAAAAACGATGAGAGGTATTGATTATCTTGGTACTCTGATTATGTGGCTGGTAGTACTAATTGGTTGGCTGATAAAAGGGGGTAAAACCAATCTTCTAAAAGAGATTGCGAAAATAGATGATTCTGCAAAAAGGAATGTGGGAATAATTTTTGTAATCTTCTTTTTGGGGCCCATATTCTTAGGTGAATGTAGGGGCAATTAGGTTCTCTTTTTCTCTAACTTCGATATGAACGGGAATCTAATTCGTGAATCATATCGGAGTTAGTATGATTTTAATAGTAATTCATTGATAATAATATATGAAAAATATAGAAACAAATAAGTACTTTGCCATAATGTCCGAGAAAGATGATGTGGAATTAATGCGAATTATAACTGTAGAACGTGCGGATTATCAAGCTGATGCTGTGATTGCCGCAGAAGAAGAATTGGAAAGACGGGAAATTTCTCCATCTATGTATCAGGACTTTACAGAAGAAGTAGAAAAACTTATTAAGGTAGAAATAGAAAAGAAAGTGGAAAAACAGCATCTTCCTTTGTCAACATGGGTGAAAGTGATGGCATTTATTTTTCCCTTTCCGTTGTTTTTCATCATAGGATTAGTGCTTATATTATTCGACTATCAAATACGTGGTAAAGAACTCTGTAAATGGATATTCTTTGGATGGGTGTTCTATTTTACTCTTTTGGTGATTATGAAAATATTTCTTTAATATATTTGGGGAGTGTTATTATTAATCAAGAGTAATATTTAGGTGTTCATGAGTACTATGAGCATAGAATAATGAACTGGAGTAAAAACAAGTACCCACTGGAAATGCTATAATGCTCAATTGAATCATCCAACCTTCAAAAAATTACCTAAAGACCAACAAGATGAAATCAGACGGAGAGAATATGAATATTACATCAATCGTAATCATTAAAAGAGTAATCGGTTTTACATGTGTTATTCTATTGTTACTAACAAATGTATATGCCCAAGAAAATGAGATATCGATTGACTTGGAGTTAGTAAGTGTATGGGAGAGTGAGTATCAACCTAGTCCTCAAGGATTGATAAAGGGAGACACTCTTCCAGAAATTATTAATTTTGAATTTATCGTGTATAATCACACCGATAAAGCTCTCATGTTCGGTTCTAATAGTCATCTCTATTATCATCCGGATTGGAATAATTCAGAGTATGGAGAAATTGGTCGTTTTTTAATGATAAATGGTGCGGATACTATTTCATTATATACGAAAATGTCAGGTTTAGGTGCCAATACATTATATGATAATGAAGTTATTTGGGGATCTATAGAGAGCTTTCATGATTTAGAAACTCATCCTGTTTTTAGACCGTTTTTTAATCGGTGGAATTATGTAGGGAAAGATCGAGGCAAAGAGCTTTATAATTACTTAAAGGATTGTCAGTTTTTATATGTTCCGATACCGGCAGATTATCAACGAAGGCTTGATAAATTTGAAGATAAATCAATGATCAATCAGATTACCTATCCTCGTGATACTATTCAGATAAAAAAGAAAGATCCTTTTGAAATTATTGTTAGTGATTCAGAAGAAGAGTATTATATTTATCCTCCGATATCAATAAAACAGGATGAATAGCTCCATCTGATGCTGAAATCTTTATTATGCCCTAAGATAATTAACCCATGATAGTTATTTTATCTTAGGGCATATTCTATTTCAATTCATTTTTATTTCTTATAAATCAACTTACTTGGCACCCCGTTTCCGAAGAGTTCATCGCCTAGCGTTGTAATCTTATCACCTGTAGCGAGCACATAGCGCAGATTATCGCATCCCATGAACGCTCCGAACTCGATAGCCGTCACACTGGCAGGTAGTTCAAGTGTTCCGGCAAGTCGTCCGCAGTTGCTGAATACCCGTTGGCCGATGGTCTTGAGGTTATGTGGCAGCTTGATCTTCAGGAGATACTTCTTCTGAGAGAAAGTAAAGTCGGGGATAGAGGTGGCATTGGTCTTTGAAATGTCGAGAGACACAAGGTTCGGCATATAGTCGCGAAGCAGTTTGAAATCGGCATTATCCAGTTTTCCTTCAATAGTCAGGAAGTTAATATCTCTGGGTTGCAGTCCGGCTTTCATAATCTCATCTTCCAGCTTGCCCATAGCACCCACTTGGATCGTGGCTTCCAGCGGTTCGCCTTCGATAAATGCAAAGTTCTCCCATCTGTTTTTAAAACGGTAGGCGTCGCTGCTGCCCAATGGAACGAAAATAGCCGTCACACTGTCGGCCAGAGCTTCCGGCAACAGGTTAGGAGCTGTCTTCTTGCGTATCTGACAGATTTTCAGGTTGTCACATCCTTTGAAGGCGGCATCTTCGATATTCTTTATCTTTTCGGAAAGAATCACTTTTTCCAGTGTCTGCTTACCTTTGGTCATTCCGTTTACCACATTCGAGAAGGCGTAGGCGGGGACAAAATTGGCCATATAGATGTAGAACTTTCCGTTAGGATACGTTCCGGCCTTGCCGCTGTACATCTTGATTTCGGCATTGGAAATATCGAGCACCTTCAGGCTGGGAAATTCATCGCGGAGATGTCTGAAGTCTTCCGCATTCAGTTTTCCTGTCAGTGTAAGGTGGGTGATGCTGTTGGCTTCCTCTTCGGTCATCATCGAGATCAATGTGCCGGGCTTGCTGACATAATACGTTTTGCTTACTTGTGCGGTTGCTCCCAAAGTACTGGCAACCAATAAAAAACTTATCAGTAGTTGTCTTATTTTCATAATTATGCAGATTTGTTCTGACAAATATAGGAAAAATAGGTAAGACACGATGTTTTTTTATGTTTTATATCTAATTTTGTAGCGTGATTAACAAAAAGTAAAAATGGAGACAGAAGAAATCAGAGAAAAGAAAGAACCGAAAAGACTTCCCGTATGGGCGTGTATCCTGTTGTTTGCACTGGGGCTTTTCGTATGTATGGGACTGTATGGTACAATAGGATTCGGATTATTGTCTCTGATTCTTGGCGATGAGGCGCGACACCCCGGATTGTTGGTGTACACTGTGACGGAAGCCAATATGCTGCTGTCTGTGTTGACTCCGGCTGTGATTCTGCTTTATTTTGAACGCCGCCCCTTTTCTGACTTGGGGCTGACACTGAAAGGGCATGTCCGGGGACTGTGGTATGGACTGCTGGTGGCGATGTTGCTCTACCTGATCGGCTTCGGGCTTTCGCTGGCTATAGGTGAAGTAGAAGTAACAGGCTTTCAGTTCGATCCTTTAAATCTGCTCGGCACTTTTGTGTTCTGCCTGCTGGTGGCCTTGACTGAAGAGATCATGATGCGCGGCTACATACTCGGGCGTCTGCTGCATACCCGGATGAATAAATTCCTGGCTCTTTTCGTTTCTGCACTGCTGTTTGCATTGCTGCATATCTTCAACCCGAATGTGGCTTTTCTGCCGATGCTGAACCTGGTGATTGCAGGTATGTTGATCGGTGCTTCCTATTTATATACACGGAATCTTTGTTTCCCCATTTCCCTCCATCTTTTTTGGAACTGGATTCAAGGCCCGATATTGGGATATCAAGTAAGTGGAAACGATCTGGGAACATCGCTGTTGACGCTGCATCTGCCCGAAGAAAACGTACTGAATGGCGGAGCCTTTGGTTTTGAAGGCTCGCTCATTTGTACAGTACTTATGATAATCTTTACGATTTTAATTGTGTGGTGGGGCGAAAAGCGGGAGGCAATCAGTCTTGCTGTACCCCGATCATGCTAAGCTGAATCCGCTTCCGGTCGGTATCTACGTTCATCACTCTGACCATGACATGCTGGTGGATGGATACGATTTCTGTAGGATCGGATATATATCGCTCGGCTAACTGGGAAAGATGTACAAGTCCGTTTTCCTTGATACCTATATCGACGAAAGCTCCGAAATTCGTAATGTTGCCTACGATACCCGGCAGGATCATGCCTTCGCGCAAGTCTGCGATGGTGCGCACGTTCTTGTCGAATTCAAATACCTTGATCGCTTTACGCGGGTCGCGTCCCGGTTTGTCGAGCTCCTGCATGATGTCCTGTAAAGTCGGCAGGCCCACAGTCGGCGTGATATAGTCCGATATCTTGATTTTCTGGCGTAGTTCCTTATTCGCAATCAGTTCGTTGACGGTACATTTCAGGTCTTTCGACATTTGCTCTACGATGTGGTAGCTTTCCGGATGCACTGCTGTGTTGTCCAGCGGATTCTTTGCTCCGGGGATACGGAGGAATCCGGCACACTGTTCGAAGGCTTTGGCACCCATGCGGGGGACTTTCATCAATTCCTTACGCGAATTGAAAGCTCCGTTCTCGGCGCGGTAGTTGACAATATTTTGCGCCAGCTGCGGACCCAGTCCGGAAATGTATGTCAGCAGATGGCTGCTTGCGGTATTCAGATTCACACCTACCAGATTCACACAGTTTTCTACAGTCTGGTCGAGGGCTTTTTTCAATTTCGTCTGGTCTACGTCATGCTGGTATTGTCCGACGCCGATGGATTTAGGGTCGATCTTTACCAGTTCTGCCAACGGGTCCATCAGCCGGCGACCGATAGAGACTGCTCCACGCACCGTTACGTCATAATCGGGAAATTCATCACGGGCGATCTTGGATGCTGAATAAATGGAAGCTCCCTGTTCGCTGACCACGAAGACCGGAATTTGCCGGTCGAAAGTCTGGTGATTGATGAAGTCTTCCGTCTCGCGGCTGGCTGTTCCGTTGCCGATAGAGATGGCTTCAATCTCATAGGCTTCTATCATTTTGCGGAGCTTGGAAGCCGCTTCGCCGGTTTTATTGACCGGAGGGTGGGGATAGATGTTTTCATTGTGCAACAAATTGCCCTGCGCATCCAGACAGACTACTTTACAGCCTGTGCGGAAGCCGGGATCGATAGCGAGTACCCGTTTCTGTCCGAGCGGAGGAGAGAGGAGCAATTGGCGGAGATTCTCCGTAAACACGCGGATAGCTTCGTCATCAGCCTTTTCTTTGGACTGTGCAGCAAACTCTGTTTCAATGGAAGGTTTGAGCAGACGCTTGTAGGCATCGGCAGTGGCTTCGCTTACCTGACGGCTGCATTCATTGTTGCCGTGTACGAACTGGCGGTCGAGGCGTTCCAGACAGGCTTCGTCATCCGGACTGATGGATACTTTCAGCAATCCTTCGGATTCTGCGCGGCGAATGGCGAGGAGACGATGGGAGGTGCAGCGTTTCAGTGATTCGGAGAAATCGAAATAATCACGGTATTTGGCAGCTTCTTCTTCCTTGCCTTTCACTACTTTGGCAGTGATCGTTGCCTGACGGGCGAATTGGTTACGTATGGCATTACGGGCGCGTTCGTCCTCATTCACTTGCTCAGCGATGATGTCACGGGCGCCTTTCAGTGCATCTTCTGTGTCCTTAACTTCACCTTTGACGAAGGCGGAGGCTTTGGCGCTGAGATTGTTCTCTCTTTGCAGCATCAGGATCATGGCAAGCGGTTCCAGCCCTTTCTGTCGGGCTGCTTCGGCACGGGTCTTCCGTTTGGGCTTGTAGGGCAGGTAGATGTCCTCCAGCTCCGTAGGATTCCAGGTGTCGTTGATACGCTTTTCGAGTTCGGGAGTGAGTTTGCCTTGTTCGTTGATGGTACTAAGAATCGTTTCCTTCCGTTTGGCTATGTCGCACAACTTGTCATGTTGCTCCTTGATGTTCTCTATCTGTACTTCGTCCAGTCCGCCTGTGGCTTCTTTACGGTAACGGCTGATGAAAGGGATGGTAGCACCTTCCCCCAATAAATGGAGAGTACTGCTGATTTGTCTTTCCGGTATTCCCAGTAATCCGGAAATCATTTGGTGAAATAGTTCCATATACAATTTTTTTGCGAATGAATGAGCGACAAAAATACACATAAATCTGTTATAGCCGACAAGTTTTAGTATATTTGCAGCCTAAAATGAGATAGTAACACTTCAAAACTTACAAGTATGATGAGATATATAGGATACCTGTTTATCTGTTTGCTATGGCTTTTTCAGGCCACAGAGTTATTTGCTGTCTCTAATGATAAAAAGCCGATCTTAATTATCTGTTCTTATAATCCCGCTGCGCATCAAACTTCAGTAACGATTTCCGACTACATGGAAGAATATAGTAAACTGGGAGGAAAACGTGATATTGTCATTGAAAACATGAACTGCAAAAGTTTCTCCGAAGCCCCGCTCTGGAGCGGCATGATGACGCAGATTCTTTCTAAATACCAGGGAGAAAAGCATCCGGCACAAATCATTCTGCTGGGACAGGAAGCCTGGGCAGCGTATCTGTCTCAACGGGATTCCATACAGGTGAAGGTACCGGTGATGTGTAGCCTTGCCAGTAGCAACATCGTCATACTGCCTAAGGATACGGTTGCCGGACTGGACACATGGATGCCGGAATCGGTCGATCTGTTTGCCGATCAAATGGATATACCGGAATTGAAGTCGGGATTTATCAACCAATATAATATAGAAGATAATGTCCGTATGATCAAGGCGTTTTATCCGAATACGGAACATATCGCCTTTATTTCGGACAATACTTACGGTGGTGTCACGATGCAGGCACTGGTGCGGAAGGAAATGAAGAAGTTTCCCGAACTTGACCTGATCTTGATGGATGGCCGTCGGCATACAATTTATACGATTGTAGAAGAGTTGCGCCATTTGCCGGAGAATACGGTGATTATGGTAGGTACTTGGCGGGTAGACATGAACGAGGGTTATTTCATGCGGAATGCGACTTATGCCATGATGGAGGCTACTCCGACCATTCCCGCTTTTACTCCGTCCTCTGTGAGTCTGGGATACTGGGCCATTGGCGGAGTGTTGCCCGACTACAGGAAACTGGGAAAAGACATGGCATTGTCGTCTCTGCAGATAGATCAATATCCGGAGGATGACCGGCAACATCTTTCCGTTATCGGCTGCAAAGCCGTACTCGACAGCCGGAAAGTGAAGGAGTGGAACTTGAATCCGCAGGTTCTTCCTTTTGATGTGCAGATTATCAATCAGTCGGTTTCATTTTATCAGCAATATACTTATCAGATTTGGTCAGCATGTGCGCTATTCGTCATTCTGGTGCTGGGCCTGTGTATCTCGCTCTTCTATTATTTCCGTACCAAGCGTCTGAGGGATGAACTGCTGAAATCCGAAAAAGACCTGCGGGTGGCAAAAGACAGGGCGGAAGAATCGAACCGTCTCAAAAGTGCTTTCCTCGCTAATATGAGTCATGAGATACGTACTCCTTTAAACTCGATTGTGGGTTTCTCGGATGTGCTCGCTGTAGGCGGCAGCACGGAGGAGGAGCAACAGACCTATTATCAGATCATCAAGACGAACTCGGATTTGTTGCTTCGCCTGATCAATGATATTCTGGACCTCTCACGTCTGGAGGCGAATAGGGTGACTTTGACTTGGGAAGAGTGTGATGTGGTGCAGGTATGCAGGCAGGTGGTAGCATCGGTCAGTGTTTCGCGGCAGTCCGGCAATCAGTTTCTGTTTGCCAGCGATTACGAGTCATTCGATATGGTGACGGATATACAGCGTATGCAGCAGGTGATTATCAACCTGATGTCTAATGCGGATAAGTTCACCAAAAAAGGAAAGATCACACTGGAATTCTCGGTGAATAAGGCGACAGGTATGGCCGTGTTTTCGGTGACGGATACGGGGTGTGGCATCCCGAAGGAGAAACAGAAACTGGTATTCGAACGTTTCGAGAAACTGAACGAATATGCCCAGGGAACAGGTCTGGGATTGTCTATCTGTAAATTGATTGTCCACAAATGGAAAGGTGATATATGGATCGACTCCGAATATACGGGAGGAGCACGGTTCATGTTCTCACATCCGCTTAAAATAGAAAAAGAATGAAACGATTTGCATGTATCTACGTATGGCTTCTTTGCCTCGTGCTCTCTGTTGCGGCACAGGAGAAAATTGTGAAGCTGAAAATTGTACAGACAAGTGATGTACATGGTAATTATTATCCTTATAATTTTATTACCCGTAAGGATTGGCAGGGCAGTCTGGCGCGAATATATGCTTTTGTGCAGAAAGAGCGCGAACAGTATAAGGAAAATCTTATCTTGCTCGACAACGGCGATATACTGCAAGGGCAACCTACCGCCTATTACTATAATTATATAGATACGGTTTCTCCTCATCTCTGCGCGGAAATGATGAACTATATGAAGTATGATGCCGGAAATATGGGAAATCATGACGTGGAAACCGGGCGTGCCGTATTCGACCGCTGGATAAATACCTGTGACTTTCCGGTGTTAGGAGCTAACATCATCGATACATCGACCGGAGAACCTCATCTCCCTCCTTATAAGGTGATGGAGCGTGACGGAGTGAAAATCGTCATTTTGGGAATGATCACTCCTGCTATCCCTGCATGGCTCTCGGAGAATCTGTGGAAGGGGCTGCGCTTTGACGATATGGAAGAGACAGCACGCAAATGGATGAAGATCATCCGTGAAAAAGAGAATCCGGACTTGATGATTGGTTTGTTTCATGCGGGGCAGGAAGCTTTCAAAATGTCCGGTAAGTACAATGAAAACGCTTCTCTGAACGTTGCAAAGAATGTTCCCGGTTTTGACATTGTACTGATGGGGCACGATCATGCACGTGAATGTAAGAAGGTAATGAATGTGGCAGGAGATTCAGTACTGGTTATCGATCCGGCAAGTAACGGAATCGTTTTGTCCAATATCGATGTAACCTTAAAGTTGAAAGACGGAAAGGTGCGCAGCAAAGATATCCGGGGAGTATTGTCCGCGACAAAAGATTACGGAATCAGTGAGGATTTTATGAAGCATTTTGCTCCCCAATACGACACTGTCCGCAACTTTGTTTCTAAAAAGATCGGTACATTCACCGAGAGCATCTCGACCCGTCCGTCTTTCTTCGGGCCGTCTGCTTTTATCGACCTGATTCATACCTTGCAGCTTGATATCACTGGTGCGGAGATTTCTTTTGCTGCACCGCTTTCATTCGATGCGAAGATTAATAAAGGGGATGTGTATGTCAGCGATATGTTCAATCTGTATAAGTATGAGAATATGCTGTATATGATGACCTTATCCGGGAAAGAAATCAAGGATTATCTGGAAATGTCTTATTTCATGTGGACCAACCGGATGAAGTCTCCGGACGATCATTTGCTTTGGTTCAAAGAGAAACGCCGCGAAGGTGCGGAAGACAGAGCTTCTTTCCAGAATTTCAGTTTCAATTTTGATTCGGCATCGGGTATTATCTATACTGTGGACGTCTCCAAGCCGCAAGGAGAGAAGATAACCATTATCAGCATGGCGGACGGCAGCCCTTTCCTTATGGATAAGATTTATAAAGTGGCTTTGAACTCTTATCGGGGCAATGGCGGCGGTGAATTACTGACTAGAGGTGCAGGTATTCCACAGGAGAAACTGAAAGAACGTATTATCTTCTCTACGGATAAGGACCTTCGTTTTTATCTGATGAATTATATAGAAAAGAAAGGTGCGATGGACCCGAAGGCGCTGAATCAGTGGAAATTCATTCCGGAGAAGTGGACTGTTCCGGCTGCCAAACGCGATTATGAGTTTTTGTTCGGAGATAGTCAATAAGTAGGGAAAAATGTTCTATTTGACTGATAATATCTGACCTTAGGTTGCATGTCTGATTATTACTGGTATCTTTGTCGCAAATAAAAAGAGAAAGTATGGATATTCAAGGTGTTCCTAAGATAGGTATTTCTTCGGTAGTTCATTCTAAGCATATAGATCCTAATAGTATTGATGTTGTCGATAATGATATAGCGCTTTTCGATACGGAAAGCGTTACTTCCCTTTATAATGGTCCCAGCAAACTGGAAGTGGTAAGCATCGGACTTTGTCTGGAAGGCTCCACCCGTTTCAATATCAGTTTGCGTGAGTTTGAGCTGATTCCGGGAAGAATGGTTATTGCGTTGCCCAACCAGATCATCGAGCATCGTCAGTTTAGTGCTAACTTTAGGGGGATTTTCTTTGCTGTATCAAAGAATCTGCTGGAATCATTGCCCAAAGTCGGAAATGTGCTCTCATTCTTTTTCTTTCTGAAAGATTATCCTTGCTTTGATCTCAACCTGCACGAACAGGAAATGATTAAAGAGTATCATGCTTTCATCAGGAAGAGATTGAGGAATAAGGAAGATATGTATCGCAGGGAGGTAGTAATGGGATTGATGCAGGGGTTCTTCTTTGAACTTTGCAACATATTCAACAGTTATGCACCGGATTCTTCTGCTGTTGTCAAAAGTAAAAGCCGTAAGGAATACATATTTGAACGCTTCTATGAATCTTTGATTCAGTCTTATCAGTCGGAGCGTAGCGTGAAGTTTTATGCCGATCAATTATGCCTGACACCGAAACATCTGTCCGGTGTTGTGAAGGAAATCAGCGGAAAGACAGTAGGGGAGTGGATTGATGAATTAGTGATTCTGGAAGCAAAGGCACTCCTGAATTCTTCGAGCATGAACATACAAGAGATAGCTGACCGGCTAAACTTTGCCAACCAGTCATTCTTCGGTAAGTACTTCAAGCATTACACCGGCATGTCTCCCAAAGAATACCGGAAAAGCAGATAGCTGAGAAATGGTGAATGACTACGGCAGCGATAACGGGAGATTTTCATCGCTGGGACCGGCATTCTACAGGACACCTGAGCGTACGCGGCTCAATGTTTCCGGTGTCATCAGCAAGTAGGAAGCGATATCTGCCAGGGGAGCCCGCTTGATGATTTCCGGATGGGTCTCGAGCAACAGGTTATAACGTTCGCGGGCGGATTCGAAACGCCAGGAGTCAGCCTTGGTTTGCGATACAATCAGGGAATATTCCAGTATTTTCCGGTAGAACATGTTGATTTCCCAGTTTTGTTTTGCCAACTGCAGCATCTTGTCATAAGGACACAGGTAAATGATAGCAGGTTCCAGCGTCTCTATAATCAACCGTGTAGGAACCTGTTTTAGTAAGCTTTCGATACACATCACGATACATCCCTCGTATGAAAAGTGTTCGGTGACATCTTTCCCGTTTTTATAGTAATATTGCCGGAGCATCCCTTTCCCGACAAAAACTAATTCATGGGCTACTTCTCCTTCATTGAGTGCAATCACTCCTTTGGGAAATTCTTCACGTATCAGGATGCTTTCTATCTGCCGGCGTCCCTCTATACTCATCTCAGGGAAGCGGGAATTTACGACGGCATTTACTGTTTCTCTTAGTAGTGTATCCATGTCATTAATAGTCTTGTTATGTGCAAAAGTACTAAAAACGGTTGATATAAATCGGGTTGATTCAAAAAAGATGTATCTTTGTCTCCAAAATAAGGATGTGTATGATGATGAATAAGATAATAGGATTGGCAGTTCTACTGCTTTGTATGTCAGGTTGTGTCAGAGATAATGATGCTATATATTACCCCGTAGGCGATGTGGATATTGAAAGAGGAGGTCCGGCACTGGAAGTCGGAGAGGGGGATGTCTTGGTGGTGCGAAGCTATAATGAAGAAGATTATGTATTGGATACGATAGCTCAATACCCGAATGACCCGACTTTGGGTAAACTGACGTTTATGATTGATCTGAAAAACCAACAGAAGGATCAGAATGTTGCCAGTTTTAACGGAGCTGGTAAATCAAAACTGACCATGAGCCTTGGATATAAGGATGGCAATTACCCTGCGGAAAGCCAGGTTCCTATATACACTTCGCAGGATATTACCGCTAAATATGCAATCAAACTTCGTCTGAAAGGAGAACTGACTGTATCCGGTGATGAATGGATGATAGATTATGTATATGCCCAACTGGCTAGCCTGTTCCAGCCTTATCCTCCGACAAGCTTTCCTGAAGTCTTTATGTGCAAGGGAGGGATGAAACTGGGAACTTTCGACTCCTTCCGCAGAACCTGTACTTTTGATATCGTTTATGATCGTTCCGACCTCTCTTTTAGTCAGTTATACTTCAATTTATTTATCAATTTAGCCGGTCAGAAGCGGGAAAACAGGGTCAAACTGCGGATTGATAAGGAATCTTACTTCGAACTGTATGAGCAGAGTGAAGAACTGTAACTAGATAGGCGTTTCTTCAATTATAGACAGGTTTCTACGTGAAAGATGGCAGTTTTGACTGGATATAACATTCTTTTACAGAAAAAACTTTGAATGTTCAAATAATTATTAAATTTTATAATGTCCTAATACTACACTAATAAGCATCACTTTCTTTTTTAAATTACGCTTATTTTACCTCTTCTACTTCATATCCATCCTCTGCTTTCTTGCATTTGAAAACGCAGTAATCCGGATTACTTAAAGCATTATCAAGGCTTTGGGGCAGAACGATCTCTTTCGTCTGTTTGTCGATTGCTATCAATGCGTAATATATACCTTCTTCTTTACATTGCTCAATCAATACCTTTTTCAATTCTTCTACGTTATATTCCATTTTTTGAGATATGAACACAATAAAAAAGCCTCTTACTTCGATGTAAGAGGCTAACTAAAATTGAGTAGTGGGTACGAGAATCGAACTCGTATTACATGCGTGAGAGGCATGTGTCCTAACCGTTAGACGAACCCACCGTTTGTTGATGAATTTAAAAAGAGCCAAGTCTATAAAACTTAGCTCTTTTTATTTAGAGAATTTTGCGGAAGCTGGGGGATTCGAACCCCCGGTACGGTTACCCGTACGTCAGTTTAGCAAACTGGTGGTTTCAGCCACTCACCCAAACTTCCTTGAACCCGCATTCTCTCTCAAATGCGGTGCAAATATAGGGGGAACTTTTGGACTACGCAAATCTTTTAGCAAGATTTTTTTTACCTGTTTTATGATTAAAGAGATAACTTGCTATGTTTCAAATGTTAAACGGATTATTTTTTTTGAAAATATTTTTTCTCGCTATTTATAGGGGAGAGTGGTTACCTTTTTAATTATTAGATAGGGGGCGTTGTACCATCAGAACATTTACATTAACATTCGTTATTTTGGGGAATGAAGTATGATTTATGGGGGATGATAACAGGAAATAAGTGAATGACAAAAGGCATTGGCCAATCAGATATTTTGTGGATGATTTCGTATCTTGGAGGATTTATAAAAAAAAGAGCATAAAAAAAGGCTATCTATCCCAGACAGCCAATCTTTTTGTTAACCTTAAATCTAATACTATGAAAAACACATTGCAAATATACGGAGTTTTACGATATCTGCAAATAAATCAGGTAAAACGGGGCGATTTATAACATTGATTAAATAATTAAATCTTTGATTCAATCTTTATTAAGGTTTCAGAGGGCGGTAGAGTGTCTTTTTAATCTGTATTTTGATAAATCAGGTTATTTATTTCAATTGTTTTTTGGGGGGGCACGGTGGTTGCTTTGGAGGGCTATGGAATTCATAGATATCCTGTGTGTTGGGGGATTTACCTCTTCCATTAGGTGAATTCCCCTAAATAAGTAGGAATTTTCAATTTCATAAGGAAAATTCATTCTATACTTTTGTGATATCGAAAGATAAATGATAGGATTAATAAAGGAACCATTAAAAATAAAGGAATATGAAAACGAACGCATTTAGATACTTAGGACTGGCTTTAATGGCTGTATTAACGTTGAGTCTGACTTCTTGTGAAGTAGAAATCGATAGTTTTTATGATGATGATAATATCGGTGGTGGTTACTACAATCGTTCTGCTGATTTATGTAGCCGTACATGGGTAAGCTTTTATCGGGATATGGACGGTAACCGTTGCCGTCAGGAACTCGACTTTTATTTGGACCGGACAGGTGTTGATTTTATACGGGTTGAATATCCTAATGGACGTGTGGAAACCTTTGAATATAATTTCCGCTGGAACTGGGAGAATTATGCACAGACTTCCATTCGTATGGATTACGGTCGCAATGATGTATCCTATCTGGATGATGTATATATCGGCGGAAATAGGTTGAGCGGTTATCTGGACGGTCGGAATAACTTCGTGGAATATACAGGTCGGTGAGAGATGCAGCCGGTAGGTGGAAAGGCCGGCAGATGGAAAGAAAATGATTACACAAAAGATAGCAGGTAGAAAGATCCCGGATAACAACAGGTAGAAAGATTACTCAAGGAATAGGTTGAAAAGGTAAAAGGCGATAGGTAGAGGTGACAGGTAAGAAGATTATGGATAACAGATAAATAATTTAAGGGATAACATATAAGATTTCAGGATATTAATAATTTAGAGAAGGGATAGGGCGCGAAATGAAAGCTTAAAAGTTTTGAATGGGACTAAATAGTTTTTATCTTTGCGCCCTATTAGTATGCTTAATTCATGGAGTGGTTATATAATCTGTTTCTCGAACATTCTGCCTTACAGGCTGTTGTGGTACTTTCGCTGATTTCTGCGATTGGACTGGGGCTGGGAAGAGTGCATTTCTGGGGAGTATCCCTGGGGGTCACTTTTGTTTTTTTTGCAGGTATCCTTGCCGGACACTTCGGGCTTTCGGTTGATCCACAGATGCTGAATTATGCGGAAAGTTTCGGTCTGGTTATTTTTGTGTATTCTCTCGGACTACAGGTAGGGCCCGGTTTCTTCAGTTCTTTCCGAAAGGGAGGAGTGACGCTGAATATGTTGGCGTTGGCAGTAGTCTTGCTGGGTACTTTGCTGACTGTTGTTGCCAGTTATGCGACAGGCGTGTCGCTTCCTGATATGGTGGGTATCCTTTGCGGAGCCACGACCAATACTCCTGCGCTGGGAGCTGCACAGCAGACATTGAAGCAAATGGGCATAGAAAGCAGTACTCCGGCTTTAGGATGTGCGGTTGCTTATCCGATGGGAGTTGTCGGTGTGATTCTTGCTGTATTGCTGATCCGTAAATTCCTGGTTCATAAGGAAGACTTGGAAATCAAAGAAAAGGACGATGCCAATAAAACTTTTATCGCAGCCTTTCAGGTACATAACCCTGCCATTTTTGATAAAAGCATCAAGGATATAGCCCACATGAGCTATCCGAAGTTTGTCATTTCCCGTTTGTGGCGTGACGGTCATGTCAGTATTCCTACTTCCGATAAGGTGTTGAAGGAAGGCGACCGTCTGCTGGTGATTACAGCAGAGAAGAACGTGATGGCTCTGACGGTACTTTTCGGCGAACAGGAAAACACGGACTGGAATAAGGAAGATATAGACTGGAACGCGATCGACAGCGAATTGATCTCCCAGCGTATTGTCGTAACCCGCCCCGAACTGAATGGAAAGAAGCTTGGCTCATTGAGGCTGAGAAACCATTATGGAATCAATATCAGCCGTGTTTACCGTTCGGGAGTACAACTGCTTGCTACTCCGGAACTGGTTCTCCAGCTGGGTGACCGCCTGACAGTAGTAGGTGAGGCGGCAGCTATTCAGAATGTAGAAAAAGTATTGGGAAATGCGGTGAAAAGTCTGAAAGAACCTAATCTCGTTGTCATATTCATAGGTATCGTACTGGGATTGGCGTTGGGAGCGATTCCGTTCTCTATTCCGGGAATCAGTACCCCTGTGAAGCTAGGCCTGGCAGGTGGACCGATCATCGTAGGTATTCTTTTGGGAACTTTCGGCCCACGAATACACATGATTACTTATACTACCCGCAGCGCGAATCTGATGTTGCGTGCCTTGGGGCTTTCCATGTATCTGGCCTGCCTGGGGTTGGATGCCGGTGCCCATTTCTTCGATACTGTCTTCCGTCCGGAAGGACTGCTCTGGATTGCTCTGGGAGCTGGCCTGACAATTATTCCGACAGTTCTGGTCGGCTTCATCGCCTTTAAGATAATGAAGATAGATTTTGGAAGTGTATCCGGAATGTTGTGTGGCAGTATGGCAAATCCGATGGCCCTGAATTATGCGAACGATACGATACCGGGTGATAATCCCTCCGTCGCTTATGCTACGGTGTATCCGTTGTGTATGTTTCTGCGGGTGATCATAGCGCAGGTGCTGCTGATGTTTTTATTAGGTTGACGGTGAACATTAAGGGCTGGAAATTGTAATAAGTAGATGATAAATCGTTATATTTATAGCGAAAAACGATAAGTCGATAAAAGCATATTGTAAATAGTTAAATTGTACATATAATGACTGCTCAAAGTAATATAACTCCCGAAAGCATAGTTGGCGATCTCCGCTACTTGCAGTTGCTTTCCCGGAGTTTTCCTACTATTGCCGATGCAAGTACGGAAATTATTAATCTGGAGGCTATCCTGAATCTGCCTAAAGGAACGGAGCATTTCTTGACAGACATACACGGTGAATACGAAGCCTTTCAGCATGTGTTGAAGAATGCTTCGGGTGCGGTAAAACGCAAAGTGAACGAGATTTTCGGCAATACCCTGCGTGAGGCGGAGAAGAAAGAACTCTGTACGCTGATCTATTATCCGGAAGAGAAAATTCAGTTGGTAAAGGCCCGTGAGAAGGACTTGGATGACTGGTATCTGATTACTCTGAATCAGTTGGTAAAGGTTTGTCAGAACGTATCTTCCAAATATACCCGCTCCAAAGTCCGCAAATCCCTGCCCTCAGAGTTTTCCTATATCATTCAGGAGTTGCTGCATGAGTCGACTGTCGAGCCCAACAAGCATGCTTATATCAATGTCATTATCAGCACCATTATCTCTACCAGGCGGGCGGATGACTTTATCATAGCCATGTGTAATCTGATTCAGCGGCTGACGATTGATTCTCTTCATATCGTAGGCGATATATACGACCGTGGTCCCGGAGCACACATCATCATGGATACTTTGTGCAATTATCATAACTTCGACATTCAATGGGGCAACCATGATATTCTGTGGATGGGAGCCGCTTCCGGCAATGATAGTTGCATAGCCAATGTGATACGTATGTCCATGCGTTATGGCAATCTGGGTACTCTTGAAGACGGTTATGGAATCAATCTGCTGCCTTTGGCAACTTTCGCCATGGATACTTATGCAGATGATCCGTGTACTATTTTTATGCCGAAGATGAATTTCGCCGACGGCAATTACAATGAGAAGACTTTGCGCCTGATAACACAGATGCATAAGGCGATCACTATCATCCAGTTCAAGCTGGAAGCCGAAATTATAGACCGCCGTCCGGAGTTTGGAATGAGCAACCGGAAGTTGTTGGAAAAGATAGACTTTGAACGCGGAGTTTTTGTGTACGAAGGCAAAGAATATGCGTTGCGTGACACAAATTTCCCGACTGTAGATCCTGCCGATCCTTATCGTCTGACTGAAGAAGAACGGGAACTTGTGGACAAGATTCACTATTCGTTTATGAATAGTGAGAAGCTGAAGAAGCACATGCGCTGTCTGTTTACGTATGGTGGAATGTATCTGGTTTCCAATTCCAATCTTCTCTATCACGCTTCCGTGCCTTTGAATGAAGATGGCAGTTTCAAGCATGTCAAGATACGGGGCAAGGAATATTGGGGACGTAAGTTGCTCGATAAAGCCGATCAACTGATTCGTACCGCATACTTTGATGAAGAAGGAGAGGATGATAAAGAATTTGCTATGGACTACATCTGGTATATGTGGTGCGGTCCGGAAGCTCCGTTGTTTGATAAGGACAAGATGGCGACTTTTGAACGCTATTTTCTGGAAGACAAAGAGATGCAGAAGGAGAAAAAAGGATATTATTACTCTCTTCGCAATCGTGAAGATATCTGTGATAAGATATTGGATGAATTTGGAGCATTGGGACCTCATTCGCATATCATCAACGGTCATGTGCCTGTAAAGACTATTCAGGGGGAACAGCCGATGAAAGCAAATGGCAAACTGTTCGTTATTGACGGAGGTTTCTCTAAAGCCTATCAGCCCGAAACAGGGATTGCGGGATATACTCTTGTTTATCATTCCCACGGTATGCAGTTGGTGCAGCACGAGCCGTTCCAGTCAAGGCAGAAAGCTATTGAGGAAGGATTGGATATCAAATCTACTAACTTTGTGCTGGAATTCAATTCGCAACGAATGATGGTGAAGGATACGGACAAGGGAAAGGAACTTGTGACGCAGATTCAGGACTTGAAGAAGCTGCTTGTTGCTTATCGCATCGGCTTGATTAAAGAGAAAGTATAAATAAGTATTAAGTAATAAGTATTAGGTATTAACCGTAGCTGCCATTTAGAGACGTATCTGTCTGTCATTCAGAATCCTCATCACTTTAGCAAAGTGAAACAATTCGATAATGACGAGCATAAGTATCGGTCGTTTTGAGCTTGTCGAAGGATTTCCTCTTCTGTAGTCACAAAGAAGAGATTCTTCCTCCTTACAGTCGTCTGAATGACAGATAAATACGTCTCTAAATAACAGCTACGGTTAATACTTATTACCTATTACCTATTACTTATTAATCAGCCTTAGAAGAGGACAATACCTGCTTCTATGATTGCTCCTTTATCAAAATTACCGGATTTATTGTAATACCGTGTCAGCCCATAACCGCCAGTCGCAAAGATACTGAACTTCTTGCTGATCTGGTATTCCAGATTAGCTCGTGCCTGTAATGCATAAAGCCGTCTGGGAATCACTTCATCTTTATTGGAACACGTCTCTATATGCTGATATCCGAGGTCACCACTGATAGACAACCCTTTGTAAACGGGTACCGCCAGTCCGGCACGATAAGACGTACTGATGGAAAACTTATCATTCAGATTCTGATCAAACGATCCTACTCCCAGAATCGTATAAAACAGTTGGTTCTTGAACCGTACTCCTATATTGGCAGCTGTATTATTTCCGCCATATACCATCATCTGTACCCTTGTATCAGGGTTTGCATTCACAAGACCGAGCTGGAATCCCTTCATGTCTTCCCTGTAATAATTGACCAGACCGATCTGAAGGCCATGAGCCTTCGTTGCATAATTGCATAAACCGACCTGCACACCATTCAGACTTTTAGCGGTGATATTGGCGATACCGGCAATCTGCAAGCCGTTCATGTTTTCGCCTACCACATTCAGGAGCCCGGAAGTCATCATACCGTTGAAGCTCTGCCCTGTGATATTCGACACTCCGGAGAGCTGGAATCCCGAAGCCATATTTCCCGTTACATTCATCAGACCGCTTATCATTACCCCCGAATTATTGTCTCCACCGATGCCGGTAAGTCCCGAAATAATGACACCCTTTGAACCGTCCCCCGTGATATTCACCAGTCCGGCAGCAGAGAGTCCGACCGCATTATCTCCGCTGATATTGCTGACACCCGCTATCTGAACACCGCGCATCGTACCACCGGCAAGATTGGCCAATCCCGTGATCTGCACTCCATTCATATCTCCATGAATGACACTTCCCAAAGCATTGATGCCGACACCGTTGAGACGGTTCAGTGTAGATAGCAGACCGATGTTTACATAAGTCGTCTGAGTGCTGTCATACGGCTGTGTACAGATATCTTTCCAGAAAGAGAGGTTGATGCCCGCACTCTTGTTCTGTGCCGGCAAACAAACGGCAGCCATCAGAACAGCTGCCGTGAATATTGTCTTTATTATCTTCATCTTTATTATAACTCTTTTTTTCAGTTTAGGTTCACAGAGTACATTCCCTTATTCCTGCACTTTTCTTATCCTTTCGCTTCCTGATACAGATAGCGTTTGATACTCTTCTTCGGAGTCTTTTCAAACTCTTCGGGATAAATCTTCATTTTGAGGATTTGGCTGTATGCCGGTAACATGGCATTCAGTGCCACACGGTTTTCTTCCATTACCCGTTCGATATCCTCATTCTTCAGGCCGTGTGCAAACGCTTCGTCAAAGTCCGGATAAACCAGTCCGACGAGTTTCTCGTTCTGCTGTACGATGATGCTTTCCGATACATAAGGCAAGTTGTTCAGCTTGTCTTCGATTTCTTCCGGATAGATATTCTGTCCGCTGGCACTCAGCAGCAGGTTTTTGCTGCGTCCCTTGATGGTGATATTGCCTTCGGCGTCCATCAAAGCAAGGTCGCCTGTGTGCAGCCAGCCGTCTTTGTCGATCACGGCTTCTGTCGCTTCTTCGTTCTTGTAGTATCCGAGCATTACGTTAGGGCCTTTGCAGACGATTTCGCCGACGATATTCTCGGGATCGGAAGACAGTACCCGTACATCCATGCGTGGCGCAGCCTTTCCGCACGAACCCGGTTTGAATCTTTTCCAGTCTTCGTAGCAGATGATCGGCCCACATTCTGTCATGCCGTAGCCCACGGTGTAGGGGAAGTCTATCATTTTCAGGAATTGCTCTACCTCTTGGTTGAAAGCTGCTCCACCAACGATAATCTCCGCAAAGTTACCGCCAAACGCTTTGATCATTTCTTCGCGTATGGTTGCCTTTATCTTGTCGTTGATGATGGGTACTTTCAGTAAGATTTTCATGGTCGGTGTCTCCAGTTTCGGGAGTACACTCTTCTTGATGATTTTTTCAATGATGAGCGGAACGGCCACGATGAGATTCGGTTTCACTTCTTCGAATGCCTGGAAGATAATCTTCGGACTCGGCATGCGGGTAAGGAAATAAATGTGGCCACCGACGGAGAATTCGTAGAGGAATTCGAAAGCCAGTCCGTACATGTGTGCCATAGGCAGCATAGAGACGATCTTGTCTCCGGCTTTCAGTTCGAGTACTTCGTAAGCGAACTTGGTGTTCGACCAGAGGCTGCGGTAGGGGAGCATGACTCCTTTCGAGTAGCTCGTTGTGCCGGAGGTGTAGTTGATTACTGCCAGCTCTTCGGGCTCGTCTTTATGGTATTCGATGTGTTCCTTGCGGAAGTTCTTCGGATATTTCTTGCCGAACATTTCGTTCAGATGTTCGCGGGCATGTGTCAGCCGTTCGCTGCGCGATACCAATAAGGTGAAGTCGTTCATCATCAGGATACCTTCCAGCAGAGGCATTGCCGATTCGTTCAGGTTTTCCCAGACCATGTCTCCGACAAATAGTAATTTGGCTTCGGAATGGTTGACGATGTTGTGCACATTGTCCGCTTTGAACTCGTGAAGGATGGGGACGATGACTGCTCCATACGTTAGTGTGGCGAGGAAGGTGACTCCCCAATGGGAGCTGTTTCGTCCGCACACGGCGATTTTGTCTCCCTTGCGGATTCCGCTTTCTTCGAAGATGATATGGAGTTTTTCGATTTTTCGAGCAACGTCTTTATACTGAAGGGTGGCCCCCTTGTAATCTGTCAGGGCGTCCAGGTCCCAATTGTTCTTGATACTATTCTCAATGTAAGCTATAAAACTCTGTTCCATTGTTTTTTGCACATTTGGTATTAAATTGTGCAAATATAGTAATTAAATTAAGAATGAAGAATTAAGAATGAAGAATTTTTGGAAATGGGGAGTCTTGGAGTAATAAGAAACAAAGATGAGGAAGTTAAGGAGAAGAGGAACGGGGATAAGCGCAAAAGGGGTGTGCCACGCCTTTGGCACAAGTGTGCCGCACCGATGGCATAACCGTGCCAAGCCGGTGGCACAAGTGTTTCCGGCGTGTGGCACGATTGTTTCCGGCGTATGGCACAGTTGTACTCAGTGGAAGGCAGGGGAGTTATCAATGCTTGTTAGTGTCGTTCACAATGCATGATATGATGATTCACAATGCATGTTACGGACATTACCAATGCATGATGTGAGTCTGATAGTAGATCTATTTCAAGTACCATTCGTACATTTTCCGTACCCCTTCCTCAATTTCAATTTGGTGGTGCCATCCCAGGGAGTGGAGTTTGGAAGGATCGGTCAGTTTGCGCAGGGTACCGTCCGGTTTGCTGCTGTCGAAGGTTAGCTTGCCTTGATAACCTACCGTTTCTACGATTCGTTCGGCAAGTTGGCGGATGGTGATTTCCTTTCCGGTTCCGATGTTGATATGGCAGTTGCGGATATCCTTGTCACCTTCCTTATAGGTATCCTTGAAGTCCACATGTTCCATTACGAATACACTGGCGTCGGCCATTTCTTCGCTCCACAGAAATTCGCGCAGGGGAGTGCCGGTGCCCCACAATGTCACTTCCGTGTCACTGATGCCGTACTTGCGAAGGATATTCAGTATGTCCTCTTTCGGGCTGTCACCGTTGATGCCTTCTACGGGACGTCGGTTCATATCCTTGCGGACGGCTTCCCAATCTCCTTCCTTCAGACAATGTGCAAGGTGAATTTTGCGGATCATGGCAGGCAGAACATGGCTGCGTTCCAAGTCGAAGTTATCATTCGGACCGTACAGATTGGTCGGCATGACAGCGATATAATTCGTGCCGTATTGCAGGTTGAAACTTTCGCACATTTTCAGACCGGCAATTTTGGCGATGGCGTATGGCTCATTCGTATATTCCAGTGGTGAAGTCAGCAGGACTTCTTCTTTCATCGGTTGTCCGGCATCGCGCGGATAGATGCAGGTGCTGCCGAGAAACAGTAATTTCTTGACGTTATGGCGGAAACTTTCACCGATAACGTTCTGCTGTATTTGCAGGTTCTTATAAATAAAGTCGGCACGGTAAATGCTGTTGGCCATGATACCGCCCACAAAAGCAGCGGCCAGAAATACATACTCCGGTTGTTCTTCGTCGAAAAAACGGCGGACAGCCACACCATCCAGCAAATCCAGCTCTTTATGCGTGCGTCCGATCAGGTTGGTATATCCTTTGTCCTGCAAATTCTTCCAGATAGCAGACCCCACCAGTCCGTGATGTCCTGCTACATATATTTTAGCATTCTTTTCCATGATTGAGTAATGATATATATGAACACGGATTACGCTGATTAAAACGATCTTCATTTTAGATGTAAGATGCGCATAATCGGAGTAATCCGTGTCTGATTCGGGTTGTATTAGTGCTTGGCAGCAATCATTCTTTTTACTTTTTCCATGTCATGGCGAACCATGATGCTTACCAGTTCTTCGAACGAGGTTTTGCACGGATTCCATCCCAGCAATGTTCTGGCTTTGGTCGGGTCTCCTAACAGTTGTTCCACTTCTGCCGGACGGAAATACTTGGGATCAACCTCTACCAATACTTTCCCGGTAGCCACGTCGATACCCTTTTCATCCACACCTTCGCCTTCCCAGCGCAGTTCGATGCCCGCTTCCTTGAATGCCAGTGTGGCAAATTCGCGTACGGTGTGCATTTCTCCGGTGGCTATTACGAAATCTTCCGGCACGTCATGCTGGAGAATCAGCCACATACATTCCACATAATCTTTCGCATACCCCCAGTCGCGACGGGCATCCAGATTACCCAGATATAACTTGTCCTGCTCTCCTTGCGCGATGCGTGCGGCAGCGAGGGAAATCTTGCGGGTAACGAACGTTTCGCCACGGCGTTCACTTTCGTGATTGAACAAGATACCGTTAACGGCAAACATACCGTAGCTTTCGCGATAGTTTTTCGTGATCCAGAAACCATATTGCTTGGCTACTCCGTAAGGAGAACGGGGATAGAACGGAGTAGTTTCCTTCTGCGGAACTTCCTGCACCTTGCCGAAAAGTTCGGAGGTGGAAGCCTGATAGATGCGCGTTTTCTTTTCCAGTCCCAAGATGCGTACGGCTTCGAGCATGCGCAGCGTACCGATGGCGTCCGCTTCGGCTGTATATTCGGGCACGTCGAACGAAACCTTTACGTGACTCTGTGCGGCCAGATTGTAGATCTCATCCGGTTGTACCTGCTGTATGATGCGGATCAGTGAACTGGAGTCCGTCATGTCGCCGTAGTGAAGGTTGATGGTACGTTTTTGTTTCATGTCGCGCACCCATTCGTCAAAGTACAAATGTTCGATACGTCCCGTATTGAATGAAGAAGAACGACGGAGAATACCGTGTACTTCGTAACCTTTTTGCAAGAGAAATTCGGCAAGATAAGAACCATCCTGCCCGGTGATGCCTGATATAAGGGCTGTTTTCATATGCTATTAATTCTTTTATTTGAAAATATGGGGACAAATTTCGTTATTTTATGCTGTATATGCAAACCAAGTCCGTTTTATTTTCCCGCTCCTTTTCCCATCACTTTGTCTATGATGAGCGCGATGGCTCCGTCGCCCGTCACGTTGCAGGCGGTTCCGAAGCTGTCCATAGCGATGTATAGCGCAATCATCAGTGCTTGTGCCGATTCGTCGAAGCCCAGCATCGATTGCAGGATACCGAGTGCTGCCATGATGGCTCCTCCCGGAACGCCCGGTGCGGCTACCATTGTGATGCCCAGCATAAAGATGAATCCGGCAAACAGTGGGAAGTCGAACGGCATTCCCTGCATCATCATCAGTGCCAGTGCGCAGGCTACGATTTTCAGTGTGCTGCCCGACAGATGGATAGTGGCGCAGAGCGGAATCACGAATCCCGCAATATCGGCGGATACTCCATTCTTCTTCGTCTGTTCCAGCGTCACCGGAATGGTGGCGGCAGATGATTGTGTGCCTAATGCGGTGAAGTATGCCGGCATCATCTTACCCAATAGCCGGAACGGATTTTTATGGACAAAGATCGCTGCAATGGAATACTGAAAGACGAGCAGGAAAATATGTAACAGGAAGATGACTCCGATAATCTTGATAAATACCATCAGGATGGCATATACTTGTCCGGAATGAGTCATGTTCAGAAAAATGCCGAAGATGTAAAGCGGCAGCAAGGGCAGGATGACGGCGCTGATCATACGCACGATGATTTCCTGAAAATCCCGCGCTACATTTTTCAGCGAATCGCTGTTCAGTGCAGCCAGTCCCAATCCCAGTGTGAAAGCCAGAATCAATGCGGTCATGACATTCATCAGCGGAGGGATGGATACGGAGAAGTAGGGAAGGATACCATGCGCTTCGCTGACCTCTTCGAGCGGTGCGCCCACTTCGATGAGCGAGGGGAAGACGGCCATGCCTGTGAAGTAGGACAGGAAGCCCGAGAAGAGCGTTGCGCCGTAGGCGATAAGGGCGGTGACGAGCAACATCTTTCCCGCGCCTTTCCCGATGTCGGCAATGGCTATGGTGACCAGTCCGAGGATGATAAGCGGGATGGAGAAGTTAAGAAATTCACTGAAAATTCCGTTGAACGTAACGAATATTCGTACCAATGGGGCCGGAAAAACAGTACCGATGGCAATACCCAAGATGATAGCAATAATGATGCGTGGCAGCAGGCCGATCTTAATCTTCTTCATTCTGATATTTATTTGTTTGACTACAAAAATAGTATTTTAATCTAAAACTAGCGAACAAATGTGCTTTTCAAGTGTTTCTTACATAAACAATATTTTAAAATATATAAGATATGGCAAATCAGAATAAAACAGATATCGGGTTGATCGGTCTGGCAGTGATGGGTGAGAACCTTGCTTTGAATATGGAAAGCAAGGGGTGGCACGTCTCTGTTTACAATCGTACCGTCCCCGGAGTGGAAGAAGGAGTAGTAGACCGCTTTATGAATGGTCGGGCTAAAGGTAAAAACATTGAAGGTTTTACAGATATAAAGGCTTTTGTGGAATCAATAGCCACCCCTCGCAAAATTATGATGATGGTACGTGCCGGCAGTCCGGTAGACGAACTGATGGATCAGCTTTTCCCTTTGCTTTCTCCCGGAGATATTTTGATCGACGGTGGTAATTCAAATTACGAAGATACCAATCGTCGTGTAAAATTAGCAGAATCGAAAGGCTTCCTGTTTGTAGGAAGCGGGGTGTCGGGCGGAGAGGAAGGTGCTCTGAACGGTGCTTCCATCATGCCCGGAGGATCGGAGAAAGCATGGCCGGAAGTGAAGCCTGTTTTGCAGAGCATCGCAGCGAAAGCGCCGGACGGAACTCCTTGTTGCCAATGGGTAGGACCAGCCGGATCGGGACATTTTGTGAAGATGATTCACAACGGTATCGAATACGGTGATATGCAGCTGATCGCTGAGGCTTACTGGGTGATGAAGAATCTGATCGATTTGACGAATGAGGAGATGGCGGACGTGTTTGCCCGCTGGAATGAAGGAAAGCTCCGCAGTTATCTGATTGAGATTACTTCTAATATTTTGCGTCATAAGGATAAATCCGGCGGATATCTTATCGATAAGATTCTCGATGCTGCCGGACAGAAAGGGACGGGCAAGTGGTCTGTTATCAACGCGATGGAACTGGGTATGCCGCTGGGGCTGATTGCTACGGCGGTGTTCGAACGCAGTCTCTCGGCACAGAAAGATTTGCGTCATCTTGCTTCCAATCAGTTCATGTGTAAACATACATTGCCTATATATAATAAGGCGGATTTGGTGGAGGAGATCTTTTCTGCACTTTATGCTTCCAAACTTGTTTCATACGCGCAGGGCTTTGCTGTGTTGCAGCGTGCTTCTGATGCTTTCGGGTGGAATCTGGATTTGGCTTCCATTGCCCGTATGTGGCGTGGAGGATGTATCATCCGCAGTATTTTCCTGAACGATATCGCTGCTGCTTTTGAAGCGGCGGATAAGCCGAAGCATTTGTTGCTGGCTCCATACTTCCGTGAGGAGATCAAGACTCTGCTTCCCGGATGGAAGAATCTGGTAGCGGAGGCTATGAAGGAGGAATTGCCTGTTCCGGCATTCTCTTCTGCTCTGAATTATTTCTATTCGCTGACTTCTGAAGATCTTCCTGCCAATCTGGTGCAGGCGCAGCGCGATTACTTCGGTGCGCATACGTTTGAACGGAAGGATGAGTTGCGCGGACAGTTCTTTCATGAGAATTGGACGGGACATGGAGGGGATACGAAGTCGGGGACTTATAATGTATAGTGTACTTTTCTTTTGCCTTGATGCAAAAGAAAGGTACCAAAAGAAAAAATCAAGGCTGCACCTGCGGAGCTACTCCGGCTGTATCTCCGGCTAAAGGGCAGGAACTCGCTCCGCTCAAACAGCCTGCCCTTCTTGACGCCGGAGATACAGCCTCCGCTTGACGCTCCTTCGGTGAGGCCGGGAGACCGTTCGGATGTTAGTAGTGGGTGATTGTGTGTTAGGCTGGTCGGTTGAGGCTGGTCGGTTGAGGTGATGGATAGATAAAGGTAAAAAGTTAAAAATACGACGATGGATAAATTTGCAATGATTATTTTTGGTGCTTCGGGCGACTTGACGAAACGCAAGCTAATGCCCGCATTGTACTCTCTGTATCGGGATAAACGGCTGACAGGGAGCTTTACTGTTCTGGGAATTGGGCGGACTGTCTATTCTGATGAAGATTACCGTTCATATATATCGGGAGAGCTGCAGCAGTTTGTAAAGGCTGAAGAGCAGGATTTGGAGATGATGTCTTCTTTTGTTTCTCATCTGCATTATTTGCCGATGGACCCGGCGAAGGTGGAGGGGTATTCTGAACTGCGGGAGCGGTTGGTGGAACTTACGAAGGAGGTTGATCCCGATAATTTGTTGTTCTATCTGGCTACTCCGCCTTCATTGTATGGGGTGGTACCTTTGCATTTGAAGGCTGCCGGGTTGAATACTCCGCATTCCCGTATTATTGTGGAGAAGCCGTTTGGATACGATCTTGAGTCGGCGCGTGAGTTGAATAAGATTTATTCTTCTGTGTTTGCCGAGCATCAGATTTATCGTATCGATCATTTTCTGGGGAAGGAGACGGCACAGAATGTGCTTGCTTTCCGTTTTGCCAATGGTATATTTGAGCCTTTATGGAATCGCAATTATATAGATTATGTGGAGATTACTGCTGTAGAGAATCTGGGCATTGAGCAGCGCGGAGGTTTTTACGAGACGGCGGGAGCCTTGCGGGATATGGTGCAGAATCATCTTATTCAGCTGGTGGCTCTTACAGCTATGGAACCGCCGGCAGTGTTCAACGCAGATAATTTCCGGAATGAGGTAGTGAAGGTTTATGAGTCATTGACTCCGCTTACGGAGACGGACTTGAATGAACATATCGTTCGCGGACAATATACGGCTTCGGGCAATAAGAAAGGTTATCGTGAAGAAAAGGGCGTAGCTCCCGATTCGCGCACGGAGACTTATATTGCGATGAAGCTAGGTATCAGCAACTGGCGTTGGAGTGGAGTACCGTTCTACATCCGCACCGGTAAGCAGATGCCGACGAAGGTGACGGAGATTGTCGTTCACTTCCGCGAGACGCCCCATCAGATGTTCCGCTGTTCCGGTGGCAACTGTCCGAGGGCCAATAAGTTGATCCTTCGTTTGCAACCCAACGAAGGTATTGTGCTGAAGATCGGAATGAAGGTTCCGGGTGCAGGTTTCGAAGTCCGTCAGGTGACGATGGATTTCAGTTACGCACAGTTGGGCGGTGTGCCGAGCGGTGACGCTTATGCCCGTCTGATTGACGACTGCATTCAGGGCGATCCGACCTTGTTTACTCGAAGTGACGCTGTAGAGGCTTCCTGGAATTTCTTTGATCCGGTCTTACGTTATTGGAAAGAGAATCCGGACGCGCCTTTGTACGGTTATCCGGCAGGTACGTGGGGACCTCTCGAAAGTGAAGCTATGATGCACGAGCATGGGGCAGACTGGACCAACCCGTGTAAGAATTTAACAAATACAGATCAATATTGCGAACTATGAAACTATCTGTTTTCCCGTCGTCTATGGAAACGGCCCGTTCATTGATATTTCACCTGGTGGATATCATGAATGCTGAACCGGATAAAACGTTCAACATAGCGGTGAGTGGCGGCAGTACTCCCGCGCTGATGTTTGATTTATGGGCCAATGAATACGCTGATATCACTCCTTGGGGGCGTATGAAGTTATATTGGGTGGATGAACGCTGTGTTCCTCCCGAAGATTCCGATAGTAATTATGGAA
Organism: Bacteroides sp. HMSC067B03; assembly: GCF_001811315.1. NCBI lineage: Bacteria > Pseudomonadati > Bacteroidota > Bacteroidia > Bacteroidales > Bacteroidaceae > Bacteroides > Bacteroides sp. HMSC067B03. The sequence goes on along the minus strand of NZ_KV804259.1, from coordinate 2,687 downwards.
TGATGCGTTCCCTGCTTTTGGGGATAGTGCCCATTCCTTACGAAAATGTATTCCGCATTCGCGGAGAAGAGAAGCCGGTAAAAGAGGCTGCCCGCTATTCCGAACTTGTCGACCGGCAGGTACCTAAAAAGAATGGCTGGCCCGAATTTGACATTGTGTTGTTGGGAGCCGGAGAGGACGGACATACTTCCTCTATCTTCCCCGGACAAGAGGCTTTGCTTTCTTCCGACCAGATTTATGTGACCAGCATCCATCCCCGCAACGGACAGAAACGTATTGCAATGACCGGATTTCCGATTCTTACTGCCCGTCTGGTTATTTTTCTGATTACCGGAAAAGCCAAGGCGGAAGTGGTGGAAGAAATCTGTCACTCGGGAGATACGGGGCCGGCAGCTTATATAGCCCATCATGCGGAGAATGTGGAATTGTTTATGGATGCCGGAGCCGCGATGTATGTCCGGAACGGCTGAAAAGAGAAAAAACAACAGAAGAGAGACAATATAAAGACAAAGTAATAATATATAAGGAGAGAGAGTAACATTAGCGAAGAGAGAAGCTCACGGAGTCGAAACCGGGGGCTTCTTGCTTATGTAACCTATGCGGTCTCTTTTTCTTTCATCAAATAATAGAAGAGTATGAATCCATTTCAAAATTCGTTCGGCGGCCATATCCCACAGGATGTAGCCGGAAAACAGGGAGAGAATGTTATATTTATAGTGTATGGCTTGACTGATTCCCCCGATGCTGCTGATAAGGTAAAAGATGTATGTGCCAATTTCCCGGCGATGATCCGTAGTATGCGCAATCGTTTTCCCGACTTGCAATTCAGTTGCACGATGGGATTCGGAGCTGATGCGTGGACACGGCTTTTCCCCGACAAGGGCAAACCGAAAGAGCTGAGTACTTTCTCCGAAATAAAGGGGGAGAAGTATACCGCTGTTTCTACTCCCGGCGATCTGTTGTTCCATATCCGGGCGAAACAGATGGGGCTGTGTTTTGAGTTTGCTTCCATTCTTGACGAAAAGCTCAAAGGAGCCGTGGTGCCTATTGATGAGACTCACGGATTCCGCTATATGGATGGTAAGGCGATTATCGGCTTTGTGGATGGAACGGAGAATCCGGCTGTCGATGAGAACCCGTATCATTTTGCGGTGATTGGCGAGGAGGATGCGGACTTTGCAGGAGGCAGTTATGTGTTTGTGCAGAAGTATATTCATGATATGGTGGCGTGGAATGCGCTTCCGGTAGAACAACAGGAAAAGGTGATCGGTCGCCATAAGTTCAACGATGTGGAGCTGTCGGATGAAGAGAAGCCGGCGAATGCACATAATGCTGTGACTAATATTGGTGATGATTTGAAGATCGTACGTGCCAATATGCCGTTTGCCAATACCTCGAAAGGGGAGTATGGTACCTATTTTATAGGGTACGCAAGTACGTTCAGCACTACTCGCCGGATGCTGGAGAATATGTTTATCGGTAGTCCGGCAGGCAATACCGACCGTTTGCTCGATTTCAGTACAGCGATAACGGGGACGCTTTTCTTTGCGCCATCGTATGATTTGCTGGGTGAATTGGGAGAGTAAAAAGGGCCTGCGAACCGACTTAAAAGGCGGTGCGAGCGAAACAGATAAAAACATAGTGGGAAATTCGGAAAAGATAATGAGACTTTCCGAATTTCCCACTACGTTTTTTAAAGACAGAGTATTGTTTTTCTTCCTGTTTTATCCCGATCTTAATGAAATAAGGGGTAAAAAGTGAGAGGAGTGAGAGAGGAATTACAACATTCGTATTTTTTTTTTGAGAGATATAGAGTAAAGAGTAGGAATGAAAAAATATAAAAGTTACGAATCCTCTCTCACTCCTCTCACTTTTACAAGACCAATTTATCTTTTTTACATTCTTTGTATGATTGTCGGGTCATTGGAGGACTTCTTTAAGAAATCATTTCTGATAACGTACGCATCCATCTTTTCTGTATCGAAAGGCTTTAGGAAAGAAGCTATTTCCGCTTTACTCAATGAAGCATCAAGCCATTTCTCTTCATCCTCTTTGGCGAGGATGGCAGGCATCCGGTGCTTGGTGTTATCGATATAACCGGTGAGCGAATTGGTATCAGTGGTGATAATGGAGAAAGTTTCGTGTTCTTCTCCCGTATCCTTGTCCAGCCAGCGGTCGTAGATACCAGCCATAGAGAAGATGGGTTCATCTTTCAGATATATATAATAAGGTATCTTATTGGCTCCTTCATGCCTCCATTCAAAGTAGCCGGTACTGGGCACTATGCACCGTTTTTTCATGATCGGCTCTCGGAAAGACGGTTTCTCGAAGATGGTGTCTGCACGGGCATTAAGTGTCATCTTTCTTATTTCTGTCGCATCCTCTTCGGTTCTTACCCAAAAGGGGATTAGTCCCCAGTTGAAAACCTGTACTTCATCCGAAGAAGTAATGATGGGATATTTGGGGAAGGTGAACGCATTCACATGATACTGTTCGTCAAGAATACTCTGGTAAATCCCGACTACATCCGATTTGCGTCCGTAACGGGCGGCAACTTTGATGGCTTTGGCTGACATTGAGTTGTGGAAGCACATATTATTTGCAATTAATGTTTATAATGGATCAGTCTGAAAACCCTGTTTGAACTGCATACTGTACGGAAAAGAATATATTTAGGCACGGATTAC
>NZ_KV804258.1:0-1158 GCF_001811315.1 Bacteroides sp. HMSC067B03 | reverse complement strand
CAGTCGGTCGGGCATGGGAAGAAGGCAAGGAAAAAGGACGGGAAAGCTGGCGTAACAAAGACAAAGTCCCCGGACTTGACAAGTTCCAACTGGACACCGCACCAGCGGCAGTCAACAAACCGACCGCTGTAACCGTAACCGGAGGAACTTCCGGGAAAGATGTGGGACTTGGCGGAAAAGGCGGAAGCAGCGTAAGGAATATCACTATGAATGTGACATTCAATAATCATTTCAGGGTTGCGGCAGGTGCGGACATGCGCGATGTTGCGGATAAGGTCAAACGGGAAATTTTAGCGGTGATAACCGATACAGTACCAGCAATAGGATAAAGTTATGACAGGAAATACAGCGTTAAATATTGGTGCATTGTTCACGGAAGTTTTCGGAATCTCATCCCCGATTTATCTTCCGTGGGGAAGAACCCTGCAGGATTATGATCCGGGAAAATACACCGGGGTGACAACCATCCCGGATGCCGAAGCCGAAGCGTACAGCTGGATGGGGACTCCGGTCATCGGGACGTTTACCCTTGACGGTAACAAGCAATACAGCACCTATAATCCGGACGGGTCACGCGGCACGATGAATATGGCTAGTTTTCCGATGCCGTATGCAACGATCGTGGACTTTTCGCGTCCGATGAACTGTTCCAAGACGAAAGTTCTGGGCATTCACGGGACTATAAAGGAAGTCTACGGGCTTGATGACTGGAAAATCAATATCCGGGGATTCTGCATAGCGGACAAAAGCCGGGAAGGTTACAAGACGGTAGCCGAACAGGTGAACGCGCTCTGCAAATTCCGCAAAGTGACGGAAGCAATCGGAGTAACGGGAAGCATCTTTAATAACAAGGAAATTTATTCCATCATTATTGATAACATTTCGTTCAATCCGATTCAGGGAAACAGCAGCGTAGTTCCATTCACGATAGAAGCAACGAGTGATAACCCTTATGAACTGACACTATGAGTTATATGATGTGCAGCCGGATCACATTCCCGGCAAACATGAAACGCGGGGAACTGGTCATCTATACGGTTTCATCGGTTCACATTGAAAGTTCATGGAAGATGCTGACGGACTCCGCTGAAATAGTCCTTCCGAGACGTATCAGATACTTTGCGGGAAAAGACCTGAAGGAACTGCTGTCTGCCGGGG
>NZ_KV804257.1:0-70093 GCF_001811315.1 Bacteroides sp. HMSC067B03 | reverse complement strand
ATTTTCTTCTTGAAAAGTCTGACATGGTTTTATTATTTTAAGGAGTTAGTTATTTGTGGTGGATTACTATGTAGCAACCCATATCCATTTTTCATGTTTTTTCTGCGTTCGCGTATCTGCTCAAGAGTCTGTAAGTTACCGATAGCCGGCAAATCATTCATACGTGCATCCTGTAAGAATTTCCACGCATATTCGGATGCGATAGTCGAATCGTACATTAACGGCAGACGGGGATTTCGTTTACCGGTCAACACTGAATCAGCAAACAAATCGCACAGTACATCAATATTCTTCCCACCAAAAGGTTTTTCCACACGAAGTGTCTGATGCACTCCATGTAAATCAACAACAGCGGTTTTGAAATCATGCGTCATACGCACAATACCTTCTGTACCTATAATATCTACATAAGAATTATGTGTCTGATCTTTGGATAGCTGCCCATAGACAAAGCCTTGCGTGATATCAAAGACTATACCATTTTGAAAAGTTCCGTGACATTGTACCCACCAAGGGTCTTTGTAATTCCACATGTTCACGCCTTGGGCATTCCATGTTCTATATTCACTTTCAGCGTACCAGCGGACAATATCAACATAATGCATTCCGCAATCGTGGAAAGCCGGTCCTTCATACTCATGCCCTTCACCCGGTGCCAATCCCGGAGTCATGTGGCAGATACGGATGATAGCCAACTCCCCAATTTCTCCCTTTTGAATATATTCCTTCATCAAATTATGATACCAGGAGTTTCGCAGATATAAATTCACCGTAGAAAGTACATTTGAATTCTCTATCATATCTACTACTTTCCACTCTTTTTCCATTGTATCTGCAACGGGTTTTTCCGCAATGATATGCTTTCCGTATCGAATAGCCTTTTCTATTTGTTCAAGTCTTGAGTCTGCTAATGTGAAGAGTCCGACAACCTGTATACTCTCGTCTTCAAAAATTCTCTGATCATTATCTATTACACGAGATTCAGGAGATAATTTCTTTGCCAGTTCGCGTGTTGTAGGGTCCGTATCACAAATATAGGCAATCTCCCATCGCCCACTCTTTCGCATCGCCTCCCAATAGAATCTTCCCATTCTACCGAAACCGATTATTCCTACCTTTATTTTTGTGTCTAGTGAAAATTGTGTATTCATAAAACATGGCGAATTTAAGTACAAACAATATATAAGATACCGATTTTCATCCGTTCGCAAATTGTCTGAAAACCGATATCGCAAAACTAGCCAAATAAATAACGCTTTATGGAGTCTACACAACTTTATGTAGATTCAAAAAACGCATTTACCTCTATATATCAAACACTTATCTATATTTACCTATCTAAAAAATGTAGATAGTTTGGAAAGGGCTTTTCCTTAGAAATGGCACAAAATCGTCTATACTGGTCAGATTTTCATAATTTCATTTTCAAATTCATCCCGGTCTACCGCAGCCTTGTTTCGCATCTTAGTACGATAATTATAGACAGTACTTGTAGAGCAACGGAGGAAGTTGGCGATCTTACCACTATCTGTGATACCCAGACGCAACAAAGCATAAATGCGTAGCTCCCTGTTCAACAATGCATCCTGCTTGAGAATAATTTTCTCATCATCTTTCAGCAAGGCATTGAAATCTGAAACAAAAGTCGGATATAAATTCAAAAAGACTCTATCGAAGCGAGTATATAAAGCATCAAGTTCATCATCAATCAGCGCAGATGATTTCAGCTTTTTAATCAGTTCTTCATAACACTTATTAATGGCTATCTTATAAAGCATATTCTGATATTTCTCCATTTTATGGATGTAACTGAAACATACATCGAAGAATTGAGCTATATAATGCTCCTTTATATTATTAATCTCAGACAGTTCATCATTCTTGTCATTCAGCTCACTATTCATACTATTGAGCTTGTCGTTCAATCTCAAAAGTTCCTCATTACTTTGTGCCAACGCCCGCTTCATCCGCAGTGTCTTCTTCATCTGAATATAAATGAACACCACCAATACGACTAAAAGAAAAAGAGAAACGCTGGTTGAGATAAGAAAGGTAATCAGATTCGATTTAGATCTGGCTTCCTCCGTCTGATAAGCTGTATTAATAATAGAATAGAATTTATAGATTTCCATTGCCCGGAAATGAATACCGGAGGAAACTACATCATCAATAGCCGACTGTGTAAATTTGAAAGCATCCGCCAAATTATTTTCCTCATATTGTATCAGTGCAAGTGCCTGTAAGGAGGCCGTTTCACGTGTGGCATTCTGAATATCAGCAATGGCAGACATCATGAGGTATTTCTTTGCATCATCCTCTCTCTTCAAATAGCGGCTCAGCATGGCATACGAATGAGTAATCATCGCATAATTAGGAGTTCCTACCTCCTCAGCATTCAGCAACTCATCCAAAATCTTGATCGCCTTTGTTGAATCGCGTCCTGTATAAGAATAAGCCCGTGACAATTTATAGTCAAAGGAAGTATGATCCATAAGAGCATACAGTGAATCCTGATAGGCTTCCCGTTTTTTTCCGTACTGATTATTGGTAGCAGAAATCGAATAATACTCCCAAAAACGGGCATATGTATCATAATAAGTAGCTAATAATGAACGAGGAAGTTCTGATGGTTTTATATTTTCGAGGAGTAATTCCGCATCCCTATACCTGCCGCACATAGAATATACGAGACTGAGTTGTAAAGACGACTGGTATTTCAGGTAGTTTCTGTTTAGCTGACGAGCAATTTCAAGATTCCGGTCGACATAATGAATGGCAGAATCAATATTAAATTTCTTATACTCGTTGTATAATTGAAGATTAATTTTGTATTCCCGATCGGGAGTCAGCCCGGAGTCTTTCAACAAACATTTAATTCGGGCAATCCGCTGTTCCTTCTTCTGCACAAATAGAGGCTTCGCATCTATCATTTTATGCAGAGAGTCAGCCAGTATTTTCAATTCGTTATTCGCATAAAGAGCATTGCCAATTCCCAGAGAGACCAGGAGCAGCAAAACGATTCTCTTCAGATAACAACGGTTGAATTTCATATTATCAGCAAAGATGATAAAAAAAAGCGATTTATCCATCAGAACAAATCGCTTTTTTATATAAGAAGTAAATTTGCTCTTATTCAGCAACTACTTCGAAAGGAATTTCTACAGAAACTTCCTTGTGAAGTTTTACGATAGCTTTGTAGTTACCAACTTCTTTCACAGCGTCTTTTACAACGATGATCTTTCTGTCAACTTCGTGACCCAGTTTTGCCAATGCTTCAGCAATCTGGATATTGCTAACAGAACCGAAGATAGTACCTGTTGAACTAACTTTTGTTGCGATAGTCAATGAAACGCCTTCCAACTTAGCAGCCAGTGCTTCAGCATCTTTCTTGATCTTCTCAAGTTTGTGAGCACGCTGTTTCAAGTCTTCAGCCAACATTTTCTTTGCAGAAGGAGAAGCGATGATAGCTTTTCCAGTCGGGATCAGATAATTACGACCGTATCCGGATTTCACGTTTACGATATCGTTCTTATAACCCAAGTTTACGATGTCTTCTTTCAATATAATTTCCATACTTTTCCTCCTTCTTATTTCATCATGTCAGTTACATAAGGCAACAATGCCAAGTGACGAGCTCTCTTCACAGCTTGTGCGATACGACGTTGGAACTTCAAAGAAGTACCAGTGATACGACGTGGAAGAATTTTTCCTTGTTCGTTCAAGAATTTCTTCAAGAATTCAGGATCTTTGTAGTCGATATAACGGATACCGCTCTTTTTGAAACGACAGTATTTTTTCTTCTTAACGTCTACTGAGGGCGGAGTTAAATATCTGATTTCTGATTGAGTCTGTTGTGCCATGATTAATCCTCCTTTTTGTTTGATTTAACACTTCTTCTTTTAGCAGCATATTCCGCAGCATACTTGTCCATTTTGAAAGTCAAGAAGCGGATAACGCGTTCATCACGACGGAAGTTAAGTTCCAACTTGTCAATTACAGTAGGATCTGCATTGAACTCAACCAATTGATAAAAACCTGTAGACTTCTTCTGAATTGGGTAAGCCAATTTCTTCAGTCCCCAGTTTTCTTCATTGATAATCTCAGCACCTTCAGTTTGAAGAATACCTTTGAATTTGTCTACCGCTTCCTTCATCTGAACATCAGACAAAACGGGAGTTAAAATGAAAACGGTTTCGTATTGATTCATACTCGTTTAATTAAATAAATAATTTATTTTATTTTAAATTGCGGGTGCAAAGTTAGGCATTTTATTTTGAACTACAAATATTTAATCTTTTTTTGTATCCGAATGTAGGAATTATCCGGGAAGAGGCTTACCTTTGCAAAGTTGTTTAAACAATAATTTCATGATAGAGCAATTTAATTTCGATATCCGGCTTATATTCGCCATCTTAAATGGTAAGGTTTCCGCTGCAATCAACCGGAAGCTATATCGTAATTTCCGTCAGAACGGTCTGGAAATCAGCCCTGAGCAATGGACGGTACTCATCTTTCTATGGGAGAAGGACGGCGTTACGCAACAAGAGTTGTGCAATGCAACTTTTAAAGACAAACCCAGCATGACCCGCCTCATAGACAACATGGAACGGCAGCATCTTGTAGTGCGCATTTCTGACAAAAAAGATCGCCGTACCAATCTGATCCACCTGACAAAAGACGGAAAAGAACTGGAAGAAAAAGCGCGCATCATTGCAGGACAGACTTTGAAGGAAGCTCTTCATGGCATTACCCTGGAAGAACTGAGCATTGGACAGGAAGTCTTAAAAAAGGTATTCTACAATACCAAGGACTAGGCAGAAAAGCAATCATTTAATTCATAAAATCCACTAAATCTGTCTTTATAATGGATTTTTCACCTAAATTATTTCGCCCGTTAAAGAATTATGCTTTAATTTGTGACTGGAATATTATAATCTATTAAAATACACACGCATGAAAGGCTTATTAAAGAATTTGGGATTGATATTAATCTTGATCGGAGTGGTCATCCTGTTGGCTTGTTCCTTTACCGGCAATGTAAACAACAACGCGGTTCTGGGCAGTTCAGTATTCCTTGTAGTACTGGGACTCATTTCTTATATTATCATTAATAAGAAGATCGCTGATTAATTTATTAGAAATCAATAAAAAATCCCGGGAACGAATGTTTCCGGGATTTTTTATTTGTGGTTATCCGAATACTCATTAAGATTCAACTTCCGGTGTAATCAGCTTATAGCCTTTTCCGTGGATATTGATAATCTCAATAGAATCATCTTCTTTCAAGTGCTTACGCAACTTCGTGATATACACATCCATACTACGGGCATTGAAGTAGTTATCATCAATCCAGATAGTTTTCAGAGCAAAGTCACGTTGCAGAATCTCATTAGCATGTGCACAAAGCAGTCCGAGAAGTTCAGACTCTTTGGTAGTCAACTTGGTCTGCTTGCCTTCTGTAGCCAGAATCTGTTTCTGAGTGTCAAAGGTAAACTTACCGATTTTGTAGATGTTGCTTTCTTTGTTCTTCTTTCCACGAACACGTCTCAAGATAGCTTCAATTCTGAAAGTCAACTCTTCCATACTGAATGGTTTAGTGATATAATCATCCGCACCAATCTTAAATCCTTCCAGAATATCTTCTTTCAGCGTTTTTGCAGTCAGGAAGATAATAGGTATCTCAGCATTCGCAGCACGGACATCCTGTGCCAACGTAAAGCCATCCTTTTTAGGCATCATAACGTCAAACACGCACAAGTCATATTTATTCTTCAAGAAAGCCTTATAACCGGCTTCTCCATCAGGATATAACTCAGCAGAATAACCTTTTGCCTGTAAATATTCTCTTAAAAGCATGCCAAGATTTTCGTCATCCTCGCATAATAAAATACGCAGTTTCTCGTCCATATCAATTATTTTTTAATAAAGGTAATGCAATAATAAATTTAGTTCCCACGTTCAGGTCGCTTTCCGCTCTAATGGTTCCCTTATGATCGGTAATAATTTTCTTCACATAAGCCAATCCCAGTCCAAACCCCTTCACATCGTGCAGATTACCCGTATGCACACGATAGAACTTTTCAAATATCTTTTTCAGGTTTTCCTTCTTGATACCAATACCGTTATCTTGTATCGAAATCATCAGTTTACCCGATTCATTCCACGTTTTCACCTTCAGTTCCAGATCCTCTTCCGCTTTTTTATATTTTACCGCGTTATCCATCAGATTGAAGATCACATTGGTAAGATGCATTTCATCTGCAAATATAACAGGATCGGCAGCCTCAAGGTTCGATGTTATCTTACCATTATATCGTTCCACTTTCAGTGCAAAGGTATTGATCACTCCCGATATCAGTTCGTTCGCATCGATTTCCTTCATCTTCAGCGTTGCCTTCTGCCGGTCAAACATTGACATCTGCAGCACCTTTTCTACCTGAAAGCGCAAGCGCTTGGTTTCATCATTAATAACTCCCGATATATGCTGGAACATTTGCGGTGATTTTGCTACCGCGGGGTCCTTCAACATCTGCGCTGCCAACGAGATAGTTGATATCGGAGTCTTGAATTCATGCGTCATGTTATTGACAAAGTCATTCTTCATCTCCGTCAACTTCTTCTGTCGAAATACGATATAAATCGTAAAGATGAATGTCACCAACAACACCAGCGTAAATATCAGCGACGGAATCATGAAACTGATCGAATCGAAAATATAGTCCTTCCTTCCCGGGAAATGTACTTTCAGAATGCTCATCTTTGCAGGCGGGTCGTTTTTAAACAATGCCTGCTGATAAGACTCCTCACTTCCTTTTGTTTCATAATCCGCACAACGGTAGACTTCACGTCCATCCTTGTCAATCACAGAATAATGAAAAGGCAGATCTATACTATTATTATATAGATTCGATTTAAGATACCCGTTTAAGTCTCCAAATCGTACCCTATCGCCAATCGACCTGTCGCTTCCCCGATAAATCATCTGCCAGGCTACTTCATCCAGCAATGCCCGTTGATACATATATCGGTTTTTAATAGCTTCTACCAGTGAACGCGAAGTTTCCGGAATCGTCTTTGAGCCTCTATAAGGAGAAATCATAGCTTTAGGAAGCTCAGATGGTTTGGTAGTCATCACTTTCAGTTCAAAGTCCGAATACACTCTGCCATCTTTTGACTTTACTGTAAAACGTTGCGTTTGCTGAATCAAATTGTTTTGTTGTATGGAAGAATTGTTCGCAGTCAACGCTTTTCTCTCAGCTTCTGAAATATCTTCGATTAACCAGCGTCTTGTTTCTGCATATTCCACATCCTTGGAAACCTGATCCAAGCTGTTGCGCACAGCCGCATCAAATTGTTCCTTCCGGGTTTTCATCATTTCCTCTATATAACTGACCTGCAGATACAACAGACTAAGGAAAGAAAGCCCCATTACAATACTTAATATCCAAATTGTTGACTTCTTCATAGCAACAAAATTAACACTCCCTAATTAACACTCCTAGCACATTAACTTGATTTAACCGGAAGTTCCCGGAAATTAACCGTAAAGAGCTATTTAGGTTGTATTCTGATTACTACAACAATATAACTCCTTCTTTGGTTTGCAAATTTAATAAAAAATTAAATCTTTTCCTTGCGATTTTCCATCTTTATTAATCATAGTTAAACAAAAACCGCCACCTTTTACTTAAAAAAGGCAACGGTTTTAACAGTTTTGAGAGAATTATTGTTTATTCTTCCGTTTGTTTAGCCTCAAAATCTTTAATCAACTTCTCCTGAACATCTGTCGGAACAAGTTCATAACTAGCGAACTTCATGATAAATGAAGCACGTCCACCGGTGAGTGAACTAAGTGCTGTCGAGTAAGAAGACATCTCCTTCAAAGGTACTTTAGCAACAAGTTTCTCAAATCCCTTTTCGCTGCTCATACCCATAATCATGGCACGACGTCCCTGAAGATCTCCCATCACATCCCCCATTCTGTCAGACGGAACAAACACTTCCACATCATAAATCGGTTCCAAAATCTTCGGACCGGCATTTTTAAAGGCTTCACTGAAGGCATTACGTCCGGCAAGCATAAAGGAAATTTCATTTGAGTCTACCGGGTGCATCTTACCATCATACACAATTACACGCACATCACGCGCATACGAACCAGTCAACGGACCTTGTTCCAGACGAGACATGATACCTTTCATGATAGCAGGCAAGAAACGGGCATCGATAGAACCACCTACGATACTGTTAATAAATACCAGTTTACCACCCCATTCCAATGGAATTTCCTCGGTACCTCTCACGGTAATCTTGAATTCCTGTCCATTGAATTTATAAGTATCGGGCACAGGCATACCTTCTTTATAAGGTTCCACGATCAGGTGAACTTCACCAAACTGGCCGGCACCACCGGATTGCTTCTTATGACGATAGTCAGCACGGGCAGCTTTCGTAATTGTTTCACGATACGGAATCTTCGGTTCCTCGTATTTCACCTGAAGTTTCTCATTATTTTCCAGACGCCACTTCAATGTACGCAGATGGAACTCTCCTTGTCCGTGAACCAGTGTTTGTTTCAACTCTTTCGACTGTTCAATCACCCATGTCGGATCTTCTTCGCGCATACGATTCAAGATAGTCATCATCTTTTCTACATCCGCTTCATTCACCGGTTTGATAGCACGGGAATATTTAGAATTCGGATATTTGATAAAGTTGAATTTATAATCGCAGTCCTTACCGTTCAGTGTATTTCCTGTTTTCACATCCTTCAGTTTTACAGCAGCACCGATATCACCGGCCTGAAGTTCTTCCACTTTCACACGGTTACCACCGGCTACGACATAAATCTGAGCAATACGTTCTTTCGAACCACGGTCAGCGTTCAGCAAGTCATCGCCTTCACGAACCTTGCCACTCATTACTTTAAAGTAAGATACCTCACCGATATGCGGTTCGACACTCGTCTTAAAGAAATACAAAGATTCCGGTCCGTTAACATCCGGGGCCACTTCTTTACCGTCTGTATTTTCGACTTTCGGCATTTCAGAGACGAAAGGAACAACGTTGCCCAAGAATTCCATCAAACGGCGAACGCCCATGTCCTTACCACCACAAACGCAGAACACCGGGAACATACCTCTGGCAATCAAACCTTTACGGATACCTTCCCGCATTTCATCTTCTGTCAGAGAGTCTTGTTCAAAGAATTTCTCCATCAGACCTTCATCGTTTTCGGCAGCAGCTTCTACCAATGCTTTGTGCATTTCCATAGCCTTATCCATTTCTTCTGCCGGAATATCTTCAATCGTAGGAGCACCACCTTCGGGTTTCCACGAATATTTCTTCATTAACAATACGTCAATCAAAGCATTAAAGCCCGGACCTGTAGCAATAGGATATTGGATAGGAACCACTTTAGAGCCATATGCCTCTTTCAGTTGTTCAAGGATATTATCATAGTCGCATTTTTCATTATCAAGCTGGTTGACTAGAAAAATAACTGGCTTATTCAATTTTTCAGTATATCGGAAGTGATTTTGCGTACCGACTTCGACGCCGTATTGACCATTGAGAAGTATAATTGCTGTGTCGGTCACATTAAGTGCAGTTACCGTACTGCCAACGAAGTCGTCCGATCCCGGACAGTCTATAATATTAAGTTTTTTATTGTTCCATTCTACGTGGAGAACGGTAGAGAAAACGGAGTAACCATACTCTTGTTCAACAGGGAAATAATCGCTAACTGTGTTTTTTGCGGCAACAGATCCGCGACGTTTTATAACACCACTCTCGAAAAGCATTGCTTCCACGAGAGTGGTTTTCCCAGAGCCAGAACTTCCCAACAAGGCAATGTTCTTGATTTCATTAGTCTGATATACTTTCATAATATATAAGATTTTAGTAATTACTCAGTATGTTTCTCACATACCATTAATTTAGTGACGCGCAAATTAGGGATTTATTGGGGGAAAAGCAATATTTATGACAGTGTTACTAAACAATGTTATGTAACATAACCCCTTATTGAACAAAATAAACAATCACCCCCGATACCTAATTATCCACCATCGCATACTTCATTTCTTCAAGTCACAGCAGTCGGTTCGTTCCACAGCTATGGAACGAAAGGATAACAATAGTGGAACTAAAGGGAAACAACTATAGAACGAATTCCGGAATACGACTCAAAAACAAACAAATGCCTGAAAAAATACTAAGTTATCCAATAAATAGCCTTATTTTTGCCAGCTAGAACTCTTAAACAATGCAATTATGGCAGGTATTTATCTTCATATTCCCTTTTGCAAAACCCGCTGCATCTATTGCGATTTCTATTCCACTACCCGCAGCGAATTGAAGACACGTTATGTACGTGCCCTTTGCCGTGAACTGGAAATGCGAAAAAAATACCTGAAAGGAGAATATGTAGAAACCATTTATTTCGGAGGAGGTACCCCGTCCCAGTTGGAAGAAGAAGATTTCATACTTATATTTGATGTCATCCGCGAACAATATGGAATGGAACATTGCCGGGAAATAACCTTAGAAGCCAATCCCGATGACTTGACACCGGACTATCTGAAAATGCTCGCTTCCCTCCCATTCAACCGTATCAGTATGGGAATACAGACATTCGACGATACGACACTCCAATTGCTGAAACGCCGCCATACTTCCCGGACAGCCATCGAGGCAGTCCACAGATGCAGAGAGGCAGGGTTTCAAAACATCAGTATCGACCTTATATACGGACTGCCCGGAGAAACCAAAGAACGTTGGGAAAATGATCTCCGCCAAGCCACCAGCCTGAACGTAGAGCACATTTCCGCCTACCATCTGACTTACGAAGAAGATACACCTATATATAATATGTTGAAACAGCACCAGATAGAGGAAGTAGATGAAGATTCCAGCTTACAGTTCTTTACACTGCTGATCGAACATTTGCAGGAAGCGGGATACGAGCATTATGAAATATCCAATTTCTGTCGTCCCGGCAAATACTCCCGTCACAATACCTCGTACTGGAAAGGAATACCATATCTGGGCTGCGGACCGTCTGCACATTCGTTCAATGGAACAACACGCGAATGGAACGTGTCTTCCATCGACCTATATATAAAAGGTATAGAAGGAGACCGGCGTAACTTTGAAACAGAAAATCTGGATCAGACGACCCGTTACAACGAATTTATCATTACCACCATACGCACCGTATGGGGTACCCCTATAGAAAAACTAAAACAAGAGTTCGGTAATGAACTGTGGGAATATTGCCGGAAGATGTCTGCCCCCTATCTGGAAAATGGGAAACTGGAAATGCACGAAGGGGCCTTACGCCTGACACGAGAAGGAATTTTCATCTCCGACAGTATTATGAGCGACTTGCTTTGGGTTAACTAAAATATTAAAGATCAGCTGATGACCGAATCAGAAGTAAGAAAGTTATTACGGCAAATGAAGGAACTGGACTCACAAACAGCCTTCCGCGACTTCTATAACATGACTTACGACCGACTCTTCCGCATAGCCTATTATTACGTGAAACAGGAAGAATGGTCGCAGGAAATCGTGCTCGATATCTTCCTGAAACTATGGAAGCAGCGCGACACCCTCCTTGATGTAAAAAACATCGAGGACTATTGTTTTATTCTGGTCAAGAACGCTTCTCTCAATTATCTGGAAAAAGAATCAAAGTACACCACCATTCATTCCGATTCTTTGCCGGAACCACAGGAACAAAGCTATTCTCCGGAAGAGTCATTAATCAGCGAAGAATTGTTTGCAATTTATGTGAAAGCACTCGACCGGCTTCCGGAACGTTGTCGGGAAGTATTTATCCGTATTCGTGAAGAGAAGCAAAGCTATGCACAAGTAGCGGAAGAACTGGATATCAGCATAAAGACGGTGGATGCCCAACTCCAGAAAGCTGTTACCCGACTGAAAGAGATGATTCTGTCAAGTGGATGATTAAAACAGCCAACCACCCCCAGTTGCACGTTATTAAACCGGTTCTTTTTATATTAACGTTTATTTGCAAAAAGTGCGTAGGGAGTTTCTGTCAATCCCCTGTCTTTATCAGCAAACAAACCTATTAATCACTAAAAAAGACAGAAATGATGAAAAAGTTTAATGACACAAACGTTGGGCTCTTTGTCCTCTTAACAACATGTCTGAGTCTGTTTTCCTGCAACAACGACAATGACAACTTCCCCAAGGATTATGTAGGATTTGAGAAATCCACCCGAACCATTGAGTGTGACAAGAATCAATCCGAAAGTGAGTTGCAGATTAAAATTATAGCTGCCGACAAATCAAAAGAGGACAGGACAGTATTGCTCACTACTCCTGCTCTTCCTGCGGGACAGGCACCTATCATGAAACTGACAGAAAACAAAGTAACCATCAAGGCGGGACAGAAATCAGCTATGACCACCATCAAGTTTTATCCCCAAAAGATGATACTGAAACAACAGAATGTTACCTTATCCTGTACTCCCCAATGGAAAGAGGGCGGTATCAGCAAACTGACAATTCTGCTAAAACGAAAGTAGAAAGAAAGCTAAATAGAAAAAATATGAAATATACCGATAGAGAATTAGAAGAAATACTGAACAAGCTCATAGCTTCCACCCGCTCACCGAGAGGACGTTTTTCAGCAGCAGCCAGCTATCCGCAACTGGAGAAGAAGCTGAAATTCCATCATCACCGGTTATATCCGGTACGCACATTTGCGGCAGCGGCAGCAGTAGTCTTACTTTGTCTATCGGTATGGGCAGCTTATCTATATATGCAACCGGTATCCATACAGACAGTTACCACCCTGGCAGAAACACGCACCATCCTTCTGCCCGACGGTACTTCTGTCACGCTAAACCACTATTCTTCCCTTTCCTATCCGAAACAGTTCAAATCGGATAACCGGGAAGTGGAGCTGAGCGGAGAAGCCTATTTTGAGGTAAGCAAAAGCAAAAAACACCCGTTTATAGTGCAGACTGAAACGATTGACGTTCAAGTATTAGGTACTCATTTTAATGTCGATGCCTATCCTGACAATCCGGATGTAAAGACGACTTTACTAACGGGATCGGTAGCGGTCAGCAATAAAAACAACTCAGTACACATGGTTTTGAAACCAAACGAAGTAGCTATATATAATAAGGTGGAACAAAAGCTTACCCGCAAGGTACTGGAAAATGCCGGAGACGAAGTTTCCTGGCGCCACGGAGAGTTTATATTCGACGACCTACCTCTACAGGAGATTGCCCGCGAACTGTCCAACTCGTTCGGAACAACTATCCACATCGCCGATTCCACCCTGCGAAATTATCGGGTCACAGCACGATTCCGCAATGGAGAAGATCTGGAAACGATTTTGTCTGTATTGCACAATGCCGGTTATTTTAACTATTCACGAAACACTCAACAGATTACTATTACTCCAAAACTAGACTAAATGAAAACTATTCCTCAAGGACACCTGCCTGTCAGAACACTCGTTCTGATAGGTATGGTGATCCTTATCACTGCACAGGCATACGCACAAAATGCCAATGCCCGACTCACGCTCACGCTGCGAAATGCTACATTGAAGGAGTTCGTTAAGCGGATCGAGAACTCGACAGGATATTCCTTTATCTATGGCGAAGAAATCAACATCAGTCATAAAATCAACCTGAAAGTGAAAGATATGCCTTTGCATGAAATATTGGATCTCGTATTCAAAGATGAACCGATAAGTTATCAGTTCTCCGAGCGCTATATCCTCCTGCAAAAGAAGAAAAAGCAAAAGCCGGTAAGCCGCAAGTTTACTATCAGCGGATATGTTACCGACGGAACGTCTTCCGAGACGTTGATTGGTACTAATATCATTGAGAGTCATCAATATCAAGGCACTACTACCAATCCTTACGGCTTTTATAGTATTACTTTACCCGAAGGAGAAACGGAATTACGTTTCTCCTATTTGGGATACGCCACAGAGACACATAAATTCACTCTCTCACAAGATACACTATTGAATATCCGTATGAGAGGAAACGCACAATTACAGGAAGTAGTAGTCGTTTCGGATAAAGCAGAAGCAGGTACAGTAGCTACACAGATGGGATCAATTGAAATACCAATGGTTCAGATCAAGAACACTCCAAGCATACTGGGAGAAGCAGATGTAATGAAAGCTATCCAGTTAATGCCCGGAGTACAGGCAGGCGTAGACGGTTCGGCGGGATTATACATACGCGGTGGCAGTCCTGACCAAAATCTGATATTACTTGACGGGACCCCGGTATATAACGTAGATCATATGTTCGGATTCTTTTCCGTCTTTACCCCCGAAGCTATCAAAAAGGTTACTCTGTTTAAAAGTTCCTTTCCTGCACGTTTTGGCGGGCGTCTCTCCTCTGTCATTGATGTACGAACCAATGATGGAGATATGAAAAAGTATCATGGAACACTCAGTATCGGCTTACTGACCAGCAAGATAAATCTGGAAGGGCCGATCGTGAAAGACAAAACGTCATTCAACATATCCGCAAGACGTTCGTATGCAGATTTAATAGCCAAACCATTCATGCCCGATGACGAGAAATACAGTTATTACTTTTATGATATCAATGCAAAGATCAACCATAAATTTTCCGACCGAAGCCGCCTCTATTTAAGTGCTTACAATGGAAAAGACCATTTTGCTGCTGACTACGACAGCAATACAGATTATAAGGACGGCAGTAAGATGAATTGGGGGAACACAATCATTTCCGCCAGATGGAACTATATTTTCAATAACCGTCTGTTTAGCAATACAACCGTTTCTTACAACAACTACTTATTCGACATTAACGCATATACGAGCAATCAATATGCTCTCGGCAATGACGAAACCTTTACCAACCGATATTCTTCCGATTACCGCTCCGGCATTAACGACTGGCACTATCAGATAGACTTTGATTACAACCCCTCGCCCGTACATCATGTCAAGTTTGGTGCCGGATACATCTATCATCGTTTCCGTCCGGAAGTAATGACTTCCAAGATTTCTGACAGGACAGATGATCAGACATACCGTGACACCACTTACCATAACATGAATAATAGCCGGATTTACGCACACGAAGTATCCGCCTATGCAGAAGATAACCTAAAGATCAGCAGTCGCCTCCGCCTGAATCTCGGACTGCATTTTTCTTTATTTCATGTACAAAAACAAAGCTATTTTTCGCTACAGCCACGCATATCAGCCCGTTATCAACTGACGGATGACATAACGCTAAAAGCATCTTATACCAAAATGAGTCAGTATGTACATTTACTTTCATCCATGCCGATAGCTATGCCGACTGATTTGTGGGTTCCTGTAACAAAAGAAATAAAGCCGATGCAATCTCATCAATATTCTCTGGGAGGATATTATACAGGAATTAAAGGTTGGGAATTCTCGGTGGAAGGATATTACAAGGATATGCGCAATGTGCTGGAATATAAGGATGGAGTCAGCTTCTTCGGGTCCTCCACCGGATGGGAAAACAAAGTGGAAATGGGGAAAGGCCGCTCGGTAGGAATTGAGTTAATGGCACAGAAAACACTTGGAAAGACAACAGGATGGCTGTCATACACCTTATCCAAAAGCGACCGCAAATTTGCCAAAGGCGGCATAAACAATGGAGAACGTTTTCCATACAAATACGACCGCCGCCACAACATAAACCTGACAGTCAATCATAAATTCAACGAACGCATTGACATCGGTGCTTCATGGGTGTTTTATACGGGAGGGACAAGTACCATTCCCGAAGAAAAGACCGCCATAATCCGTCCCGGCAATGGGGCAAACAATGGTTATACTCCAGGATACGAGGACTACTACAATCCTGCTTACAACAACTCTCCCAATATCGGAGAATCTAATTATGTAGAACATCGCAATAATTACCGGTTACCGGCAAGCCACCGACTGAATATAGGAATCAATTTCAACAGAAAGACCAAACACGGAATGCGTATCTGGAATATTAGCTTATATAATGCATACAACTCCATGAATCCGGCATGGGTATACCGTGCATATAATTATGATGGAAAAGCCGTCATCAAAAAATACACCCTATTGCCCTGTATTCCGTCTTTTACCTACACTTATAAATTCTGAACCAACATGAGAACTTATACATATCATCCACTTATCCTATTAGTTATCATACTGTCAACAGTATCTTGTGAGAACGAGCTTCCTTTTAATATAAAAGATAATCCTCCCAAGTTGGTAATGAATGCCTTTATCAATGCCGACAGCCTGACCAATGTCTTATTTCTCAACCTTACGGGAAAAGACAATAGCACCCACATTGAAAATGCCACAGTTGAAGTGCGCGTCAACGGACAAATCAGAGAGACCCTGCGTCCTCTCCCTCCGGAAACAGATTATGACCAGCAATGCCGTTTCAACATGAACGGGACATTTTCTCCCGGTGACGTGGTACGCATCGATGCCCTTACAGATGACGGAAAATATCATGCCTGGGCAGAAGTTACCGTGCCACAGCGTCTTGATGAAATAGAAAACATTGATACGCTCACTGTCCCCTTAACACAAAATGGCTTCACTCAAGACTACATGCGTTACAAAATTACTTTCCGCGATCGTCCCAACGAAGAGAATTACTACCGTATAGTAGTAGGCAAGCAATTGACACTATGGGGATACAACCATGAGGAAGGAGGAGAGGACTATATTTATTGGACAAGACAGCTTGGCTATTCATTTATCGGTCGCGAAGATGTTGTGCTGACAGACGGACAACCGTCAACAGGAGATGACGAAGACAACGGACTATTCGACACAGCCAAAAACATTTACGGCGTATTTGATGATTCACGGTTCAGAAACTCATCCTACACCATGACGGTTTACAACAGTCCCAGTGTTAATAGCAGTTCTGGTTCCGACGGATATGGATATTATGATTCATTGGATGTCATCATCCGTTTATTAAGCATCACAGAAACGGAATATTACTACCTGAAAGCTCTCAATTTAGTAGATTCTGATGTTTACGATGAAACGATCAACGAACCCATCAGATACCCCAGTAATGTACATGGAGGTACCGGAATGGTAGGAATCAGCACGGAAGTCAGTAAAAAAGTACGGATCAGGACATGGCAGCGTTAACTATTTTACTACCTTCGCAGCAAAATCAAAAACTGACGTTTTACTATGTTTATTATCATTGGAATTATGCTAACCGGGATGCTCGTCGGCTACCTGTTGCGTAATAAAAGGCTATTATGGATACATAAGATAATCACTCTCCTGATATGGACCCTGCTCTTTCTCCTCGGAATTGATGTGGGAGGAAACGAGGCTATCATCAAAGGATTACATACATTGGGACTCGAAGCAATCATTATCACACTGGCAGCAGTGACTGGCAGTGTCCTGTGTGCATGGGGACTCTGGTACCTGTTATATATAAGAAACAGGAGAAAGGAGACAGAAGCATGAAAGGAAGTCTGATTATCGTCTCATTTTTTATCATTGGTACTCTTTGTGGATTTTACCATCTGATTCCTTATGACTTTACCGATAGCAAACTAAGTTATTATGCCCTCTGCGGACTGATGTTCTGCGTAGGCATCAGTATCGGTAATGACCCCAATACACTGAAAAGTTTCCGTTCCCTGAATCCCCGCCTGATGTTTCTTCCTGTCATGACGATACTGGGAACGCTGGCAGGTTGTGCCGTAGCGGGGATTTTCATGAGTCAAAGAACCTCTTTAGACTGTATGGCAGTGGGAGCCGGATTTGGTTACTATTCCCTCTCCAGTATATTCATCACCGAATATAAAGGCCCGGAATTAGGAACAATCGCATTGCTATCCAATATCATGCGTGAAATTATAGCATTGCTGGGTGCCCCGTTACTTGTGAAGTATTTCGGTAAACTGGCTCCTATCTCCGTAGGCGGAGCTACCACCATGGACACTACTCTTCCTATTATCACCCGATGTTCCGGAAAAGAATTCGTAATCATTTCTATCTTTCATGGTTTTGTCGTTGATTTCAGTGTCCCATTTCTGGTCACCTTTCTTTGCTCAATATCATTTTAACAGCAATATTCCTTCAGACTGAATTATATAATAAGAGAAAGGGTGGAGGCCGACTGAGCTCCCCACCCTTCTTTTTTTATCTCATCCCACCTGTCAGACTGTATTCCGGCAAGTATACCGATATTATTTAATAGTTACCATAGTAGCTCCGAAACCATATTCCTGAAAAGACGCATCCTGATAACGGTAATTGCTGTGCTTCCGTTTCAACTCATCAAGAATAGCTTTCCTCAGTACTCCGTCTCCTTTTCCGTGGATAAACACAATTTTCTGTTCACGCTTATCTTTATTGGCTTCTATCACTTCCCGGAATTTATCCAGCTGATAGTTCAGTATTTCACTGTTACTCATGCCTTTCGTATCATCCAACAAAGAATCGATATGAAGATCGATTTCAATAATTCCATTTCTCCCGCCTTGACCGTGATTCGGCTTTACAATAGGCTGTGACTTCGGTTTATCGACAAACTTTTTCTGCAATAAAGCCGACTGAATCTCTTCTGCCGATACATATACCTGCTTGGCAGGCACATCATCTTTCACAATATCATAAATCAAAGCAGGCTCTTCGAAGAAGTCAGAAGCACTGAATGTATGCAGTTTATAGAATTTCACCGTATCTATCCGCAGCTCCACACTAACGGCAGGTTTGATGGCAGCAGGCTTTCCGTCTTTGAAAGCGATCAGCTGGACAGCTACCCGTTCCATCTCATTCAACACATCTTTGGTAAACTCTTCCAATAGCAGTTTGGTATTCGGTTCTACCAGTCCATGCGAGCGATTGTTCCAGGCCTTTCCCTCCGCACTCAAATATGTGTAGTACAGATAATAGTTGCTGTCATTCACCAGATAGGCTTCAAAAGGAGTAGTCATCATCGCCTTGGCATCTTCGGGCACATAAGCCAAAAACACATTCAGCGTGTCTCCGCCACGCACCTCCGGCTGGCGTTGTATAACCGGCATTTCCGGTTTTACAGGTTTCACAGGCTCCTCCTGCTTCGGAGCTGTCGCACCGGGTTTACGCTTTATATTATAATCATCCGCTTCAATCACGACACATTCACGTATCGGCATCGGAATGTCAAAACCATCCGCATCTTCTACCAATACAAAATCTTTTCCTTTGAATCCTGTTACGACTCCACCGCCTACCTCACTGAGGAAGCGTACTTTATCTCCTATTTTCATTATTGTATCTCCTGTTAAAATTCAAAATTAAAATGGGTAACAAAGATAGGGATTTATATGAAAAAACAGGAAGATTCGGTTCTAAAAACAAAATGAGTGCCTTTATTCCCCCTTTTATATTAACTTTGTCCGCAAAATATAAACGGAATGCAGATCATTTCATTTTAGTTCTCTATTAATGACAAAACCGATGAATGAACTTATTAAAGTCATAGCTTTTGACGCGGACGATACGCTGTGGAGCAATGAACCTTTCTTTCAGGAAGTAGAAAAACAATATACACATCTACTGAAATCTTATGGCACTCCCAAAGAAATCTCAGCAGCTTTATTTCAAACAGAAATGAACAACCTGCAAATTCTGGGATATGGCGCCAAGGCTTTTACCCTTTCGATGGTTGAGACGGCACTACAAATCAGCAACCGGGAGATTGCCACCGACATCATTCAAGAAATTGTCGATTTAGGGAAATCTTTGTTGAAAATGCCTATCGAACTGCTGCCGGAGGTAAAGGAAACACTGAAAGCACTGAAAGAAACGGGAAAATACAAGCTAGTGGTCGCCACCAAAGGAGATTTGCTGGACCAGGAGAATAAACTGGAACGTTCGGGACTTTCCCCTTACTTTGACCACATCGAAGTGATGTCCGATAAAACGGAGAAAGAATACCTCCGGTTGCTGAATATCCTGCAAATAGCCCCTTCCGAACTCCTGATGGTGGGAAACTCCTTTAAATCAGATATTCAGCCTGTATTATC
Source organism: Bacteroides sp. HMSC067B03 (assembly GCF_001811315.1). Taxonomy (NCBI): domain Bacteria; kingdom Pseudomonadati; phylum Bacteroidota; class Bacteroidia; order Bacteroidales; family Bacteroidaceae; genus Bacteroides; species Bacteroides sp. HMSC067B03. Next base: position 50,032 of record NZ_KV804257.1, on the reverse strand, counting down.
TCTGGGCGGATACGGGGTACATATTCCTTTTGAAGTGATGTGGAAGCACGAAGTGACAGACACGTTCACGCATGAGCGCCTGAAACAGGTGAAAAGATTCGATGACTTACTACCTTTGCTTGGATGAATACGCTGCCGGACAAATCCTGAAAGAAGAGAGTATCACAGCAATTTCATCAATTCCGCCGCCCGACAGGCTTCTATCGAGTTGCCGACAGAAAGTTTCTCCAGAATATTCTGCCGGTGGCGGTTGACAGTATTTACACTGATATAAAAAGTCGCAGCTATTTCTTTGCTCGACAGTCCTTTCCGTATGCAGCGCAGTATTTCCTTTTCGCGTTCCGAAAGGATATTGCGGTGCTCTTCCGAAAGGAATAATGTTTCTACTTCTCCACTTTCCATCTGTGTGATAGTAGCATAAATGCCCTGTTCCGGTCGCTGGTCGGCAGATAAGGAATAAAGGCAGAAGATCAGCCATACATTTCCGGAAGGAGTATTCTCCATAATCTGCACCAGATTATCAATATACTGGTAAACACCTTTCTCATTCATCATGCGCAATCTGCATCTTCCCCGGTATTTGAGCCGTTCATCGGGAGACATGGAGAAAGTCTTCTGAAAAAACTTATATTCCAGCAAACGCTTCTCCACCAAATCTTCGGGATGAATACGCCGGTAGATACAGTCTTCGTCCATCGAATCAATTACGCTTAAAGCAGCCTCTTCGGGAGTGAGTCCCAGAAAATGAGCCCATGGATGAACAGTAACGTAGCTCTTCCGGTTCGAAAGATCGGAAATGACGGCACATCCTCCATTAATCTCCGTCAGTGAACGGATAAACCGCTGGTGTTGTTCCACTACCCCGTAATCCAGCGTTTCATGTGCTGTCGGTTGCGTGGCATAAACTTCATCTATTTCTTTTTGCAGTACGTCCATCGTATAAAATGGTTATTATTCAGTATTGTCGCACGAACAGGTATGGCCTATCTTTGCACCACAAAGATAAATAAATAAGAAACGACCATGAAACATTTGAAAATCAAAATCATGTCAATCGCGTTATTGGCAGCAACAACTTCTTCTATGGGACAAAGTCTGAATAAAATGAACTGGCTGAATGAGCCTCAACAATGGGAAATAAAGGAAGGCAAAACTTTGGTGATGGACGTACCTGCCAAGACGGACTTCTGGCGGATTTCCCACTATGGATTTACGGTAGATGACGGGCCTTTCTACTATGCCACTTACGGTGGGGAGTTTGAAGTAAAGGTGAAGATAACGGGCAACTATGTGACCACATTCGACCAAATGGGATTGATGCTGCGCATCGACCACGAGAACTGGATAAAGGCAGGAGTTGAATACGTAGACGGCAAGCAGAATGTCAGCGCTGTAGTTACACACCACACAAGCGACTGGAGCGTAGTGCAACTACCGGATGCCCCGCGTTCCTTATGGATCAAGGCAGTCCGCCGGCTGGATGCAGTGGAAATCTTCTTCTCCCGTGACGATAAGGAGTACACGATGATGCGTACTTGCTGGTTACAGGATAACTGTCCGGTCATGGTAGGGCTGATGGGAGCTTGTCCGGATGGAAAAGGATTCACGGCTATATTCGAAGAGTTCAAGGTAACTCCGCTGGCAGATCAACGAAGACTGGAATGGGCTAAAAAACAAGCAAGTAAATAGGTAAGAAGAACCAATAAAAGGATAACATAGCGGAATACCCTTTCTGTCACATTCCCAAAGATACTGTCCGAGAAAATGAAAGAATAGAGATTACCTTCTTTTATTTTCCCGGACAGTATCTTTTCTTATGAAGAATAAAGCTATTTCCCAAGAAATTGAGCAAACTTCTGCTTTGCCTGATGCAACATTGCTTCATCCATATCGGCTTCCTGCCTGAAACACGAATATTCCAAATTGAGTCCTTTCTTCTTTGCCGATTTATTCCAGTTCCCGACAACCTGCCCTTTATGAAGGATAATCGGAAAGAATAGTCCATTGTTGGTAAACGCTTTGGGGTAATGTTCAAGAGGTAAAACATCCGTCCGGTCCTTATATCCCAACAAATATTCATCATAAGAAGGCAAAAGATGTATATCATCCGTCAGTTTGCCGCGAGTCCGGCAAGCGTCATGAATATACCATGTCTGCTCCTTCCATTGCTCAGTTGTCAGTTCCGATGCTATCAGATAAATAGCCTGCTTTGCATCCGAAACCGGCAGCCCCGACCACCAGACAAAGTCCTGCAAAACAGCAGGCGAGTGACTGCGGAAGTAGCTCCGTGCCAAACGTGCCAAAGACTCGTCTTTCGTTAACTCGGGCATCGGCGGCACCCGTTCTTCCAGAAGCGCATACGTACATTTACTTCCTTTATCTTCTCCACTACAAATAATGCCTTCTTGCTCCGCACGTGCCATAAAGCGGGTCATACGGTGGTTATCCGCCAAAATTCCCGAACGGTTAAAGTGTTCGGCGATTTCCTGCTTTGTCAGACTTTTCTTTCCACACAGAATCTTCTCCAACAGTTGATGACCTTTTGCATACAGTTCATCAGGGATATCCAGATCGTATCCTTTCGCAAAAGAATCATTGGCCGAAATAATACGTTGTGCCGAAAGTTTCAGCATCCAGCGGATATCCTCTGCCGCCACCAGATGCCACGTGGGACGCATCACATGAGTTCTCAGAATTTCCCCTTCGCGCAAAGCCTTCTCTACCGCTTGAATCGTAGCTGATTTCAAACGCATTCCCACTGCCCACTTCACCATGGGGTAATTTTGTGCCTGCATAGCTCCCATCCATGACACCAACTCTTTTGGTTCGCAGAAAAGCGGATTTACTAACTGCTGGTTCAGCAAACGGATATTCGGTATATTCATAGTTGATTATTTTATTTGCTACAAATATAAAGTTTCTTTGCTACAAATCATCATAAATTACATATCGGACGAAAGAATGGAGGAGCAAAAGCAACCAAATACATGATATAACCACTTTCAGGAGTTCCTGTTTTTTTGTAATGTGTACAAATAGATGAAAGTTATCCGGAAAACTGACATCGGTTATCATTTTTATTCTTTCTTTTGTAAGATACAGCAACAATCATACGACTAACTCTCCAAAATACATTAATATTCAAAGCAGTGGAAGAAGAATTTATTGGACTAATCAACCGGTATCAAGGGATATTACAAAAAATATGTAATGTCTATTTTTACCAACATCCTTATCGAGAAGATTACTATCAGGAGATACTTATCCGGATATGGAAGGCATATCCACAATTTAAGAAGGAAAGCACTTTTTCCACCTGGCTATACAGAGTCGCCCTAAATTCTGCAATTGATCTTGTCCGAAAAGAATCGATACAACCCGTCCACAGAGAGTTATCCGCCAAAGAATATTCCTTACAGGACAATCATTCTGAGGATAGCAATTCGGCAGAAAGGAAGGAGATACTATATCAGGCTATCAATCAGCTATCTGATATTGAAAAAGCAATCATACTTCTTTATCTCGAAGGATATGAATACAAAGAGATTTCTGCGGTCATTGGCATTTCGGAAAGTAATGTCGGAGTGAAAATCAATAGAATAAAGAAACAACTTATTAAACAGATAAATAATGGAAGAGAATAAATTGAAAGAGTTTTGGGACGAAGTTCATACAGATATAGAAATAAGCCGAGTCGATATCAAAGAAGTCATACACAAAAAACATTGCAATGTGATTTCCCGAATGTTGCGCCGTCAAAAGACATTAATTGTTTTATTTGCTATTTTCTTGATTGTCTCGATAGCTGCCAGCGTTTGGGATATGACCATCATGGGACAGCCCTCGCTCTCTTTATGGACCGGAAGTGCCTTTTTATTATTTTTACTTCTTTCTTCTATCGGACACTATCAACTACTTATACGGTCGGCAGACCTATGTTCAATAAAGGAATCCGGCGCAGTGCTCAAGAAAAGACTGGAACAAAGAATCAATATTGATTTCATCATATATCTAATCTTCTTTTATGGGACAGCACTCAGATTTATCAGTATGTATTTCAACCATTCCGATGAACTGAAAGAAGTTTCATTTATCTTAATACTCTTTGTAGGTATTCTTCTTGTCATCCCCTGGCTGATGAGATATCAGCAGAAACACCGATACCGATATTACTTCAACTCACTTGATAAGAGCAGGAAGCAGTTGGAAGTCTCCGAATAAATCTCTACTTTTGTACTTCATAACAAAGAATATACTTAGAATGATGCTCTATAAACTTATTTCCCCTTCGATGGTAAAGGCGACGATCCAGTTGCCGGCTTCTAAAAGTATCAGCAACCGTGCACTCATCATCAATGCGCTGGGCAAAGGTATTTATCCGCCGGAAAATCTGTCCGATTGCGATGATACCCAAGTCATGATAAAAGCCCTGACCGAAGGAAAAGAAACGATTGACATCATGGCAGCCGGCACCGCCATGCGCTTTCTGACTGCTTATCTGAGTGCAACTCCGGGAGAGCGGACCATTACAGGCACCGCACGTATGCAGCAACGCCCGATACAGATTCTGGTGAATGCCCTTCGCGAATTGGGAGCTGAGATAGAATACGTACACAACGAAGGATATCCTCCTCTCCGCATCAAAGGTGCAGAACTGAAAGGAAATGCAATCTCGCTAAAGGGAAATGTCAGTTCCCAATACATATCTGCCTTGTTGATGATAGGCCCGGTACTGAAAGACGGACTGACATTACACTTGACCGGAGAAATCATTTCCCGTCCTTATATCAATCTGACACTGCAATTAATGCAGGACTTCGGAGCCAAGGCTGCATGGACTTCGCCCAGCAGCATTTCCGTAGCTCCGCAGCCGTATCAGAGTGTTCCCTTCACCGTAGAAAGTGACTGGAGCGCTGCTTCCTACTGGTATCAGATCGCTGCTTTATCTCGCGAAGCAGAGATAGAACTGCCGGGACTATTCCACAACAGCTACCAGGGAGACAGTCGGGGAGCAGAGGTTTTCTCCCGTCTGGGAGTAACTACGGAATTTACCCCTCAGGGAGTGAAGATAAAAAAGACAGGCAAGGCACCGGAACGACTGGAAGAAGATTTCGTTGATATCCCGGACCTGGCACAGACGTTCGTTGTCACTTGTGCCTTATTGAATATCCCTTTCCGCTTCACGGGTTTGCAAAGTCTGAAAATAAAGGAAACGGACCGCATCGCCGCTTTGAGAACCGAACTTAAAAAGCTGGGCTACCTCATCGAAGAAGAAAATGACAGCGTATTGATGTGGAACGGCGAACGTTGCGAACCGGAAGAGACTCCTGTGATTGCAACTTACGAAGACCACCGGATGGCGATGGCATTCGCACCGGCAGTCATATCCTGCCCCAACCTGTTGATTGCCGACCCGCAAGTCGTTTCCAAATCGTATCCCGGTTATTGGGAAGATCTGAAACAGGCCGGATTTCAAGTCATAAACGAAGGCTAACTGCCGCTAAGCTGTGGAAGATTTCAACAAATATACTTCCCATATCAATTATTCCCCTATTGTAGATTTCGTATTACAGCAGGGGAAAGAGATTTCTTATAAAAAAGGAGAATACTTTGTCCGGCAAGGAGAAATCTGTAAGATAATGGGGTTTGTCGTTTCCGGTTCTTTCCGCTATTGCTGCACCAACAGTTCAGGCGAAAGCAGCATTGTCGGATATACATTCGACCATTCATTTGTCGGAAACTATCCGGCTTTTCAGTTGCAGGACAAATCTAATGTAGATATTCAAGCACTATGTGACTGTTCGGTATATGTGATCAGCCATACCCAACTGGCTGACTTCTACGATATCAATAACGACCACCAAAAACTGGGACGCCGAATAGCGGAAACTCTTTTATGGGAAATCTATGACCGGATGATTTCCATGTACAGTCTGACACCGGAAGAACGCTATCTTGATATTATCAACCGTTGTCCCGACTTACTGAAACTGATTACTTTAAAGGAGCTTGCCTCCTACCTCCTGATTCGTCCGGAAACGTTGAGCCGTATCCGGAGAAAAGTAGTTCAGAAGTAAATTCTTGATTTCAATCAAGATTTTATTCATGCTCCTCTCCTACCTTTGCAGGCAAACATAGTCTGTTGGATTTATGAAGAAAATAATAATTGTAGGTGCAACCTCCGGCATTGGTCGCGGATTGGCAGAACAATATGCCTGCGAAGACTGCCTTATCGGCATCACTGGCCGCCGTGAGAATCTGTTAAAAGAGATTTGCGCACAAGATAAAGATAAACTATTCTATCAGGTATGTGACATCACTCACACAGAAACTACCATTTCATCGCTGGAAACGCTTGTACAAGAAATGGGAGGCATGGATATGCTGATTATCAGTGCCGGAACGGGGGAGCTGAATCCGCAACTCTCCTATCAGCTCGAAGAACCGACTTTACGGACCAATGTGGTAGGATTTACCAATATAGCCGATTGGGGATTCCGGTATTTTGAACAACAAAAGGGCGGACATCTGATTACGATCTCCTCCGTAGGCGGAACACGCGGCAGCGGTGTTGCCCCGGCTTATAATGCCTCTAAAGCATATCAAATCAACTACATGGAGGGACTTCGGCAAAAAGCGGCAAAGCTGCCCTTCCCCATTTACACAACAGACATCCGCCCGGGGTTTGTAGATACAGCAATGGCGAAAGGAGAAGGATTGTTTTGGGTTACTCCTGTCGACAAAGCAGTGAAACAAATAAAAAGAGCGATATCAAAAAAGAAAAAGATAGCCTTCATCTCCAGAAGATGGAGATATGTGGCAGGGTTATTCAGACTGATTCCTTCTGCTCTTTATTGCAGAATGTAAACAGGGCAAACGCTCAATAATTTATACATTATCATTCTCTCTTTTTTCGCTTGTTTTTATTCCAATGACCTTGTCTCTTGTTTTCTCATCCCATCCACATGCTTTTCTCTTTCCCGCTATTCCCGGTTTTTCTGTCATCATCCTCTCTGAATTCCACATCCAGTACCCAATGTAATTCACTCTCAATAACCCAATGTGACCTTACGGATTTGAGTATGGTTATCACTCAATCCTTGCGACGCATTAATGGTGGTGAACAGGTGTTTCTTCCGGAAATAGAGAATACTCGGGGAGTAATTATTCAAATAATAGGGGTGAATGGGTCAAAATACAAATAGTTAATTATCCCCCATCTTTTGGACCATCTCTATGAATTCGTTTATTTTTTATTTGCTTTTCTTTGCAGCAAAGAGATGAGTGGCCGTCATCTTTTCAGTAGTAAAGATATTGTTGATTTTAAACTTGAATTCATGAAAAACTATCAATTAAAGAACTTGTCAAAGAAAAGATTCTTTTCTATGATGATGATTTCAGCTCTTTGTACAGCTTCCCCATCATCTATTTTTGCAAATGTAAATGAGGTACAAATAACCATGCAAGCTGCTACACTGAAGGGGCAGGTCATTACAGAAAGTGGAGAGCCGGTGATTGGGGCCAGTGTCATGCTAAAAGGTACCTCTAATGGTACCATAACGGATCTGGATGGAAACTTTACCCTTAAAGGAATGTCGAAAGGCACGCTTGTCATCTCCTTTATCGGTTATATCACACAAGAAATTCCATTGAATGGAAAAACCTCATTGAAAGTTATACTCAAAGAAGATACGAAAACATTGGATGAAGTCGTGGTTATTGGTTACGGTACGCAACGTAAAGAAGAACTAACCAGCTCGGTCATGAGTGTAAAAGCGGAAAACTTCGTTCAGGTAACTACTCCCGATGCTGCCGGACTGATCAAAGGAAAAGTAGCCGGTTTGTCTGTCATTAATCCCGATGCAAATCCGCTTTCCACTTCCGAAATCGTTTTGCGCGGCTCCACTACCCTGAAATCGGGGACGAGTCCGTTGATTTTGATTGATGGAGTTCCGGGAGAACTGAATTCAGTATCTCCTAATGATATTGAGCAGATAGACGTTCTGAAAGATGGTTCGGCTGCTGCAATTTATGGAACACGAGGTACGAACGGTGTTATTTTGATCACAACTAAAACCAGTAAGGGAGAGATGAAGCCTACTATAGAGGTGAATTCTTATATCTCTTTTCAGAAGATTGCAAAGAGATTGCCGATGATGTCGACAGAGCAATATCTGGAAAAGGTGAAAGAGGGATATACCGGAGCTACCGATTACGGCAGTAAGACGAACTGGCTGGATGAAATAATGCAGACACCTTTTAACCAGACATATAGTATTAATCTGCGGGGTGGTTCGAAGAATACCAATTATATAGCCAGCTTTGACTATACGTCCAACGAAGGACTTGTCAAGCGTTCTAAAGTAGAAACAATGTTTCCACGTTTGAATGTGACGCACAGAATGTTTGATGACAAGTTGAAGATAGATGCCGGACTAAGCGGATATCAGCAAAGTTATAGCATTCCCTATAACACTAATGTATATCAGAGCGCTTTGATTTACAATCCGACACAACCGATAAAAGATGAAAACGGTAAATGGACAGAAGTAGCACGTGATTTATATTATAATCCCCTTGCATTGCTGAATGAGACACAAGGGAAGAATGATGCGACAAATCTCCGGATGCATACAACTATTACGGTTACTCCACTTGAGGGACTGGATATCAAATGGTTGCTTTCCAGAGAAGTTTATAATAAATTCTCCGGTTATTATGAGACAAAGAACCACCGTTCTACCACTATCCAGAATAAAAACGGTTATGCCTCTCGTGAAACGCATAAGAATCAGGCGGATATGACGGAACTTACTATTCAATATAATAAAGTTTTCAAAGGCGGACACAGTTTGAATGCATTAGCTGGCTATAGCTGGAACAAGAATAATAACCAGGAAGCTTTCATGGATAATTATAATTTTCCGACAGACGACTATTCCTATAATAATATGGCAGCCGGTACAGCTTTGAAGGAAGGAAAGGCTACAGAGAAATCTTATCAGGAGGAATATAAGCTTGTGGGATATTTCGGAAGAATCAATTACAATTATCAGGGCAGATATTATTTATCGGCAAGCATCCGTCATGAAGGTTCTTCCAAATTTGGAGCCGATCACAAGTGGGGAACATTCCCTGCCGTGTCAATCGGATGGAACCTGAAAGAGGAGTCATTTTTGAAGAACGTCCGTTTCTTGAGTTTCCTGAAGTTGCGGGCGGGCTATGGTATAACCGGAACGATTCCGGGAAGTCCTTATCTGTCTTTGAATACGTTAGATCTCGGTGGATACGGTTATTATGGCGGACAATGGACTACCTTACTCCGGGCATCTTCTAATCCGAACTCCGATTTACGCTGGGAGAAGAAGAAAGAGACGAATATCGGCCTTGATTTTGCATTCTTCAATGACCGGATCTCAGGGAGTATCGACTGGTATAACCGCGATACGGACGATTTAATCTGGGATTATACCGTGTCGGTTCCTCCTTATGTGAAGAATACGATTACTGCTAATGCCGGTTCTATTCGGAACAGGGGACTGGAAGTCTCTTTGAACTTCATTCCCGTGAAGACAAAATCTTTTACATGGAATACAGGCATCAACTTCTCAACAAACAGTAATGAACTGGTATCTTTGTCCAATGGTAAGTATTCTTCCAGTGGGTATACCGATTTGGGAGATACATACGCTCCCATCCAGCAAAAGACTCACAGAGTGCAGGAAGGGATGGCTATCGGTAACTTCTGGGGATATAAAAGCATAGATATCGATGAAAACGGCCACTGGATTATCGAAGGAGCCGACGGGAAACCGAAACCGATTGCAGAACAACAGGCGGATGATAAGCAAGTGCTTGGCAATGGGCTTCCTAAGTGGTATCTGAATTGGAATAACTCTTTAAGATATAAGCAGTTTGATTTGTCGATTACCATGCGCGGTGCCTTTGGTTTCCAGATACTGAACATGCCGGAAATGAATTATGCGGCTCCTGTGTCGTTGGGACTGGGCAATGTGATGGAAAAAGCATTCGACAATGTGTATGGCAAACGTCCGCTGGCTGCCGATCAGGAATTGCAGTATGTAAGTTATTATGTGCAGGATGGAGATTACTGGAAGATCGATAATCTTACCATCGGATATACTCCGGTGATTAAAGAAAACAAGTGGATTAAAGGAGTACGCATTTACGGAAGCATTTCTAATCTGGCTACTATTACCAAGTATTCCGGTATCGATCCGGAAGTGAATGTAACCGGACTGACTCCCGGCGTGGATAATATGTATCGTTATCCTTCAGCCCGTACGTTTTCAATCGGTGTTAACCTGAATTTCTAAACTTGATTTAAAGAATGATTGATATGAAAAAGAATATTATACATGTATTATGGATGGCATTGGCTGTATGTGCCACCTCTTGTAATGACTTGGACGAAGTAGTATATTCAAGTGTGACGGAACAGACCTACAGTTATTCAGTAAATGACTTTATCCCTAATATAGCAGGTGCTTACGAGCCATTGCATGCTGACTATGTAGGTGGCTATTGGCAAACCCAGGAATTGACAGGCTGCTGCATCGTGACTCCACCGAATTCCACAGGTTGGGATGACGGTGGCATTTATAAACGCCTGCATTTTCACAACTGGAATTCCGAACTGGGACAGATTTCCAGTCTTTGGAACAACTACTTTAAAGGAGTGATTCTCTGTAACGGTGCTATCGAACGTCTGGAAAAAGAGATTATCCCCGCACCGTCCCCCGAGAAAAAGCAACAAGGAATATCCGAATTAAGGGTACTTCGTGCTTACTATTACTGGATTCTGATGGATAATTTCGGAGATATTCCTTTGGTTACCACCATGTCACAGGAATTGCCGGGGAAGACCTCACGTGCACAAATCTATGATTTTATAGTGAAAGAACTGGGTGAAGCTGTTCCCGACCTTGCAGAGGAACAGGACGCCAGTACTTATGGAAAACTGAATAAATGGGCAGGAAAGGCTATATTGGCAAATGTTTATTTGAACGCGGAAGTGTATACAGGTACTCCCCGCTGGGAGGAATGTATGGCACAGTGTGATGATATTATAAGAGAGCAAAAGTGTGATTTGTCTCCGGATTATAAAGATCCGTTCCGTGCAAGTGGAGTAGAGGGGTCGAAAGAGGTTATGTTTACCATTGTTTACGATTACAGCCGTGGAATTACCGGAAATTACTTGTTTATGAATTCCTGGCATAGTGAATTACAGAAAAAATATTTACTGAATGCAGCTCCCAATATGGCGGGAGGCCCGAAAGGTATCACCCAGTTTATCGATACCTATCAGGAAGGTGATACGCGTTTGGAAGATTCGTGGTTGATGGGGCAGCAGTTTGATGCGGAAGGAAACTCCTTATATGGTGTGTATGATATGGCGGGTGAGCCTCTTGTTTTTACTAAGGAGCTTCCCGATGGGAACTTTACGAGCGAGATGGCAGGTTACCGTATGAATAAATATGAAGTGGCTACCGGATCAGAATGGAGCTGTGATACAGATATTCCTCTTATCCGTTATTCCGAAGTGTTGCTGATGAAAGCGGAGTGTCTGCTACGTACCGATAAAGCCGGTGCTGGGGCACTTGTGACACAAGTACGTCAGAGAAACTTCAAGAATAATCCCGATAAGGCAACGGTTACGGATGAGGAATTGAAAGAAAATTCAACTTATCAGTGGGGATATGTTGAAAACTACAGTATTACGGAGCCGGGAGACCGTACACCGGTAAAGTTCGGACGTCTGTTTGATGAACTTTGTTGGGAGTTTGCATGGGAAGGACATACACGTAGAGATATGATACGGTTTGGACTTTTCACAGAGAAAAGTTGGCTGTCACATAAGCCTATGGGAGATTACCGGAGCGTATTCCCGATACCGGAATCTACTTTGATTGCCAATCCGGAACTGACACAGAATCCTGATTATACGAGTGGTAACTAATGAATCGAATATTTATAGATACTCAATATTATTTTTAAAGATATGAAATTAAGAAGCTTTGTAACAATTTTATTAGCCGGTTCGATGGCTGCTCCCTCTCTTGCCGCCCGCAGTCATGATAAAGTGGCGGCACTGGAGAATCCGGTACCCGTTTCTTCTGTAAAAAACATAACCGGTTTCTATGGAGACCGTATGAAACTGAACCGGAATGTTTATTTAAAGAACTTCCCCATAGACAAATATGTGGATTTTATTGTGGAACGTCAACATACCCGATGGGACTGGACGAAAGCCGAGCAACATGGGAAATGGCTCGAATCCGCCTATTTATCGGCTATTCAGAGTGGTGATAACGAACTGATGTTGAAAGCCCGTGCCGTTCTGAAACGTATTATTGACTCACAGGAAGATAATGGTTATCTGGGAGCTACAGCCCGCAGTTACCGTTCGGACGCGAGACCTGTCAGAGGCATGGATGCCTATGAACTCTATTTTGTCTTTCATGCTTTTATTACAGTGTACGAGCAGACAGGGGATAAAGAAGCGTTGGCTGCTGTTGAAAAGCTGGCAGACTATTATTTGAAATATTTCGGACCCGGTAAACTGGAATTCTGGCCTTCTGATTTGAGAGCCCCGGAGAATAAACAGAAACAAGTGGATGCCTTGTCAGACTTTGCAGGACATGGAGTGCATTATTCATGGGAGGGGACATTGCTTTGCGATCCTATTGCACGGTTGTATGAACTGACGGGAAAGAAGAAGTATCTGGATTGGAGTAAATGGGTCGTTAGCAACATTGACAAATGGAGCGGTTGGGATGCCTTTTCGCGATTGGATTCTGTGGCCGACGGTACATTGGGAGTGGATAAGCTCCAGCCTTATGTGCATTCGCATACGTTCCAGATGAATTTTATGGGTTTTCTCCGCCTGTATCGTATCACAGGTGACAAGTCTCTATTCAGGAAAGTAGCAGGAGCGTGGGATGATATTCACAAGCGTCAGATGTATATTACCGGTGGTGTCAGTGTGGCGGAACATTATGAACATGATTACGTAAAACCGGTTTCGGGACATGTGGTAGAGACTTGTGCTACTATGTCGTGGATGCAACTCACACAGATGCTACTGGAACTGACCGGAGAGTCTAAATACGCAGATGCAATGGAACGGTTGATGATTAATCACGTATTTGCCGCACAAGATTGCGAAACCGGTTCCTGCCGTTATCATACCGCCCCGAACGGTTCCAAACCTTCCGGCTATTTTCACGGTCCCGACTGTTGTACGGCAAGCGGACATCGCATCATTTCCATGTTGCCCACTTTTATGTATGCGGAAAGAGGTAGAGAGTTCTTTGTGAACCAGTATCTGCCGTCCCAATATGCAGGAAAGAGTTTTACTTTTGAAATCTCCGGTAATTATCCGGAGGCGGAGAATATGGAGTTGACTATCCTTTCGGAGAAGGCTGTCGACAGAGTTCTGAATCTGCGTATTCCCAGTTGGTGCAAGACTCCGCAGGTATCTGTAAATGGAGAGAATATGGCAGGTGTGCAGCCGGGAACGTATTTAAAAATATCCCGTAAATGGTCTAAAGGAGATAAGGTTAGTATTACCTTTCCCATGGAGGAAAAATGGGTGATGCGTGAGCACCATAGTAAATATACTACTTATACGCTTCCGAGAGGAGAGATCATGTATAGAGAAGAGCCGACAGACAAAATTCCATACGCTTTTTTACGAGGACCTGTGGTTTATTGTCTGGATATGGTGTGGAACAAGCAACTTTGTAACGATGACATGAATCAGGAAAAGGATATTCGATTGGATGTAGACGTTAAGCCATCGGTGGTGAATAAACCTTATGCCAATATGTTGGGACCTGTCTATCGGACAAAAGCGTTGTATAAAGGAAGTAAAGTAGATGTTGTTCTCACTCCGTTTGTGAACATCGGGCAATGGTTCCGGCCGGGCGAACAGAAACCGGAAAAGAATGCAGATATGTTTACTTATGGTATCTGGCTGTATAAGAAATAGGTAATTTTCAATAGGTATTAGTCATTTTAAAAAGAAGTGAGGGTGTTGTAAAAGTGAAATCTGTTATTATTTTACTTTTGCAATACCCTCATTTTATATGGGAGTCTTTATGTCAGGTTGAAGCTTTTTTGATATATTTGCGCATTGAAATATTCAAGAATAATACTATGAACATCAGGTATGTGCATCAATTTTCATTGCTGAACCAGGTATTTCTCTTTCTATTGCTTCAGACTTTGTTCATGAGTACTGTTTGTGCGCAGGAAATAGTGGTTAAGGATATTCCCTCGTTGGATAAATTACCTGTTAAGGCTATCCATCGGATATTTCAGGATAGTGACGGCTATATATGGTACGGCACATTCAACGGATTATGCCGGAGCGACGGATATGATGTCCGTGTGTTTCGCTCTGACTTGTTTCATCACGGGCTGCTGGATGATAATTATATCACTTACATTAATGAAGATCATGAGAAGCATATTTGGTTCGGAACTTTTCAGGGAGCTTATATACTGGATAAGGCAACATACCGGATCACTCCCGTCAACATGGGAAATGTGTCTGACAGAAATGTGTTTTCCATCAATGTGACCAGGGATGGCACGATTTGGGTAAGTACATCCGGAAGTTTATTCAGATACGACGCCAATGGCGAGTTGCTCAAACGATATCCTGTAGAATATAATCACTCTTCCCAATTTGTTTATACTGTTTACGAAAACAAGGATGATCATTTATTAATATCCATTACACAAGGGGGAATGTATAAATTGAATAAGGAGACGGATAGCTTTGAACCTTATTTCCATCATGAAGAATATCGGGATATTGAGAAGATTATCTGGGATGAAACTCATCAGTGCTATTGGTTGGGCACTTGGGGAAAAGGGATCGTCCGTTTCAATCCAGAAGAGCAGTCTCCGGAACGTCAGTATATTCCTCAACCGCTTCCTGTCGATGTAACAGGGGAGGCAACGGGAGATACTTATCACATGGTGCAGGATGACGTCTACCATTATCTATGGGTCACTACCAAAAAAGACCTTTTTGCTTTCCGCATTACGAAAGATAAAATGCTCGAACAGGTAGACACATCTTCCTTTCTTACTCCCGGCAACAAGATGCTTTATGAAATATATAAAGACAGAGATGGAAAACTATGGGTATCGGCATTTGATATGGAGAGTTTTATTATTGATATTCGTAAACACTTTATAAAAAAATATACTTTGCCTGCTTTGAGAGAGCAGATAAAGGCGAACCCGGCTATTATCTCTTTATGTATGGACAGTAAAGGGGTGTTTTGGTTTTCCCAGGAACGTTACGGACTGTATATCTATGACTCCGGAACTGACAGGATCGGATATTACTTAAAAAACGAGAACATCGGGAATCTTCCATTGTGGGAGGTGCGTAATCTGATTCCTTCCCATATCCCCGGTAGGGTTTGGGCAATGCCGTATGGTTCTACTGTCTTCGGATTAAGTCAGGAAGACATGAAGATGAAAGAAGAAGTCCGTATACAAATCGGTGATGTTACCGGGAATCCGGGAGAAACGTCTTCCTTCTTTGAAGATAATGCGAAGAATTTATGGATTGGTACTACTACCGGGCTATATGTGTATCATATATCGACCGGAACGCTTGAGGTGATATCTGATGAGCTTGGCAATGTAGCCGGAATTACACAGACGAGTGACGGACGGATATGGGCAGTGGCTAAAGGAAAAGGAATCTATAGGGTGTATCCGGATAAGAAGACCGAACTGTTTCCTCTGAATAAGGACTTCACTTGTGTGGATGTAACGACTGATGGCAAACTGTGGATGGGGACAAGCGAGGGGGAGATATTGATGTATGATTCCGAACGGAAAGAAGTTGCGGAACATAGCATAGCTTGCGGTATGAAAGGAGATATTATTAATAATGTGATTGTTGACAATTATAATCATATATGGATAATAACGAATCAGGCTGTGAAAGAATACAATCCCCGGAATGGTGCATATAGAAGTTATTATACCGGTACGTCTGATTTTTTGTTAAATCGTTTATTGTCACGCGCCTCTTATTATGATGGGAAAGGAGAAATCTTCTTTGGAGGAATTTCCGGAATTATTTCTATTCCTCCTTCCCAACAACTTGAGAGTATTCCGGAGCAGGTGGTTACTTACATTACGGATATTACAGTGAAAGGAAAGAGCATTTGGGATAGCGGGTTGGCAGAAGATCCATTGAAGAAATCTGTTCGTATAAATCCCGATGACCAGAGTCTGGAGATAAACTTTTCTTCCCTTGATTATCATAACTTGGAACAAGTGCGTTATGCTTATCGTCTCGAAGGAGTCGACAATGATTGGGTGTATCCGGAAGAGGGCAAAAACTCGGCTTTTTATACCAATTTAGGTAAGGGAAAATACGTCTTCAAGGTAAAAGCTACTGATAAGAACGGGTTGTGGAGTGATAAAATAACCGAATTTACCATTCATCGTTTGCCTGCTTTTTATGAGACATGGTGGGCATATACATTGTATGTGATGCTGGCAATCGGTATTTTGTGGTCAATGCTACATCTCTATTTTCAACAGATTAAACAGGAAAACAATAAACGGCTGATGGAAGAGGTTACGCAAATGAAACTGCGGTATTTTACAAACATATCTCATGAATTGCTTACTCCTCTTACAATACTTTCCTGCCTTGCCGATGAAATAGAATCTCCGGATAAGGGAGACAGGAAACGGGTTGGACTGATTCAGACCAATATCCGGAGATTGAAAAGGTTGCTGCAACAGATTCTGGATCTTCGAAAGATAGATAGTAAGAACATGAAACTGTTTGTTTCTTATGGAGATATTCTTGCTGTTGTGCGGGGAATTTGTGAGGATAGTTTTGATCTGTTGATGAAGAATAAACAGATTGTATTCTCATATTCAGCTGAACAAGAGGAGATAAAGGGCTATTTTGACCGAGACAAGTTGGATAAGATTTTATTTAATCTCCTGTCTAATGCTTATAAGTATACTCCGCAGGGAAGATCGGTGAGGCTTGATATGCAAGTGTATGTATTCGACAGGCATCAATATCTGCGGATCAGGATTCAGGATGAAGGAATAGGAATAGCTCCCAAAGAACTGGATAGAATTTTTACACGATTTTATAGCAATAGGCATAATAAATCCGAATTGTCTAATGGAATAGGGCTTTCACTGACCAAAGAATTGGTGGAGCTGCATCATGGAACGATAGCAGTAGAGAGTCAACCGGGAAAAGGGTCATTGTTCATTGTTGAGATACCGATTGATAAAGAATGCTTCACTGCTGATGAATTGAAGGAAGTGGATTCCGTCAAGGATCGGGTTGTCGAGACGAACGGGAAGGAGATAGTCGAGGAGCCAGAAACAGAGGAAGAAGGAGAAAAAGGAGAATATACTCTTTTATTGGTGGAAGATAATGCGGAGCTACTGCTTTTGATGAAGGGTCTTTTTGCTAAAACTTATCAAGTGGCAACGGCGGAAAATGGCCGGATAGCTTTGGAATATATTCGAGAACATAACGTAGATATTGTCGTGAGCGATATTATGATGCCTGAAATGGATGGTTTGGAGTTGTGCCGGACTATAAAAAGTGATGTTGCTACAAGCCATATTATTGTTGTCCTGCTCACAGCGCGAATTAGTACGGAAAATCAGATTAGTTCTTATGAAGTGGGGGCTGATGATTATATTCCGAAGCCTTTTGAACCGAAAGTGTTAAAGGTACGATTGGCAAGCCTGTTAAAACAACGAAGGAAAATACAGACTGAATTTAAAAATAATCCGAAGGCTGGCCTCATTTTACATACGGGCTTTACATCTTTAGATGAACAGTTGATCGAAAAAGCGTTGAAGATTGTAGAGGAAAATATATCCGATCCCAAACTTGATGTTGTTACTTTGGCTGATCATCTCCATGTGTCACGTTCAACGTTATCGAGGAAGATTAAAGCAATAACCGGACAGACTCCACTGGATTTTATTAAAGATATAAAGATGAAATATGCCTGCCGGATGTTGGAGAATAAAACAGTGACTGTGGCTGAAGTGGTCATTGCTTTGGGGTATAGTGACCACAAACATTTTACGACTTCATTTAAAGAGGTATTTGGGATTACTCCCAGTGAGTATCAGAAGAAACTGAAGACACAGTAAAAGATGTTTCCCGGATTCATGAACGATGGATGAGAGTTTTAATTCCCAATCTTTTAACACCCTTCACTTTATCTGCGAGAGGAAATCGTTTATCTTTGCGTTGTAAATACTTAAATATCATCCCATTATGATTAACCCCATAGGAATACAGAACTTTGAGAGTCTGATAAATGACGGTTATGTGTATGTGGACAAGACAGCGTTAGTCTATCAAATGGCTACTACCGGACGTTATTATTTTCTTAGTCGTCCCCGGCGTTTTGGGAAGAGTTTGCTTCTTTCTACGCTGGAAGCTTATCTGAGTGGGAAAATGAATGAATGGTCATAGTTGTAGATATATAATATAGTATGCAAAGCTAAGGAAATTTTCTGAATTATAGGATAGGGAGGATAAAGAAGGGCACAAAGAGAAGAAGAAAGAGAGAGAAACGACAAGAGGGAAAGATTTTTGCAAAATGGGAATGTTGCATTTATTGAGCATTTGCCCTGCAGAATGTAAATTCGTCACTCCCCTCTCACTAATTTTAAATTACTCACATCTTGCCGTCACCCGTCACAAAACCACGATATCAGACTAATAATCAGCAGATAGCAATGTGACGGCAAGATGTGACGGCAACGTGATGGCAGTTATTGCCGTCACTTCCCAAGCTCCAGTCTCAGTCATCATCGGACGAAACAAAATCAAAATACAAGGTAAAGTCATAACATGTAGTTCCAAGACCAGTTCCAACCGTTGGAACAAAGTGTTTCATGCCTTGAAACAAAGTGTTCCAAGTAATGAAACAAAGTGTTTCAAGCCTTGGAACAAAGTGTTTCAAGCGTTTGAAACTTCTTGAAACACCAATCGTCTGAATTTAATGAACCGCATGATCCGGTTTACTCGGTCGTAACAGTAGTTTCAATCCACCTGTTCTTTCAAAAAGAACCAATCATTTATCAACCAATAATGCATGAGGCATCAGCTATTAACACCTGATTTTTCAATTATTAATAACTGGCATGTCAATCATTAACAGTTGATACAGCAGGAGTTAACACCCTGCAAATCAAACAATAACATTAAGGAAACCACATATTGCAAGGCGACGCAGAGTGAGAGCAACAGCTTGCTCCCACTCTGCCACCACAGTTGCTACCATAGCTGAAACGCCGATGAACAAAGCGATACAGGCAGAAAGTGAGAGCATGGGAGCAAAACTTATGTTTAATTCACTTGGAGAGAAAGAATAAAAGCTCTACCATGACACCTCATTTGCCATCTTCCACATATTAAGAAAAGAAGCCTTAGTGATTTCCACTATCTTATCCCAGTTCAATCGGTCGGCATGATCGGATGGTTGGTGATAATCGGGATGTCCATCCGTATGATACCAGATAATAGGAATGCCTGCTTTGGCAAAAGTTCCATTATCACTCCCTCCTACCGGATTATCCCAGGCGCGATAGTCCGGTTCTAACTGTAAACTATATTTCTTAATATCCTCTTTCAGCCAGTCGCCAAAAGCGGGATGAGCAGCTGTATAGAAATAGACAACATGTTTCGGTTGTTCCGGTTTATTGTTACGACCTATCATATCAAAGTTCAGGTATCCTTTGATTTGCGAGACAAAAGGACAGGTCTGCACAAAGTACTTAGAACCAAGCAAGCCTTTTTCTTCTCCATCCCAAAAGGCAAAGATTACATTCCGCTCCGGTTGTTGTCCACTGGCAACAAAAGCTCTTGCAATCTGCAGTACCGCTGATACGCCGGAAGCATTGTCATCCGCTCCGTTATAAATCTGATCTCCGTCAAGCGCAGGGTCTATTCCCAAATGATCAAAGTGGGCGCCGACGATCACATACTCCTTCGTATTTTTACCGGGAATCATTCCCAGTACATTTCTCATGGACAGTTTTTGATGAACTTCCTGTTTCAATTTCGCAATAGAGTCCGGATGCACTTCTAAACGCCCTTTCTTCTGACGTTCTTTGCGATAAGCATCAAAAGGCTGGAAATAACTTTCATTCAGAGGTTGTATTCCCATCCATCGCAATAAAGATGCTATATACTCGGAGGAGACATAGGAGCCGTGGAATCCGGCTTCACGTCCCTGTAATTCGTCACTTGCCAAAAAGCCGATAGTCGCTTCGGCGGAAGAACGGCTGATAGTGTTCAAGCCTTTTTCTACAGGAAGTTGGGCACACACGAATGATGTTACGCCACATAACAAAGAAAAAAGTAAAACCTGCTTTTTCATAATATACATGATTTTAAATAGGCAAAAAACAATTCACAATTATCTATTGATCAAATCTTCCGGATTGACGAAAATATTCCATCCTTTATCTTCAACAAGCTTCCGATCACAATTTTCCGATCCCGGGTTACCATTGAAAGTAATGCCATAGCCACTTGGATATTCAGGATAGGGATTCGGAGCAACAGGTAATACACAAAAAATCGCATTCAGTTCTTTCTCATCCAAATAACAAAAACTACAATCCAAATTCTGCAATATTGGATTAACCGAATTTTGCTCCGGTATTTGCAAGTGAACCAATTTTTTATTATCACTGCAATCAACAGATCGTAAGAGTGGAAGTTCCGATAAATCCAGAGAGGTTAAATTATTTGAGCTACAACTCAACTCTTGTAATAAAGGAAAGCTATTTATAAATTCTAAGGACCGGAAAGCACAATCACCTATTGACAGACTTCTCACATTTATCTTTTCACCTGTTTCAATGATTGACAACTGCGGATTAGAACCACATTGTACATCACTCAAGTTAGTTAGCCCCTTGAAGGAAAGAGAAACCAACGCATCATTAAAAATACACTTCAATGATCTCAATGCGGGAAGTTGTCCCAATTTTAGTAATGTTAATTCAGGATTGGAATAAACATCTATTGTTTGAATTTTCACACACTGGCTCAAATCTATACGTTCCAAATCTGCCCAATTTCCAATATTAATGGTTTCCACATTCGGACAAGAAGTACTTAAGTCCAATTCCGGAGTATCCAAGAAGCTATTAAGATTCAGAGTTTTCATCTTTGGTAAATACCCCAAACGAAGATCACTAAAAGGAGTTGCTTCATTTCCGACACTACAAAACTCCAGTTCTTCTGCCCATATTCTCACCCGGTATGTCTTACTATTACCGTATTTATAGTGTATCACAGGGTTGGCATCTGTATTTTCTACTTTTTGCAATCGACCATCTCCCCACTCGACAGCCATCCTTCCACCGCCAACAATTATTTGTAGCGCTTTCCATTCACCAGTAACATCGACCGTAAACTGAATAGTATTCGCATCCGTCAATTCAGGGATTTCAAAATCATCACCGAATACACTCTTATCTTCTCCCTCACAAGAACTGAATCCAAACAGAAGACATATTCCTATTAAGCCCAACAATAACTTACTTTGTTTCATCGTGATGTATCATTTAGAGTCTATGATACAAAAATACGAAAAGAACACAGAATCTATCTCTAAATAGATAAAAAATGACCGATACAGATTAAATCCATCAGGATTTCCTCCATACCGGTCAATGAAATATATGCTAAAACCTATTGAAATTACTTGGAATAGGAATACGGGAAGTCCGCAGGCTGTGTGCCTCGCTGAGTATTGGGAACACTATCCATCGACAGCGTCAATTCTCCCCCTTTCAACAGTTCATCATGAGTCAGATAATTGCGGGAAAGTTCTTCTCCATTGAGCATTGCCTTTTGTATATAAGGACGGTCTGCCGCATTATTTGCCGCCGAAACTGTAAAAGTTTTTCCTTCGGAAAGATGTAAAGTCACTTTCTTAAATAATGGAGAGCCAATAGCATACTCAGGCATTCCCGGACAAACAGGATAGAATCCCATCGCAGAAAACACATACCATGCCGATGTCTGACCGTTATCCTCATCCCCACAATATCCCTTGCTGCCGGGATTATAAAGCTTGTCCATCACATTGCGAATATGGTATTGTGTTTTCCAGGGCTGACCGACATAATCATATAAATAAATAGCATGCTGCACCGGCTGATTGCCATGCGCATATTGACCCATATCCAAAGCGACCATTTCGGCAATCTCATGGATTACGAATCCGTAAGTTCCATAATTGTATGTGTTCGGAGCCACAAACATGGAATCAAGACGAGCTACCATCGGTTCATGACCACCCATCAAGTCAGACAACCCCTCCGGATCATGGAATACGCTCCAAGTCCAGTGCCAGGAACTGCCTTCGGTGAAAGGTCCTCCCCACTCGGTGGCATCAAACTTATCACGCCAGTTGCCTTTGGCATCTTTTGTCCACATAAAGCCATGTTCCGGATAATAGAGATTACGATAGTTCTGCGCTCTCCGATAATACTGACCGGCTATATCCTGTTTACCCAATGTTTCGGCAAAACGGGCTATACACCAGTCGGCATAAGCATACTCAAGCGTTTTAGCCGTAGCTTCGGGAACTTCGGGATAAGGAACATATCCGATCTTATTATAATATTCAAAACCATCACGCCCAACTGAAGCTATTTCCGGATGACGGGATTGTGTCTGATGAATCATGGCTTCCAATGCTTTCTCTGCATCGACAGTACGTATACCCTTCATCCATGTATCCACTAAAAGAGAAATGGAATTATTACCAATCATACAGCCACGATGCCCCGGACTGGCCCATTCGGGCATAAAACCACTCTCATTATAGGCATTGATAATAGATTGTGTCACACGTTCCGAAACCTCCGGATAGAGCAGCGTGAACATCGGATGAACTGCACGGAACGTATCCCAAAAACCATTGTCGGTATACATATAGCCATCGTATACATTACCGTCATAAGGACTATAATAAACAGGATTTCCCTGCGAATCAAATTCATAAAACTCACGTGGAAAGAGCAATGTACGATACAAACAAGAATAGAAAGTACGGAGTTGATCATCCGTACCGCCTTCGGCTTCTACACGCCCCAGATAATTATTCCATTGTTCGCGGGCTTTTCCACCGATCAGCTTAACGTCAGCATCTGCCACTTCACGATTGAAGTTGATAGCAGCTTGTTCGGGACTGATGAAAGAAGAAGCTGTGCGGATGGTCAGCTTTTCTCCTGCCGGAACGTCGAACTTCAGATAAGCACAACTGTAATCAGCTGCCACATGAGTCTGCTCATGCAGCAGTGTATCACCATTGTAAACCCCATATCCAGTCACCGGGTGACTGAATTCAACCATAAAATAGTTAGCGAAATTATCCGGCACTCCTCCATTATTGTAACGTGATACCCCTTTTAGTAGTTTGTTTCCCGGCTCAATCACCATAGAACCGCCGCCATTATAAGCATCCACCACTACATACTGGTCTTCTTTGTCAGGGAAAGTAACCTCAAAAACAGCTCCACGGGAAGTAGCTGAAAGGGAGGTCTGTACTCCATTGTCAAATATAACACTATAGTTATAAGGAGTAGATTTCTCCTGTTGATGGGAGAAAGGCACCAGGCGTTCCTTATGACTGACCTTCAGCTCTCCGGCAAGCGGCATAATAGAAAATGTACCGTAATCGTTTATCCAGGGACTGGGTTGGTGTGTCTGCCGGAAACCACGCATCAGGCTGTCAGTATATGTGTACATCCATCCACTACCGTTCTCTCCCGTCTGCGGACTCCAGAAGTTCATTCCCCAAGGTACTGCCACAGCAGGATACGTATTGCCATGGGAAAATGCAAAAGTAGACTCAGTACCCATCAGAGGATTCACGTAGTCTACAAACTCTACCGTCTTCTTCGTCTGTTGGCACGAGGCAAACAGAAAAGGAAGACAGATTGATAAGAAAAGCAATCTTGAAACCATACTTATTATTGTTTGCTTAAGTCAGACAAACCTCCGCATCGCTTTTCTTCCTACCTATAAAAAAGAGAAACGGTGCGGAGAATCTGTATAACTTAGGTTAATTAAAATACTTCACTCAAATATTTCTTTGTCTGTTCAGGACGCTCACTCATACGCAAGCGCCATACCAGCTCCTGTAAATTGACTACTTCAAAGTTTTCATTCAGGTGTCCCGCACAAAGTTTGGCTGCTCCGGCTCCACGAATATTTCCGGATTGATTTTCTATCAGCGGATCTTCCGTTTGTCCGTGATCTGAGAAATTACTCCACGCGTGTACACAGACTACAGAGAAACTTTTTTCCTGTGCTTCCTGTTTCAGTCTTCCGGCAATATAAGCAGGAGTCCCTTCACGTTCTGTATTACGATTTCCAAAATTCCAAAGAGAATATTTCACTGTAATAACAGGTATGTCATATCCTGCCTTATTCGTTACCCAAATTACTTCGCCACCGCCGCCTGCATAAGGACTATATTGAAGAGCAACAATACCTTCCAACTGATCATTGGCATCTACATACGCCTGAAATGCTTCCTTAGCTGCTTCCGACTTTACATTCATTGCCATCACACCCAACAACTTCACACGGTGCTGACGCATATGGGCTGCCAGCCGGTCTGCCACGACTTTGAGGTTCTTTGCCCGGTCACCGTTCTCGCTATAATTGTCTACATAGTAATAGCCACCTCCCAGCATTTCCAGAATAGAGCAGTTGGGCTTTTGCTGACTCAACAGGTTGTCGAATTGCGCAGGAGCCATCATTGGCAATACGGAAGCGGGCATACCATATGTCATCCGCACTTCCTCAGCTTCTGCAACATTATAGTAATCTTTAAAGTCATTCATCATCCATTGGATATTGTCGCCATCGGACAGGAAGAAAGAAACAAAATTCTTCTTCCGGGTGTAATCAAAGAATTGCGGATTCTTGACACGGGCCAATGTAGGTCGCTGACGTTGAGAATAGAGCAAAGAAGTCAGCGAGTGATTATAACTCCAGTCACAAGGAATCATCGGATGGCCGCTCTTGGACACCAGATCAACAAAAGCATCCTCACTTACCCCTTGCTCCCATCCGTATACAGGTGCATTGGGTTCCAGCCAAGCCAGGATTTCTTTCAGCAGAGCCGTATTTTGTCCACCTGCCGAACTGCCCTGACGTTTATTCAGATTCAGAACAAAAAGATTATTCTTAATAGCAAACTCCCGAAGTTCACCCGTCTGTACAGGCATTACCACCAAGGCTTTGTTGCTACACTTGTCTTTAAATTCCGCCCATGCCTGAGCTGTGGTTTTGTTTCTGGCATCATACTTCATCGCATATCCTGCCTCCTCGTAATATTCTTTATCACGAACATCCACTATAATAGAGTTATACACATGAGATGCCACAGAAGCTACCACTCCACTTTCCGGATTACGCTCGATATCCGTCAACACATATCCGTCAAACATACCTTTCAACTGAATAGTTACTCCTTCAGACGGTCCATAATCATTACGTGCCAGTTCCAGACCACTCTGCATTCCCTGTTCATGAATACCCATATCTTCGAGCGCCTGCTTAGATAATTTATAAGAGTCATTGCCTCCGTGGTCGTGCAGCCAAACGGCTATTTCGCTTTTACCTTGTTCTACGGCACGGTTAGCCAATCCTGCCAATGACTGACACATCAAGTGATATTGTAATCCGCGTACTTTTTCGGTTTGTCCCAGGTCATTACGACTGCCGACCGTAACAACTTCCACGCAGTTCCAATATTTTTTCGGTTTCACTGTCATCTCCGGCATGTAGTATTGCCCCACATTACTGATAGGATCGTAAGCATCTACATAAAGAGAAGTCTTGTTTTCTTCGTCTAAACCCTGATTTATTTCCGGTGATTCGTACACTTCGCAACTGGCTACCGTCAGACTGAGCAATAGTGCAGCACCACATATAGTCGTTTTCATAATTAATTCTTTCATTTGTTAGTTAACCATTAATCAATAACCTTCATTCTGTGATAATCCGTCCACCTTATTCCGTTCATCCTGCGGAATAGGACGTACCAGATGATTCGCATTCAAATTATCATATTTCACCACAAACGGATTGTATGCCGGTACACGTGCCAGCAATGTCTGCGTACGCTTCAGATCGAACCAGCGGTCATGCTCTCCCATCAACTCGCGGGCCCGTTCGTCCATAATCACATTGATATCCAAATCCGTCAATTTCATGGCTTCGTAAGCAGTGGCATCTTTGGCTGCACGTTTACGTATGCTATTGATCCGTTCCAAAGCAAGTTTCTTATTACCGGCTCCCAGATAAGCCTCAGCACACAACAAGTAAGTATCACCCAAACGGAAGATTACATCTTCACGCGAACCGCCTTCTCCCCATTGTATCTTCGTGTCACGGAACTTCTGAATCATCGGCATACGGTCTGAGGCTGTTTCCAGAACAGGCAGTGCCGTAGACTGCGGATACCATACATATTCATCATCCTGCTTAAACGGATAGTACTTCTTCGCATTATTACTCATCCCCGACTTATCATTCCAACGGGGAAAATAGATTCCCAGTTTACCGTAGTCGGCATTATCCGGGTTATTAATGTAGTATTCACGTGCAAAAGTGACATCATACCGGGTATCTATCTCCGGATTTGTATAAAGTTCATGAGCTTTCGGATTTACCCAGTATTTACGGGACGCATTAGAATAATCACTCTGACTCTTCGTAAACATATCAGGCTCCAATGCTACAATATTAAATCCGAATTGTGCCTGTTGCGGATTTCCGCCTCCCCGATAGTTCTTGTCCAGTCCGTACTGTATCGCCCAGATTACTTCGGAATTAGCCTGATTGTTTTCGTCAAACAAAGCCGCAAAGTTCTCTTGCAAAGCATATCCCGAGGAAGGATTCTCTATCAGCAGGTCGAATGTCGTAGCTGCTTCAGAGAAGTCATTCGCTTCGGCAAAAGATTTGTAAGCACGTGTCAGATACATCTTACCCAGAAAATGAATCACTGCCGCATTGGTCACCTTTCCTGCTGAATTGGTAGTCATGTCCAACTGGTCTTTGATAGCATTCAGTTCAGTAATGATAAAAGTATAAATCGCTTGTTCGCTCGTACGTTCCGCCTGTTGAATGACATCTGTATTTTCTTCGACAAGCAATGGAACGGGACCGAAAGTTTCGACCAGATAATAATAGGCCATTGCCCGGAAGAAACGGGCTTGCGCAGTCAGTGAAGTATAATCATTTCCCGCAATAGCCGGGGTACAGCGGTTTAACAGGATATTGCTTTCCTGCACAATCTTATAAAGCACTTTCCAGTAATCGCCCACGACAGGAGCGGTAGAGTTGAACGTCTTATCGTATCCGTTGAACATACGTTCGGCAGGTTCTTCGGAGATAGCCATATAGATATCTGTTCCGTAATATTGCAACTCGCCTGTATTAAAGACATTGCGGTAACGGGCATTTATATCAGTCAGCAATTTCTGCTGTCCTTCTTTCGTATTGTAAAAATCATCCGTTACTGCCGAAGGATTGTAACTGTCCAGAAAATCGGAGCATCCGCTCAACAAGCATACTGCCAGCAGTGCCACATATTTGATTTGTTCTTTTAGTCGTTTCATAAGGGTTCAAGTATTTAGAAGGTTAAATTCACTCCAAAAGTAAACGTCATCGGATAGAGCGACAGAGATTTATACACATCTTCACCAATGGTTTCCGGGTCCGGACCGAGATAGTCTGTAAATGTAAACGGATTCTGCACATTGATATAAGCACGTGCATTTTTCATCTTCATCTTCTTCATCCAGGTTTCGGGAAGGGTATACCCCAACGTTATGCTCTGTATTTTCAGGAACGAACCGGAAATCTTACCCAATACCTGCGTATGATAAGATTGCGCACCTATCTGCTGATATTCGTTGCTGTGGTTTTCCGGAGTCCAGTATTTCACGTTCAGTTTGTTCCAGTGTTCATTATCCCATGCGGTAAACATATAAGTAAAATCATCATTATAGATACCACCGATACGCGCATACATATAGAAAGAAAGATCCCAGTTTTTGTAGGCAAAGGTATTGGTCATACCTGCTGTCCAGTCGGGAGACGGGGTTCCGAGTACTTTATAATCACGCTCGTCAATCACATAATTATCATCGAGATCGGCTACGCGGATATGTCCCGGCACCTGACCGTATTTAGCAGCCAGTTCCTTATCTTCCGTCTGCCAGATACCCACTTTCTCCAAGTCATAGATCACTTTCATCGGCTGACCGATGAACCAGCGGTTCGCCAGGTCGTCTTTCTTGTCACCATAAAGGTCTACAATCTTATTACGGTTCAGTGAGAATGTCAGGTTTGTCTTCCAGGTAAAGTCTTTTGTAGCAACGTTCACTGTATTCAATCCGATTTCCACACCTTTATTGGAAGACGTTCCTATGTTTTCGAGGATAGAGCCATAGCCGTTCAGGTTACCTACCGAACGGGCAAAGATCAAGTCTTTAGTAGTACGGCTATAAATGTCAATAGTACCATTGATACGGTTATTCAGAAATCCGAAATCAAGACCGTAGTTCCATTCCGACGTCATCTCCCAACGAAGGTCCTTGTTACCTTTACGGTCACCAAGCCCAAAAGCATTTTCTCCCTTGCCGCCATAGATGTAATGTGTCAGGTCCAGTTTCGTCCAAGTGATATCATGATCGATACTGTTATTACCCGATTTACCCCAGCTGACACGGAACTTCAGGCTATTCAGCCAATCCACATCTTTAAGGAAGTTTTCGTTCTTCATCTGCCAGCCGACAGCAGCCGATGGCATAAATCCCCATTGGTTTCCGGTAGCCAGACGGGATGTTCCATCATAACGACCTGTTAAGGTGAACAAGTAACGGTCCATCAATGTATAATTGACGCGTCCCATAAAAGAAAGCATGGACGATTCCCAATAATAGCTCTTCACATCACGGATTTCTTCGGCAGTTTCAATCGCATGCCAGTCGGAGTTGTAAGGCAGACCGTCACCACGCATTTCCGAACCTTTGTGAGTTTCTTTCTGTACACTGTACAGACCGATAGCATTCAGACGATGAATATCTTTCCATGTCTTATCATAAGTGATAATGTTATCCCATACCCAGTTCATATTCCGTCCTTCACTCCGGTAGGCTTCCGGTGCATTTAAACCTCCCTTGGCCTGTGTCATGGTTCCAACCCATTCTCCGCTTATATCCGAATCATACTGTACCGCAATTTGCGATTTCAGTCTCAGTCCCTTAATCGGCTGATATTCCAGATAACCGGAGAAGTTGGTATAGTTCGCTTCTTTTTCTCTTTTATTATTTTCAATCTGAACAAACGGATTGATTTTGCTGGAAGTAGGCTGACAATTGAAAAGATAACTTCCGTCTTTATCATACGGGCTAACCGTCGGTGGTAAAAAGTAAGCATTGATCAATGCATCATTGGCCCCTTCATTCGTATTATTCAAAGATATATAGCTGTTAATACCTGTCTTAAATTTTTCCGAAAAACGGTATTCCAATCCGATATTGGCTGTGATACGCTCAAAACTTTCATCACCTACCATACCGTCATCCTTCAAATATCCCAATCCGAAAGAGAAAGACAATTTGTCCGTTCCTCCCGTAGCAGAAAGAGAATGGCTGGTAGTCAATGCGTTCTGAGAAAGTTCCCGCAACCAATCGTAATATTCACCATGCTTGATGCGGCGTTTCTCGTCATCAGTCAGAAAGTCCGGACGGCTCAAAGAAGCATCTCCGTATTTCTTCTTCCACAAAGCAATGCGGTAATCTACATATTCCATACCATTACCCATATTACCAATCATTTCCGGAATACGTGTGGGAGTTTTGAATCCTACATAGCCTGCATAGTCAATGTTGAATCCCTGACGTTTATTAGCCCCTTTAGTAGTGATAATCACTACACCGTTTGCGCCACGTGAACCGTAGATTGCACTGGAAGAAGCATCTTTCAGAATATCAACAGACTCAATATCAGCAGCATTCAGATGACGCATTCCTGTTTGTGAAGGTACACCGTCAATCACATACAAAGGTTCATTGGAGAAATTGAAGGAGTTAATACCACGAATTTCTATTTTCGTATCTGATCCGGGACGGTTGGAGGTCTTGTTTACAAGTACTCCACCGACACGTCCGTTCAATGTTTCCGTCACATCAGTAGTAACTAGCTTGCTCAGTTCTTTGCTGCTTACCGATTGAATCGATCCTGTAAGGTCTTTCTTTTCTACAGTACCATATCCGATCACAACTACTTCATTCAGCTGTTTGGAGTCATCCTGCAACTGAATTGTCAGTTTTGTCTGATTCTGGTTAACAGGAATTTCCTGCGTTACATATCCTATAAAAGAAACTGAAATGCTTTTTCCCTTCGGCACCTGAATACTGAAGTTACCGTCCAGATCTGTCACCGTACCGGTAGACATTCCCACTATCTGAATACTGGCTCCGGGCAACGGCTCTTTCAGAGCATCTACCACAACACCTTTCACCGTAAGCACTTGCTGTGCCTGTACGCTTACCCATCCGCACGCCAGAAACAGCAGACACAGGAAAGCTCTTATTTTTATTATATTATTTTTCATATTCTTCGTCTGTTTATTAAGGTTAGTTTCCAGCTTTAAACCACTTGTAGTTTCCTACGATCTTTGCCGCATGCTTTCCTGTCTTGTCAGGAATGTTAGTAACGTCCTCCGCCACTGATGTAAAGTCCCATGCACACACTAGTCCGCTTTCTATCCCGGTCACGTCCGAATTCATCAATGTCTTTACTTCATCAGCAGACTTCGCTGTACTCCACATACGGAATTTCTTGATAAAGCCCGTCATACAACGAGAATTATCCGTCGGTTCCTGGAATGCCCACATATTCTGGTTACGGGTATTCGGCATATAATTCTGCAAGACACCGGCATCATTCTTCACATCATTCGTCTTGCTGAAGAATAACTCACCATTCACATACATTTTAAGCTGTCCTTCCGAAAGGGTATTATCCCAAACTGTTACAATATGATTCCATTTACCAAAATTGTCAGGATAAGCACGGCCTTCTTCCAGCACACGACCTTCCTGCGGTCCCATACCAATAGTAGTACGAAGATTAGAGCCTAAAAAGTTAATCATCCATCCCTCATTAGGCTGTCTGCCGTCAAAAGTAGAAAGGAAACTTCCGATTCCCGATTCAAAGAAACCAGCATCATACTTCACCCAGCTCTCTACCGTAAAGGTATTGCCGCCACCATAGGCAGGATCGGCACCAAATTCAATACGTCCCTTACCATCGATACCGAATATTTTCAGCTCGGCTGGTGTGCCCGGTTGCAATGTCTGTTGATAGGAATCCTGAAATTCGGTAATCGCCTTTTCGGCAGCAATACAGTAATTATCAATC
The DNA here is from genome assembly GCF_001811315.1 of Bacteroides sp. HMSC067B03. Classification (NCBI taxonomy): domain Bacteria; kingdom Pseudomonadati; phylum Bacteroidota; class Bacteroidia; order Bacteroidales; family Bacteroidaceae; genus Bacteroides; species Bacteroides sp. HMSC067B03. The sequence goes on along the minus strand of NZ_KV804257.1, from coordinate 18,492 downwards.
TCATACTGTAATACAAATTGTCCTGCCATACCTTTAGAAATACCCTTTTGCAGTTCTTCAACGGCACTTTGCAGACTTTGGGCGTTTGCCAGGGGAAAAGTACCGTCGCTTGTACCGATCTTTGCAGTATCAAGCATGTTCGTCATGTCAGTCAGATGGGTGTACATACATTCAAGAGCTACCGGTCGTACCGAATCGCCATTGTCACTCTTGCACGAGCTCATACACCAAACCAACAAATAAAGGAAACAAAGTTTCATAATGAATCTTGTTCTCATACGTATTAGGTTTTAAATAAAACAATAAGTAAATAACATCGCTGCAAATCTAATGTAGCGAGGTTAAGCAACTTATTAGTGGTGGGTTAATAACGGATTAATAAGCGGATAAATATCATTAACCAATGATTTTTCATCGATGAAATGGAGGATTTTTACTCATCAGGTCAGCATAAGAAGTCGAATAATCTTCATTCATCATCTGCTTATACTCACGAACAAAAAGAGAATATTGCATGATAGCCTCTTGCGTAGAGCCTATATGATGAAGCGCATGTATACAATACGCCAATGCCAACTCACTCACCGGGTCTACCCGGAAAAGCACATTACAGAAACGGATGACAGCGTCATACTTGTGCTGCTGATACAAACGTTCGATTTCCAACGGTAAGAAAGAAGCCAGGAATTCTTCTACTTTCTGCTTAAAGTGATCCATCATTCCTGCATCCATACCCTCCAGAAACTTCCCACGCATTAATAAGATACCCAGTTCATTCTCTACTTCTTCAGCATTCTTCAACATGCGGAAACGGAAATAATCACAATAACAGTCAGTAAATACCAACCGGAAATAACCTTTATCATATACCAGTTCCACTCCGTCCAGCTCGGTCAGGTTCTTTCGTATCTGGTTAATCGTTACCCCTTTCAGGTTTTTAACCTTATCATCGGGTTTATCCGGCCAGAAGACTTCATTCAGAGAAGCGGACAAAACACCATTATGAGTACTATGAAGCAAAACATAGACAAATACCAGCCGTAATCTGGAACTGAACAAATGGGTTATATCACGGCCATTACGATCGGTCACCGTAAAAGAACCGAATATATAGATCGCATTAGGACGTACGATCAATTCTTCAATCTTTTCTCTCGAAGGAGCAGTTTTCACTGACACATTCTTCCCCGGTTCTGTCGGAGCAGATACCGGCTCTGGTGCCGGCGATTGTTTCAAAATCTTCTCCGATAATTTCCTCCGTCGTTTTCTGACAAATAAGAATCCGATACCAAACAACGATATCCCTCCTACTGCTGCAATAAGCCATCCCCAGGAGAGCGCGAGGGAAGACCTTGCACCATAAGAACGAATCTCATCCAGCGAAACCGGAGGAGCAGCCAATACGTAAGTCCGAATGACCGTATGGCCTTCCTTGTCAAACTCCGCTGTAGTACAATAATACTCATGTGTCAGTGAATTATAATAAAGATTCGCATTCGTCATGATCTCTTCGGAACGCATCGGAATTGAGTCTCCCAAGATTTTTACCGTTCCATCGGCAACCGTCAAACGGTATAGTTGCAGATACGTATCCGAGAGGTATTCCGGATAACACAAGGCATAAACATATTTCTCATCAGGAGTCAGTATCATATCCCGGGCTACTACGAGACGGTGCTCCGAAGTATTCTGCCACAAGAGTCTTACCGTTTTCTGTTTTTTATCAAGCAGATAGAAATCCTGAAGATAATTCCTGCCTACACTTTGCTCGCCCGATTCATTGCCCATTCCTCCGAAAATATACACATGTTCCCGGTTCTTATTGACCGCCATACCGGAGAAATAACGGGGAATAATTCTGTCACCCGAATAAGATAGCGTATCCCACCGGTCTGTCGCAATGTCATATTCAAGGAAAGTATTATTATAGCGCTTATTTCCAAAACCACCAAATATCAGATATTTACCGGTCGTTTCATCCCAGAAGCCATCATGATGGTGCAGTTGTACGGGCAAGGCAGCCGTACCCGTCTGTTCCCATTCCCACTTATTCAAGTCAAGAGCCGCTACGGTAACATCTCCCAAAGGAAGGTTGTTTAATTCATAGACATAGAGTTTGCCATCGGTAGTATTCATAAAGTGAGTAGCCAGTTGCAGTTTTACCGGCAGCCTGTTGGCATAAGAGCTAGTCTGCGACTGACGTTTCAACAAATTATAAGTAAGAAGTGAATCCTGACTGAAAACGATCAATCTCTGGCTGTCCGGTTCAAAAGTGATGCCGGAGGGTGTTTGTGAATGATATTCAAAAAGCTTCTCCCAATGATAAGAACCGTTAATAAGCCAGACCGGATTAACAACCGTTCCCTGTACCTTTCCTGTAGAGGTATGCACCTCTTCTCCTTCATTTTCATTCAAAGGAAAAGTGCATGAGTAACTTTTATCTCCTTCCAGCTTCAAGTTACGAATGGCAAAAGTCGGCATATCCAGAATATAATCATGACGTCCAAAGAAAAGTTGCGGACAAAAAGGTGCTTTCAATCCCAGAGTCTTGATTTCTTTCTCGTTGTCTCCAATATGAATGGTCAGCAGGTCGTGCTGCAAATCGAATGTAAACGAAACCGGAATCCACTGGTATGCCAACGCATCATTCCGTAAGTTCAGAGAGTAATGATTTTCTTTACCGTCCGTATTAAACTTGAACGTACTGTTATCACCGTCCAGATAAGTATATGTAAAGCTGTATTTCATCTTTCCCTGATCTTCTTTCAACAGGAAAACATATCCGAAAGTATCAAAATCGCGAATAGAAAGTTCAAAGCTTAACTGAAAGTTTTTCGTAAAACAAGGTATCTCCTCTTCACTAAAGATCTGAAGAGAAGTCCTTTCCTTTATCTGTTTATCATTAGCCTGGAATAACAACCCTTGCGAATAGGCAAACATAGTCAGCCCAGTCAGAAAGAATAAGAGGCAAAGCCTACGTCGTATCATAGTCATCCGATTTATTATCACAAATATACGGGATTATTTTAAATAACCGTTCAGACGAGTAAAAATAGCCTTCACTATTCTACCGCCGTACTTACTGTTTGCGCTTTTTATTGAGCACCCTTTTCTTCTATAGTCCACCCATTTCTTACGGGCATCTCCTGATTACAAGTATACTCGCCCGGATTATCATAGTAAGAAAGATATGATTTAGAATGAGGATAATCACTGGCCGTACCCAGCATTTCAAATAATTGATTCAATGCTTCTTTGTCCAGCCGGTTGGAATGACAATCGACCCTCGTTAATAACCAGTTTTCCGAAATAGACAAACGAGTCAGCTGATTATTGCTGCAATCCAGATACTTTATCCAAAGAGATTCCGGCAATTCCAGCTCTTTCAATTGATTGTTCCGGCAGACAAACTCCAGCAACAAAGGCAGCCTGTCCAGGAAATCCAGATTCTGAAAGTTGCAATGACCTATAAACAAGGTGCTAATCTCCATTTTCTCATCAAATTCCAACCTGCTCAATTCCGGATTGTAGCTACAATCGAGACTGTTCAACTGGGGTAAGTCTTTAAGCGAAAGAGAACTCAATTGATTGCCGGAGCAATTCAGATTTTTAAGTTTACATTTATCAGTCACATCGAGTGATGTCAGTTTCGGGTTTCCGCCAATCAATACCGACTTCAGGCTATCACACTGACTTATATCGACATACTCCAGATCAGCACAATTGCCTATGTTCACATTCTCCACATTGGGACAGGAACGACTCAGGTCAATTTCCCGGGTATTGGCAAAACAGGTAAGAGCCAAATCTCTCATTTTAGGCAAGTTCCCTATACGAAGGTCTTTTACGGGAAGCAGCAAACTTCCCAGATTACAATAATCCAGCTCTTCCGCCCATATTCTCACCCGGTAACTTCTTCTGTTGCCATATTTATATGTAATCAGTCCCGCTTCGGGATCTTCGATCTTCTGCAGTCTTCCGTCTCCCCACTCGATAGCCATTCTGCCGCCACCGCCAAATACTTCCAGTTGCGTCCACTCACCGAGAACATCTACAGTAAATTCAATCGTATTTTCGTCTGTCAACTTTGGTATCTCAAAATCATCCCCAATCACACTTCTATCTTCCGCACAAGAAGAAAGTCCACCAATCAAACATATTATAAATATGCAAATCATCCACTTTCTATGCTTCACCATCTATGTATATTTAAGTTAGTAACGCACAAAAGTAAGAAAAGAAATAGATACCATCCATGATAGAATGCAAATTAATAAGTAACTTTGCAGAAATTTGAATCAGTACAGACTATGTGGATACTTATTATAGGTCTAGTGTTGCTAGGTATCATTGCATTGATAGCCGGCTATATCCGCAACAACAGACTGAAAAAGAAAATAGAAAGAGGCGAACTGGATCACATGCCGGAAGTGAAAGAAGTAGATGCAGAATGCTGCGGACAACACGAAGTGTGCGAAAAGGACAGCCTGCTGGCTGCTGTCAGCAAAAAAATAGAGTACTACGATGACGAAGAACTGGATCTGTTCATCGGAAAAGAGGCGGATGCTTATACGGAAGAAGAAACAAACCAATTCAGGGATGTGTTATATACTATGCAGGATATCGATGTAGCAGGCTGGGTACGCAGTTTACAGCTTCGCGGTATTGAACTGCCGGATGACCTCAAAGATGAAGTTTTTCTGATCATCGGAGAAAGAAGAACCGCAGGACACAAAGAGGCCTGACCGCCTGCACATCATCTGTCATCGGTCGATAGTAGCCGCGTGGAATTTGTTATTTATCATATAACTTGTAATCAATAACTAAAGAAGTGGATTTACTACAATATACATTCTTCCAACATGCTCTGCTAGGCAGCTTACTGGCAAGCATCGCCTGCGGGATTATCGGTACTTACATTGTCACCCGCCGCCTGGTATTTATCAGTGGAGGAATTACTCACGCATCTTTCGGAGGAATAGGGCTGGGACTGTTCGCGGGAATTTCTCCCATATTGTCAGCCGCCGTCTTCTCCGTATTATCCGCATTCGGCGTGGAGTGGCTGAGCCGGCGGAAAGATATGCGCGAAGATTCCGCGATCGCGGTGTTCTGGACATTAGGAATGGCTTTAGGAATCATGTTCAGCTTCCTGTCACCGGGATTTGCTCCGGACTTATCAGCCTATCTTTTCGGTAATATCCTGACCATCAATCAGGCGGACCTGTGGATGCTCGGCATACTGGCATTCATACTGACCGGATTCTTTTATCTGTTTATCCGTCCAATCGTATCTATCGCATTCGACCGTGAGTTTGCCCGTTCTCAAAAGATTCCGGTAGAGGTATTCGAATATGTGCTGATGATGTTTATCGCCCTGACCATCGTTGCTTGTCTGCGCATGGTCGGTATCGTTCTGGCCATTTCACTGCTCACCATTCCGCAAATGACGGCAAACCTCTTCACGTACAGTTTCAAAAAAATCATCTGGCTGTCCATAGGTATCGGTTTTCTGGGATGTCTGGGCGGTCTGTTTATCTCTTATCATTGGAAAGTTCCTTCGGGAGCCTCGATTATATTCTTCTCCATCCTGATTTATGCCGTTTGCAAGATCGGAAAGAGTTGTTGCAAGAAACAGTCATAATAATAGAATAGTATATGGAAATCAAGATTCAATCATTGGAAAGTATCCACGAAGCAGCCCGCGAATTTATCGCTGCTATGGGTGATAACACTGTTTTCGCTTTATACGGCAAAATGGGAGCAGGCAAAACAACATTCGTCAAAGCTCTTTGCGAGGAACTGGGTGTATCAGACGTCATCAGTTCTCCTACTTTCGCTATCGTCAATGAATATCGTTCGGACGAAACCGGAGAATTGATCTATCATTTCGACTTTTACCGCATCAAAAAGTTAAGCGAAGTGTATGACATGGGATACGAAGATTATTTCTACAGCGGCGCCCTCTGCTTCATCGAATGGCCGGAACTGGTGGAAGAATTGCTGCCGGGGGATGCTGTAAAGGTTACGATTGAAGAACTGGAAGACGGAAGCAGAGTGATCAGACTATGACCGGACAATACATCGTACAAGCTATTTTTGCGCTAGCGGGAATCACCTCCCTGCTAGCCTCATTATTGAACTGGAACTGGTTCTTCACCACACGCAACGCCCAAACAATTGTCAGGAATGTAGGACGTGGCAGAGCACGGCTTTTCTACGGCATATTGGGAGTCATTATCATAGGGATGGCTGTATTCTTCTTTGTAGAAACCCGAAAGGCAATGGGACAATCCCCTTTTTAAACAAGAAATCACCAGTAATTTGAGACGAAACTCTGCTACAACAATTGCCGCGATTTCATCTCCAGATATTTATTGATTACATCAATCGACAGATTTTCGGGAGTTGTCAACAGCGAATAAATGCCGTTCTGCTTTAATGTAGAAACGATCAGTCGCTTCTCAAAAGCAAACTTTTCTGCAATCACATGCCGGTAATAATCTTCTGTATCTCGGGCCGGACTTTCTATATACGCCTTCAAGTCGGCATCCTCAAAGAAAACAACCAGTAAACGATGCTGACGATTAAGCTGCTGCAAATAAGCTAACTGGCGGTTCATGCTGCTGATGCTGGCAAAGTTGGTATATAGAACCAAAAGGCTACGCTTATTGACATGTTTGTTCAAATGCACGCAAAGAGCCGAGAAATCCGTTTCACCGAAAGTAGTCTGTTGGCTGTACAGCTTTTCAAGCAGCGTCTGCATGTGGCCGGGCTGTTTGGAAGCCGGAACAAAAGTATCAAAATGCTCGTCAAAGGTCACTAACCCTGCTTTATCCTCTTTCCGCATCGCTACATACGAAAGTACCAGTGAAGCATTGATAGCATAATCAAGCAAAGTCATTCCCCGAAAAGCCTGCTGCATCACTCTGCCTTTATCTATCACACTGTAAATCTGTTGAGAACGTTCGTCCTGATAAACATTCACCATCAACTCGTGCCGGCGGGCACTCGCTTTCCAGTTAATAGTCCGATAATCGTCTCCTTTTACATATTCCTTAATCTGCTCAAATTCCGTTTGATGGCCTACCCGGCGGATACGCTTGATACCCAGTTCGGTCAGATTATCACTCATTGCCAGCAATTCATAGCGGTGAAGCATCAGGTAGGAAGGGTATACTTTGATATCCTGTGGCTTCCCACACGTATACCGACGAGAAAGCAAACCGATCTTACCGGTTACAAATACGCGGATTTGTCCGAAAGAGTAAACGCCGCGACGGGTCGGGCGAAGATGATAACGGATCATTTTCCCTTCGTCCGGCTGGAGAGTCGTCCGGAAGCTGATATCCCGATTCTGGAAGATAAAAGGTATTTCATCTATGATCTCCAACGAGATCGGACGCGGATAAGTACTTTCGACACGGATACTCACTTCATTATCATCCCCATTGGAGAAACGGTCAGCACATCGACGGGATGCCTGAATCCCTTTGGTCTGATAGAGAGCATATCCATCTGCCAACACAAATAGAAACAAGGCTAAGAGCGCCCACTGCCCGAATCTAAAAAACGGAGCAAACAGATATCCGCTACCCAACAACAGGATAACCAGAATAAGGGCAATATAGAAACGACGGGTTAAGTACAATTTCAGGTTCTGAGTTTTAAGTTACGAATTATAGAGATCCGGTTATTATTTGGGAACCTCTACTTTATCGATCAAACGTTGGGTTACTTTTACCGGAGAATATCCTTCCATTTCCGCTTCTGCCGTCAGAATGAGACGATGCTGAAGTACATACGGAGCAACAAACTTAATATCTTCCGGTGTCACAAAGTCGCGTCCCTGCAAAAGGGCATACGCTTTGGAAGATTGCAGCATCGCCACAGAAGCACGCGGAGAAGCACCAAGATATACGGCTTTGCTGGTACGCGTCTGCTGCACAATCAATGCTATATACTGGAGTAATGTACGGTCTACAAATACCTGATTCATCAAAGCACGCAGTGACAAGAGCTCTTCTTTGGTGATGGCAGGCTTGATATCGTCCAGCTTAATTAATGAAGCGTTCGTATGGTGACGTTCCAGAATATTTACTTCCTCCTCCAGCGAAGGATAATCCATCGTTATTTTCATCAAAAAGCGGTCGAGCTGCGCTTCGGGAAGTTTATAGGTTCCCTCCTGTTCCACCGGATTCTGTGTAGCAAGAATGGTATAAAGCTCTCCCATCTTATGAGTAATACCGTCAATGCTGATCTGACGCTCTTCCATCACCTCGAACAGGGCTGCCTGTGTTTTGGCAGGAGCACGGTTGATCTCGTCCACCAGTACGATATCAGCAAAGATCGGTCCCTGATGAAAGTCAAACTCATTGGTTTTCATATTGAACACAGTGGTACCCAACACGTCACTCGGCATCAAGTCCGGTGTGAACTGGATACGGCTGAAATCCGCATCAATCAGGCGGGCTGTCAGGCGGGCAAGCAATGTCTTTGCCACTCCCGGCACTCCTTCTATCAGCACATGACCATTGGCAAGGATTGCCGTCAGTACCAAATCCACCGTCTGTTCCTGACCCACAATAACGGAAGCAATCTGATCTTTCAATTCCTGTATCTTCCCGGAAAAGAGAGTTAAATCTACCCGCTGTTCTGTATTCTCTTCCATAAATATCTTCTTTAAATATGATTGATTATTTCATTCATTTTGTCAATAAATCCCTTCATTTCCTCACCGGAAAGGACACGTCCTCCATAAATCACCGGTCTGATTTCGCGGATAAACTTACTGATTTCTTCCACACTCATCCCCGTCTTCTGAGCAATCCGATGGAAAGAGCGCTCATCATCCGCCACTTCTTCCACATCTACCTGAATCTCTCTCCTCAACACTTCTGCAAAATAGGTAAACTTCTTATGAACCAGATTCGCATGGTCATGCTTTTGGTAATAAAGCGTACCTATCAGCTTGGTGAATTCAAGGGATTTGTTTTCCGGTTCATGCACTACGGGTATGGCCCGCTGCCGCCTTCGCGCCGTAAACACCATAAAGAGTAATATGGCAAACATCGACAGGTATATCGCCCAGCGAAGCGGTCTTTGCGACAGAAAATAACGCAAAGGAGATCGCTGCGTCTGAGCAGTTTCTGTCATATATCCTTCGGTACGGACGACAGGCAACTCTCCCATCTGCGATAATAGACGGAATATATAAGTCGCATTTTTCTCGTCCAGCACTCCGTAGTTGGTAAAAAGCAAAGGAGTGGAAACCAAAATGACTTCTCCCTTCCCCCACGGACGAACCATAGCTACCAACGGATGATAATTGCGGGAAACTGTCGCAGAGTCCAGTTCATCCAATGCATTCCCCATATCTTTTGCCAAATCAATCTCGGCCAATTTCCGTACCGGCAACGAGTCATATTGGCGAAAATAGGATTTGCAGAACTGCGGATAAAAACGGAATATCTGTTGCGGATAGACTTCCGGATCACCGATCCAATATATACTGTCCCGCTTTAATAACGAAGCGGCATATTTCTTCAAATCGACCGATCTGAAATAAGAATAAGTGCAATCAAACTTCAGGGTGTCTTCCAGAAGCTTAGTAAAAGAGCTGCTTACCAGCATGATCTTATTCCCCCGGTCTGCCATTTTGAGCAGAGCATCAATATCGACCTTACTGAAAGGCAGGTTACTGGCTATCAGAAGTATTCCTTTATGATGGGCTGTATCTTCCTGCTCCAACTGATAAAAGGTCTTTCGGGACAGCGTGTATCCCGAAGGCAAAGAAACAGTCAGCAGGCTATCGAACACAGCACATCCGAAAGGCTGCTCATCATAGTGGCTAAAGGTAGGTGTCCATACAAACTTCTTCGGCAAGTGATATTCTATGGCAAACATCACTAGCAGAAAAGCACCTATAAAGATGATAAACCAACGGCTCCCCTTCATGAGTTACCCCCTTTCCCTATTTCTTCCTGCAAAGACTTCATAGAGTCAAAAAGTTCCCTCGTAGCCTCAAAATTACCGTAACGCACCCGCAGGAAATGATTGGTCAACTGGCGGAATACGGGTATCCGTACTTCATTGATATATTGTGTCGGTGTTTTGTAGGGCTGCCAGTCAATGCGTTTCTCATCACTAAGCCGCTTCAACGTCTGCAAATAAAGTAACCGCACTGCCTCCCGATAATCGGAACGGAACAGCGCATCGGCAATCCCTCCCGGAAAATCGACACCGTAAATCGTGTCTTCCTCTACCTCATAAGGGAGTTTATTTTTAGGCGAACGCATGAATAACTCCGGACGCTTCTTATAAAGAAACCATATAATAAGAAGTAAAATAACAATGGCCAGACATATCAATATAAGTCCGGAATATTCTTCGGCAAAACGGCTGCCGAATATCTTTTGTAACAATTCCCCAAACCGCCTACTCAGCCATTCAAAGACATTAATTTCAGGCGTAATCAGTTCACGATTGTAGTCATACGCCGGGTTGGATTGCCATTTGGCAATCTGCACGGTGTCGCAAACCAATGTATCAGCCGGGGATGTCAGCATCTATTCTTAAATATTAGTTTAGAGTTTATCAAAATTATCGATATCACTTTCTACAGTGACGCTATCTACTACCTCCGAAGCGTGTCCATACTGATAGGCTAATCCGACATAGGTGAAGATCATCGAAACATAAGCGCCGAATGCCTGAACAATGCCAAGCAGATAAAGGAGAAAACCATATCCTGCCGATACGGTCGTCTCACTTCCCGCATCACTCATAGAGAAGAAATATTTCACCAGCGTAGCGATATACCACGGCATCATGGTAACGCTCTGCAATACATTGGCTATGATTCCCATTATTAAAGAGATCAGAAAGATGCCTCCCCATGTGGCAAACCCGAGTCGGAATGTTTTTTTGAAAGCCTCCATCACGGTAATGTCCTCAAACAAGTAGATGGGCGCCCATAAGGCAAGCGGCACGGTGAATGCAATAATAACAGGAATGGTCAGAAACAAAGTGAACAGGGATAAAGCAGCGAGAACACCTATCACACCCCCCACGATGAGTACCAGCAGGATACCGAAAAGTGTCAGTATAAGCAATTTCTTTATATTGTGAAACAGCAAAGGTTTCAAACTCCCCAATGTGATTCCCTCCAATCGTTCTTCCCGTTCATTATAAGTCCGGATCATTGCATAGATCAAGGAAGTCAATAAGATAGTCCCTATCATAAAGACAAGCATATATAGACCGTAATAGGACATGAATCCCACTAAGGAACTCGGACTGGCAGCCATGGCAGTAGTACTGGCCACTGCAGATATTTTCAGCGCTCCTCCCATCAGCCCGTTCAAGCTCAATGCCTGAATAAGGCTTACCGGCAAAAGCAGATAAGTAATGAACTTCAACAACAGTTTCCAGTTCTCTTTTATGAAGTCAAAAGAAGCGTTCAACTTTTCACCAAAGGAACGTTTCACGTACATTGCAACCTTAGGTTTCTGTGATTCCATTTTTTTTTCTATTTGGTAAGTAAATATAGTAAAAGATAATAAATGCAAGGGATGTCAGGATGATTCCGAGCCTCAACATATCGGGAAGTTCAGTGTGGCGGGTGATAAAGCCTTCGATAAATCCTGCCATAATAAACACAGGTACCGTACCAATCACAATCTTCAACCCTCTTTTCGCTCCTCTGCGGAACGATTCCAGCCTGGAATAGGTTCCGGGAAACAACCAGCCGTTACCTAAAGCAAGTCCGGCAGCACCGGCTACTATAATCGACCATATTTCAAGCGTCCCGTGCAACCAGATAGCAAGAGCAGCCTCCTTGAGCAAACCATGTTCATAAAAGAACGTCTGAAATGCCCCTACCATGATTCCATTTTGAAGGAGAATGAAGCCTGTACCAAAGCTGGTCAATATACCCGATGCAAAACACAGGAAAGATACTCTCACATTATTGATTGTAATGCCCAAAAACATCGGAGCTTCGGGAGAGCCATTGTATACTGCCATCGGTTCACCTCTGGCGATATTATCCAGCGTCATATCCACATACCTGTTTCCTAATATCAGACGCACAAACTCAGAATCGTTGGCAGCAGAAACAGCCCCGATCAGCATACAGACCGCAAAGATAATAAAGGAAGTTAATAACTCCCGGCGGGCATCATACATGGTTTGCGGCACTTCCTGCGTCCAAAAGGTGATAATCCGTGTCCACTTCTCGCGTTTGCTCCGATAGATTTCATTATGCAGGGCTGAAGCGAGATTATTTAAATAAATGGTAATGCGGGAAGTCGGGAAATGAGTCTGGGCGAAAGCAAGGTCGGCAGTCAACTCCGTATAGGCGTCGGCCAGTTGGTCAGGGGACAGAGTTGCAGCCTGTTCCACCACCTTCTCGGTCTCTTTCCATTTCTCGATATTCCGACGGATAAACGTTACTTCCTTCATGCTTTTCAGAGATTTCGGATAAGTTTTGTCCGAAACCGGAAGCAAAAGTAAAAGAATTATGATATATTTGCAACTTAAACCTAAAAATGTTTAACCAAGAATGGCAGAATCTACAATTATTACCGGTCAGTTTGTTCGAATCAGCCAAACGCCCGCCAGTATCGGCGAACGATTGCTAGCTTTGGTCATCGATTATTTTCTGATCGTGATTTATCTATATTCTGTAACGACACTCATTGTCAAACTGCACTTATCCTCTGGAGTCGGCACGGTCTTCTTTCTGTGTCTCGTCTATTTGCCTGTACTTTTTTACTCGTTTCTCTGCGAGATGTTCAATCACGGACAAAGCTTCGGAAAGCGTCTGATGAATATACGTGTCGTAAAATCAGACGGCTCTACTCCCAGCATCAGCGCTTATCTGTTGCGTTGGCTTCTATTCATTATTGATGGTCCTGCTACAGGAGGGTTGGGGCTCCTAGTCGTCCTGCTGACTAAAAACAGTCAGAGACTGGGTGATTTAGCAGCCGGAACGATGGTGATCAAAGAGAAGAATTATCGCAAAATACACGTCAGCCTCGATGAATTTGACTATCTGACAAAGAATTATCATCCGACGTATCCACAATCTGCTGATTTATCATTGGAACAGGTGAACGTAATCACCCGAACGCTGGAGTCCGGTGAAAAGGATCGGGTAAGGCGCGTTACGTTACTCGCCAAAAAGGTACAGGAAATCTTATCTGTTACTCCACGAGAGAATAATCAGGAGAAGTTTCTTCAAACGATACTTCGGGATTATCAGTATTATGCGTTGGAGGAAATCTAAACTCCACATTACTCTGCCACAATTCGCATATTCACAAAATCGGATTTCACTTTTGTTCCATATTTTTTTAATTAAAGCTCTATAAATCCAGTAAATTCCATATTTTCAATCTAGTTATTAGTATATTTCAGAAAGATAATAATTCAAAAAGATATTACTATTTATTTTATAGACCTACCTGATAAGATTATTGATTGTATAATTACTTATTACTAAAGTCTAGCGCTTTTTTTACGACTTCATCCATATTATAATACTTATATTCAGCTAGTCTTCCTCCGAAATCTACTCTTTCTTCTTGCTGAGCTAACATCCGATACTTCTCATACAAGGTATTATTATGTTCATCATTCACTGGATAATAAGGCTCACCTCCTTTAGCAAAACTCTGTGGATATTCTATAGTAATTACCGTATCTCGTTGATTTCCAAATTCAAAATGCTTATGCTCAATAATTCGAGTATAAGGAACCTCAGCATCAGTATAATTAACTACAGCATTTCCTTGGTAATTCTCAACTCCATTCAATAAGGTGGTATCAAACTTCAAACTACGATACTCTAATCTACCATAACAATAATTAAAATATCGATCGATCTCTCCCGTATAGATTATCCGTGCCGCCATATTATCAAAACAATCTTTCTTCTCAAAATAATCTGTATTTAGCATAACATCGCAATCGATCAACATTCTTTCAATAATAGGAGTATAACCACCTATCGGAATTCCTTGATAGTTATCATTGAAATAATTATTATCAAAAACGAATCGTACAGGAATACGTTTTATTATTGAGGGTGGAAGTTCCGTCGCTTTTCTGCCCCACTGCTTTTCTGTATATCCTTTTATTAAAGTCTCATATATATCTTTTCCGACTAAAGATATTGCCTGTTCCTCTAAATTGGACGGTTCTTCTATGTTAGCCATCTTTTTTTGAAGCTCAATAATCTTACGTACATCTTCTTGAGTTATAGCACCCCACATTTGATAAAAGGTATTCATATTAAAAGGCAAATTGTATAATTTACCTTTATAATTAGCAATAGGAGAATTTGTATATCTATTGAATTCTGCAAATGAATTTATATACTTCCATACTCTCTTATCATTTGTGTGGAAAATGTGTGCTCCATATTGATGAACAGTAATCCCATTTACAGTATTTGTATACACATTACCTCCAATGTGCCCACGCTTATCAATAACTAAACAAGACTTTCCTTTTTTAGTCATTTGTTCTGCCACTACAGAACCGAATAAGCCACAACCAACTATTAGATAATCATATTGTTTCATAATGTTCAAAGATTATACATCACATTATTAATAGCTTTAGTTCTTCAATATTTTCTTTAATGGCTGCAACAAACGTTCAATCAACCTCAAATCTTCAGTTATTATTTCCGCTTGCCCACTCATCTCACGCGTTACAGGTAGTGTCTTACCATAATTAGTGTTCATTCCTTCAGGTAATACTATTTCTACAACATATCCATTTTGTTGTTCCTGTACAATTGGCATAGGAGAAATGTTACTAACCTTTCCTTTCAAATATCCAAATTCCTGATCTGGAAAATTGTTTAAGCGAATGTGAACCTGCTGCCCGACCTTTACTTTACCAGAACCTTGAATTGGCATAAAAGCTTTACCGATTGGAAGCGCATTTTCTATCGGTGCAATTACAAATGCTGTCTCACCTTGAGTTACCCATTGATTTCCACTCCATATTCCTATATAAGATAAGCGCCCACTTATTGGAGCGATTAATGAGTATTGTTGCTCCCACAAAGAAATTTGAACCCAAAGTTGCTCTAAACTGTTTTTCAGATTCAACTGATAAGTTTCATCTTCATTACCCCATTCTTTTTGTATATCAACTAGGTTACTTTTTTCTCTTTCAATTTGCAATTCAACTTGTGCTACAGACATGTGTGAATTTTTATTTGCACTTAAACCCTGCAAATAATTTCGTTTTGAATTCTCAAACTCTTCAGCAACTACAATCTTACGAGAAAAAAGTAAGGAATCACGTGCAAACATCTTATATACCAATGCACAATCTTCTTCAGATATAGACAACCCATCTTTAACTAAACTGTAATAAGCTTCTTGAAGATTTAATTGTTTTTGTACACTTAATATCTTTTTCCTATAATAATCCTGTTTCAAGAATCGCGCATAATCCTTCAACAAAGTAACAAATGAAGCATAGGTTGATTGGACTTCACCCAATTGAAAAGTCTTTTCACCAAATAACTGATTGCCATAAGTCAAATCATATCCTTCATTTTTCCATTGGTTCAATAACATCTTTAGAGAATCTATATCTTGAAAGGATGCAACATTCTCTATTAATGCCAAACGCTGACCGACTTTGACCTCGCTTCCATTTTCCACAAAAAGAGAATCGACTTTTCCTGATACTTTCGTAACCAAATATGTGGGTGGATCTAGCATCGTCAATGTGATTTGAGCATTTATTTTATCAGGATATTTAAACCAATAGGATCCTATTATAATAAAACTAACAACACCAAATATCACAGTAGTACCCCATCTCAAAATCCAGGATGGTATTCGATTCATAACTTCTTGAACTTCATCGCTACGAATCTCGATATCTCTATAATCCTTTTCCTCTTTCATTAAAGACCTAACTCAAGTTGATTTTTTACTAATTCATAATATAACCCTTTTCTTTTGGTTAATTCATGATGAGTACCTTGTTCAGCAACCTGCCCATTATTTAATACCACTATATTATCTGCATCTTTCACTGTACTTAATCGATGCGCAACAACCACAACCGTTTTTCCTTTATAAAACTCATGCAAATGCGCCATGATTTCTTTCTCATTATTTGCATCCAAAGAATTAGTAGCTTCATCGAAAAACAAGAATTCAGGATTTTTATACACAGCTCTGGCAATTAATAAACGCTGACGTTGCCCTTGACTGATACCATTTCCTTCCATTCCAATTTTAGTATTGTACCCTAAAGGTAAAGAGTCGATAAACTCCCTAATATTTGCAACCATTACAGAATGGCGCAATTTTTCTATATCTATTTGCTCTTCACCGACTGCTATGTTTTGCGCTATTGTCTCTGAAAAAATGTAACCATCTTGCATTACTGCACCAGCACTTGCGCGCCATAAATGTGGATTTATATTTTCTAAAGGTGTTCCGCCCACTAATATCTTCCCTTTATTCGGTTTATAAAATCCCAACATTAGTTTTACCAAAGTTGTTTTACCACTCCCACTAGCACCAACAATAGCTGTTACTTTATGTTCAGGTATTACTAAATTGATACCATTTAGTACATAGTCCCTATCTGCTCCATCATAACTAAATGACAAATCATTTAATTCAATATATTTCAATGCTGGCAATGAAGCCATTTTCATATCAATATTATGTTCTTCGTCTTCTATCTCATGAACTTCATTCAGACGTTCAAGACTTATTTGTGCATCCTGAAATTGTTGAACGAAACTAATAAAAGAACTAACTGGCGCAGATAGCTGCCCTATTATATATGTAAGGGACATCATCATACCTAAAGTTAGATCCCCCTCTACAACCGATTTTGCAGCAATAAAAGTTATAATAATATTGGTCGTATGTGAGAAGAAAACAGATCCTATTTGCTGAATTTGCCCAAGAGCTAATCCTTTAACACTTATCTTAAACAATTTCACTTGTATCCGTTCCCATTGCCATCTTTTTTGTTTCTCACAATTATTCAATTTGATTTCCTGCATTGCAGTCACCAACTGGATCATATTACTTTGTTCACTTGATGACTGTGAAAAACGGCGTATATCTAATACTCTACGATATTTCAAAAACAATAGAACCCAACAAACATACAAAGTATTTCCAAACAGAAAAATAGCTAGGATACTCAAATTATAGTAGGCTAGCACAAAGGCAAAAACAAAGAAATTGACAAAGGAAAACAAGGTTCCTATTGAGGAACCTGTTAGAAAGCTTTCAATACGACCATGATCACCTATACGTTGCAATATATCACCGACCATTTTTGAGTCAAAATACCTCAACGGAAGTTTCATTAGTTTACAGAGAAAATCCGAAATTAATGATATATTAATACGAGTATTCATGTGTAACATTATCCAACTTCTAATAAACTCAACAGATAATTGAGATAAGAAAACAATTAACTGTGCTATTAATATTAGAGTAATAAAAGAGAGACTTCCATCTTGAATTCCTATATCAACTAATGATTGAGTAAGAAATGGAAAAATTAATTGTAGCAAACTTCCAATTAACATTCCTAACGTTAACTGTAATAATTCCTTCTTATATGGAGACAAATATCTTAAGAAAAAATCAAGGCTTCTTTTGTTTTTCTTATTTTCATCCTCCATTTCATAGAACTCAGCACTAGGTTCCAATATTAAAACAGTACCTTTAGATTCCCTCTCACTGACTGTCGTTATCCATTGTTTTCTAAATTCTTGCTCTTTATAAGTTATCAAATCACCAACAGGATCTGCTATATCAATCAAATACTCTTTGTTTTTCTTCCTAATATTATAGCACACTACAAAATGATTTTGATTCCAGTGCAATATACAAGGCAGTGGGATTCCACTAATTAACTGTTCGAATGTTATTTTAGCACCTATTGTGCGAAAACCAATAGCTTCAGCTGCATCGCTTATACCTAGCAAAGACACTCCGTTCCTTGTCAAGTATGACCGAGAACGAAGTGACTGTAAAGAATATGATTTACCATAATAGCGAGCGATCATCCGCAGACAAGTAGGACCACAATCCATTGCGTCAAGTTGCGTATAGAAAGGAAATTCTTTAATCATAATATATTACACATCATGCATTATTTCAACTTTTCATTTAACAAATTCTGCAATTGTCCTTTTTCTGCACGAAGAGCTGAACCAGCATAGACTATAATTCCTTCTTTATCAATTATAATCATGTGAGGAATTCCTCCTATTAGATAATCTCCCATAAAAGACTTCATCTCTTCATTCGAGCTTGTCCTAAGTTGTTCCCAAGGCATTTCAAATTTGTCCACTGCTTCTTTCCATTTCTTATCTGAATCATCAATTGAAACACTGACTATTGAAAGGCCTTTGTCTTTATAATCATCATAAACTTTTTTCAAATGTGGAATTTCCTTTTTACAAGGTCCGCACCATGA
>NZ_KV804256.1:0-213 GCF_001811315.1 Bacteroides sp. HMSC067B03 | reverse complement strand
AATTTTAATTATCAGTTAATGATTTTGAAACAGGTTTTGGGATTGACTTCAGAATTAAGCTCATACACCGCCCGCCACACTTGGGCTACGATGGCATACTATTGTGAGATACATCCCGGCGTCATTTCTGAAGCAATGGGACATTCTTCCATCACCGTAACAGAGACGTATCTGAAGCCTTTTAAGAATAAGAAAATTGATGAAGCGAATGTG
>NZ_KV804255.1:0-409 GCF_001811315.1 Bacteroides sp. HMSC067B03 | reverse complement strand
AGCAGATACCGATTGAACATCGGTTATAACTGGTTTTCTCACCGGGAACGATAAAGTTATCATGTGCCCCGATTTCGTTTTCCGCACGCATGGGAATCACGCGACCGTCTTTCCGGATATAATAGTGGTATCCCCATTTACCGAAGCCGCGGGCTACGTGTGAATCATTAATTTGCTTCTCTGTGAAATCTTTGTCCCCGCGTGTTGCAGAACAATGAATGATAATGTATGTAGGTTTATTCATCTTTCTTTTCCTCCTTATTTTCTGTTTCGTCTTCTCCTTGAATGTATTTCTTATACTTGCATTTATACCTGTAATCAACTCCGAAGAGTGCGCCTGCAAAAGTCGAAACTTCGCCATAGGCGACTAAAACCGAGTTGTCAATCTGTCCCGTAGGTACTACCCAAA
>NZ_KV804254.1:0-19280 GCF_001811315.1 Bacteroides sp. HMSC067B03 | reverse complement strand
GCTGCGCTATCACGCTGCACAGTAATTCTTCATTCATCATTCTTCATTTAGTTCATTCTTAAGGAAGTATTCCGGTAGGTATTTCCTTATAATTCAGCATGAAACCGATTTGTCTGCCTGTTCCCGGTTCTCCTCCTTCCGTAATTTCTTCCAATGTATAGGATGGAGGCGGCTCGGGCGATGTCCGGGTATCTTCGAGAGGCGGTGTCCCCCAGTTCAGTTGCAGGTTCTTGTCCAGTCGGTGAGATAAGTAGGGAGTTCCCCATAAGATGAATTTATGTTCTGAGGGCGGTGCTGCGTCCAGCGAAAAAGTAAGGCTTAATGTCAGTCTATCGTCCGTTCCTTGTTCCAATGCATAACTCCCCTTGGTGATTAACTCCAGTCCTGATGAAAAGGCAGTTTGCTTTCCTTGTTTGAAGAAGTAAGCGTCCCGGGCAGCGTTGCTGATGAGAAAGATGTCGTCGATGCCGGGCAGGAGATTCTTGTCTATGTTGGGACGTATAGAGTTGCGAATCAGATTTATATCTTCGTAGTTATCCACTACTTTGATGGGCAGGGTACACGTTTCCTGTGTGGCATTGTCCGTCACTTTCAGGTAAGTGCTTCCGGTGAGAATACCGGTTACGTAAATCTGGCATCCGGCAGGAACTCCGCTCCAGCCGATTTCTGTTCCGGCGCTTGCGATGTGAGCATTTCCAATTTCCAGTGAGTAATCTCCGTTTCCGCTTTCAATTCCCAGGTAGCGTCTTCCACCCATGGGCACCTCGTATTTGCTGTCATAAAACCGGAGAGGAGCGTCGGCATCCTCTTTGCAGGCACTCCATAAAAGAAGAATGCAAAACAAAATGGAGGAGTAAGAGAGGGTTCTAGTTTTCATAATAGTTTAGTGTTTTTATACTCCCCAAATGTAATGCATTCTTTTTATTTATTCAATCATAAAGACGAAATAAAGAAGAATTTATAACTTGCTTTTATAAATCCGTGCCATCGCCTTTTGATATTGATTCTCCAATTGGAGATAATTCTGATGACTTTGATAAATGACGGATACTTCCACAAAATACTCGATCATACTGATTTGTCCCCCTGTCAGAGCTTGTTTCAGCAGGGCGAGGTCTTGTTGCGCCTGAAAGGTTTTCCGGTATTCCTCCATCGAAGTATGCAGTGTCTTGGCTTCCCGATAAAGCTGCGCCAGTTCAGATTCCACTTGCAGGGCGGCGTTGTCTTTTTGCAAGTCGATGTTCAGCGCTTGTGCTTTGGCTATCTTCACTTTGTTACGGTTCTCGAAAAGCGGGAAGGAGAAGCCGACTACTACTCCGTTGAATGGAGTTCCGGTTTCCGTGTTCCGGCGATAGCCGAGTTCCAACTTCGGGAGCCATTGCGATTTGTTGACGGCGATCTGCTTGCGGGCAACGAGGCTTTCGTTGTTGAACGCCATCAGGGTGCGGTCGGCAGAAAGCACTTCCGATTTCAGCATCTGATAGTCGGCGGGGAAAGGCGTTGCGGGATACGCGCTTTCTTCGAAAACTACGGGGATGTTGCCGTTCAATGTGTTCAGTTCCTGCAGTTTATTACGCAGGGCGGTCTCATTGAGCGAAGTTTCCGTTTTGACATTCAGCAGTTCCAGATTGATTTTATTCGTTTCCAGTGCGTTCGCATCTCCGGTTTGCAGGCGTTTAGCGTACATTTTGGCGAGTTCTTCCGCATTGCGCAGCCGTTCCTCCAGAATGTGCTTTTGCTGGCGGAGCATAATAATGTCCAGGCACACCTCTTTCGCCAGCAGTAACTTTTCCTGCCGGAAAATGATCGCCTGACTGTCAAAAGCACCTGCCTTCAGCCGATTCAGTTTGTTGCGGGTGGCGTATAAACTCGGAAAATCGAAGCTTTGCGAGACAACAAGTTCGCCAATCGTTTCGTTTTTATCTTTCGCGCCCCAAAGGTGAGCATAAGACAATGTCGGATCAGGCAGGTTGTTGTCCGTTTTGGCTTCCAGCTTTTGCGAAGCGATCAGCTGGGCATTTGCCTGCAACTCCTTATTGTTGGTTTCAATATTCTTCAAAACCTGTTCGATACCGCTTTGGGCGCGCACTTCGCCCGTCGGGGCGAGAAGTGCGCAACTTATCAAAGAGCCTATAATGATGATTCGTTTCATACTTTTTTCTTTATTCGTTTCTATTTATCCTCCGTAGCCGGCTACACGGTTTCTGTTGCAGCCTCTATCGTTCCTCCCTGAATTTCAGCGACTTCACCTTCTTTTTTCCGGTGCATCATCAGATAAACAATCGGAACGATGAAACCGTTCAGGAAAGTCGATGTTAAAAGTCCGCCCAAAATTACCTTCGCCATCGGGCTCTGGATCTCGTTGCCCGGCAAATCACCGCCCAAAGCCAACGGAATCAGTGCCAGGGCAGAGGAGAGAGCCGTCATCAGAATCGGGTTCAGACGGTCGAGAGAGCCTTGTATCACACTGTCGTACACGTTCAATCCCTCTACCTGTTGCAGATGGTTGTAGTGGCTGATGAGCAGCATACCGTTACGGGTCGCTATGCCGAACAGAGAGATGAAACCGATAATTGCCGGAATACTCACTTCTCCGGTCGTGATGACGAGAGCAAAGACACCGCCGATCAACGCCAGCGGCAGGTTCAGCAAAATCACACCCGATTCTTTGACACTGCGGAATTCGTGGTAGAGCAGCAGGAAGATAATGACGATGCTCATAAAAGAGGTCAACGCCAAGGTGCGGCTGGCTGCCTGTTCGCTTTCAAACTGGCCGCCATATTCGATGTGGTAGCCTTCGGGCAACTGAATGGAGGCATCAACCTGCTTCTGAATATCGTTGACAACACTGCGGAGGTCACGGTCGGCTACATTCGCGGAGATGACGATTTTCCGTTTTACGTTTTCGCGGTTGATCGTGTTCGGTCCCATCGAGGAAACGACTTCCGCTACGTAGTTCAGCGGAACTTTGCGTCCGTCGTTGGTATCCACCATTAAGTTACGTATTTTCTCCATTTCGTCGCGTGCGTCGTCCTTCACCTTCACGATGAGGTCGAAGCTTTTGCCCTGCTCGTACACTTGCGAGATGACTTTTCCTGCCAGCGCCACGTTCACGTATTCGGAGAATTCCGGCAAGGTGATGCCGAATTTCGCCAGCATTTCCCGTTTGGGCTGTATTTTCAGCTGCGGGCGTTCGATTTGCTGTTCCACGTTCAGGTCGGCAATTCCCGGAATGTCACTGATGGCTCCCTTGATCTGATTTCCCAGTGAGAACATCTTGTTCAGGTCATCTCCGAATAGTTTGATGGCGATATTTGCTTTCGTACCGGACAACATCGCGTCGATACGGTGGCTGATGGGCTGACCAATTTCGATGTTCGCTCCTGTGATCGTTCCGAGCTTTTCGCGTACCTCGGCAACGAGTTCGCTGCGCGGGCGGTCTTTCAGTTCGAACGGGGCCTCTATTTCCGAAACGTTTACTCCGAGCGCATGTTCATCCAGTTCGGCACGTCCCGTTTTGCGGGCTACGGTTTGTATTTCGGGGATGGTGAGCAGCAGTTCTTCGGCACGGTGTCCCATTTTGTTGCTCTCTTCCAGCGAAATACCCGGCAGCGAACTGATATTGATGGTAAACGAGCCCTCATTGAACGAAGGCAGGAAGCTGCGTCCGAGTGTGAAGAATACCCCCAGAGCAACGAGAAAGAGGGCGATTGTACCTCCCAGCGTCGCACGTTTGTGTGCCAGCACCCATGTCAGCGCTTTCTCGTAAATGCCTTTCATCCAGCGGGCTACGAACGATTCTTTCAGTTCTTTATTGGTCTTGTTGCTGCCCAGCAGATACGAGCAGAGTACCGGAGTCAGTGTCAGGGCAACCACCGTAGAAGCGAACAGCGCCACGATGAATGCAATGCCCAGCGGCACCAGCATGCGTCCTTCCATTCCGCTCAGGAAGAACAAAGGGATGAAGCTGACAACGATGATCAGCGTTGAGTTAAGAATCGGCATTCGCACTTCCTTCGAAGCGTTGAATACCACTTCCAGTGTGCTGAGTCGTTCAGCTTCCGCTTTCTGACGGTTTTCCCGCAGTCGCTTATATACATTTTCCACATCGACAATGGCGTCGTCCACCAGCGAACCGATGGCAATCGCCATACCTCCCAGACTCATCGTGTTGATTGTCAGCCCCATGTAGTGAAGCGTGAGGATAGAGACGAGCAGTGAGAGAGGCAGTGTCACCAGTGAAATCAGTGTGGTGCGCACATTGGCCAAAAACAGGAAAAGTACGATGACGACGAAGATACCTCCTTCGAAAAGGGACTTCTTCACGTTGCCGATAGAGCTTTCGATAAAGCGGCTCTGGCGGAAAATGTCTGTAGAAACTTTTACGTCCGCAGGCAGATTCTTCTGAAGGTCTTGCAGGGAAGCTTCCAGTTTGTCCGTCAATTCCAGTGTACTGGTGGCGGGCTGTTTGGTGACGGTCATTAATACCGCGGGTTTGCCACGTTCCGAGGCAGTACCCAGTTTCGGGGCTTTCGGCCCAACTTTTACGTCGGCGATATCTTCCAGTGTCACCGGAAAGCTGTTCACCGTCTTCACTACCGCTTTGCCGAGTTCTTCCACTTTTTGGGTGGAAAGTACTCCGCGCACGATGTATTCATTTCCGAATTCATAAAGTACGCCTCCGTTGGCGTTCAGATTCATATCTTGGGTGACAGCCATTACTTCGCCCATCGACACCCCATAGTGGCGCATCCGTTCGGGGTCCAGCTGAATCTGGTATTCCTTGATATCACCTCCGAGCACTGCTACTTGTGCCACCCCTCCGGTGGAGAGCAGGCGCGGGCGGATGGTCCAGTCGGCAATCGTCCGGAGATCGAGCATAGAGGTGGAGTCGGCGGTCAGACCGACAATCAGCATTTCGCCCAGGATGGATGACTGGGGGCCCAGCGTGGGTTTGCCTACGTTGACAGGAAGTGACTCGCTGACTACCGCCAGTTTTTCGCTGACGATTTGACGGGCGAGGTATATATCTGTGCCCCAGTCGAATTCTACCCAGACAACGGAGAAACCGTTGGTCGACGAAGAACGGACACGGCGCACGCCGGTAGCCCCGTTTACAGCTGTTTCGACGGGGAAGGTGACGAGCTGTTCCACTTCCTCGGCTGCCATACCGTTGGCTTCGGTCATGATGACCACTGTCGGGGCGTTCAGGTCGGGAAACACGTCTACTTCCGTATGCATGGCGGTGTAAGTTCCCCCGATGAGCAGGAGAATGGCCGCGCAGAGCACAACCAGTCGGTTGTGCAGGGAGTAATGTATGATTTTATTTAGCATGATATTTCATTGATTAAGTTTGGTTCCCCCCGTTCACTTTTGAAGAAGCTGTGCAGGGGGTAAACTTGCGTAATTATAACTAATTCTGTGTGCACTGCAAGGAAATCCGCTTACGGCACCTTGCTGCTGCCGCTAATGTTCGTGGCTGTGCGCAGGTATGGCGTTGCTTGCACTTGCCAGACGAACCTGATAAGCCCCTTCGGTCACTACGCGGTCTCCGGCCTTGACTCCGGTCAGTATTTGTACGCTTTTGCCATTGTCGGCACCGAGAGTTACTTCCTGCTTTTTATAGCCTTCTTCATCCAGTTGCAGGTATACGAAGAAGATACCTTGCTCTTCCGTTAAGGCGGTGCGAGGTAAAGAGATCACGTTTTCCAGTTCAGAGGAAAGCAGGTAAACTTCGACAAATGATCCCGGAATCACTTCGCCTTTATTGTCAAATTCGAAAGTGACGGGCACATAGAATGAGTTGTCTCCGGACGTTTTTCCGAAGGAAAGCAGTTTGCCGCTCAGTTCTTTCAGTTCGTACACCTTATTATTATAAGGAGTCTGGAAATTGGCGGAACTGATAGTGCGCAGGTATGGATAGTATTTTTCCGATACTTCAGCGCGGAGGAAAAGCCGGCGGTTCTGCGTCACGCTGACCAGTGGCTGACCGATGGTGACGTAGTCTCCCTCGTTGACCAGAATGCTTTTCACGTATCCGGCAATGGGCGCGGTGATATTCTGGCCTATGGCAGAATGATTTTTGGCAAGTGCTTCGTAGCTGAGACGCGCATTCTCGTAGTTCTGCTCCGCTTGTGCGAAATCTTTGTCAGACACAATCTTGTTTTTGACAAGTGACTTCATTCGCTCGTATTCCTTTTTAGACACCTCATAAGCGATTCGGGCACGTTGTACCGGATCACCGTCGGCGATGTTGTGCGAAGAAATGGTAATCAGCGGAGTGCCGCGGCCAACGCTCATTCCTTCCGTCACTTTTCCACGGAAAGAAACGACTCCGGCTACCGTAGCTACGGCAACCGATTCGTCTCCTTGGGCAGCTAATACCTGTCCGCTTGTTTTGATGACTTGCTGGAAGGGGGCCGGTGTGATGGTGCTGACCTTCACACCGGCTGCGTCGGCTTTCGCTTTCGGGAGAATGATTTCGTCGCTGTGTTCTCCGGCTGGTTCACTGTGTTCGCCGGCAGCCTTACTGCTCTTTCCGGCATCCTTGTCGTGGTCGTGGCCTCCGCTGCATTCACCTTCGTGTGAATGGTCGGCACCTTCGGCTTCGTGGTCATGTCCTTCTGTTTCGTGCTCATGTCCTTCGTGCTCATCATGATTGTGTGTGACGGTTTCGTGGTCATGTCCTTCATGACCGGTCTTTTTACTATTGCAAGAGCCAAGGGCGAATAAGCCCAGCACTCCTATAAAGATAAGTTTCTTCATAAATGTAATTTTCCTACTAAGTTTTACTGTTTATTTTACGCTGCAAAGATAGAGTAACGCAGATGCAACTTGCTTGCATTTACGTCTTTACGCAAAAACAGAGTAGGGAGGGGCGCGAAGGGAGGAGGTACGAGGAATTTTCGTACCATGCAGGGATTCACGATAGATGTAGTAGTTCTTGACTCGTCTTTCCTGCGGTCGTAATAAATGTTCGATGATCACATCCGTAAACAGGGTGGCGATGAATACGTAGTTCGGACCGCTGTCAGTGTGTACGGAGGGGATAGGAGAATGGAAGCGTGTCATGCATTCGCTGCTGCAGCATGAGTCGCTGGCGGGGTGATGATGGTGGTTGGGGCATTGCTGCTCAACCGGTTGGTCCTGCTTCATGCAGATCATCCCGTTGGGGTGGTGATGATGGGGAATAACGGCGGCTACCAACATAATAATGTTGATAATGAACAGCATCGTTACTATAAATCGTTTCTTCCCTTTCATCCTTTATTTTACAAAAATGCTTTCAAATTTAGTGAAACTTCCAATATATCTTTAATTGTAAAACTTCATTATTTCTTTTCCGACCCTATCCTTTTCTCTTTCTCTTGTTCCTGCAAGCGTTCGAGCAATTCTGTGGCGGAAACGTAAATCACTTTTCCATCGGGCGTGCCTTGGCTAAGGAGTTTACCGTGGCGGGCATTTTTTTCCAGTAGCCGTTGTTCGGCCAGTTGAAGCCCACGCCGCAGTTTATCACTCAATTCTTGCATTTCATTATTTGACATAACTTTTGATGCGATTAAAAAGTTCAAGTTCGTATATCCGGTCCTCACCTTGTTGGCAGCCTTCGGCTACGATTACTCGGGGAGAGACACTGTTATCTGCTAATAACCAATAATCTACACGTGACGCATATATTCGGAACAGGTTGTTTATGCCTGCCTGATAGCGGCGGTAGATTGTATCTATAGGCACATTGTGCCCTCCTTCGTTGACCCGTTGTAATACACGGTTGACTGCTAATTCCGGAGAATTCAGCCAAAAATAGATCAGGCTTACTTTATATCCGGCATTTTGTGCTCTCGTAATGAGTCGTGTATACGAGCGAGTCGCTAATGTCGTTTCAATGGAGAAACTAATTCTTGCTGCCAATAGCTCGTCAATACGTTTCAACATTAAACGTCCGGCTTCTATAGCCATACTTTCCGGATTGAACGGTGATAACCCTTTTGCAATCTCATCAGCATTGACAAATTCTTTGCACAATAATATTTCAGGCAATACAGTGTAAGAAGCTGTTGTTTTTCCAGCTCCATTGCATCCGCTTATAATATATAATTGCCTTGTTTCATCCATTTCAAATTATCTGTTTCAGATATAATGTGACAAATATACAAATACTTTTCTTTTCACCTAAAGCAGATCATGTCTTTTTATTGTTTATTATTTCTTTTCCAGTTCCTGCAACGAGTCCATTTTCTTCTTTTCGAGGAATTCGTAGATGCCGCAAAGATGCTCTGTCACCTTCTTATTGCCGAATTCGTAAACTTTCGTCACCAGTCCGTCAAGGAAGTCACGGTCGTGCGAAACGACAATCAGCGTACCGTCAAAATCCATCAGCGCTTGTTTGAGGATATCTTTGGTTTTCATGTCGAGGTGGTTGGTCGGCTCATCCAGAATCAGTAGGTTGACCGGTTCCAGCAAGAGCTTGATCATTGCCAGACGGGTACGTTCCCCTCCCGAAAGCACTTTGACTTTTTTCATAGACTCCTCCGGTCCGCCAAACATGAATGCACCGAGCAAATCACGTATCTTGTTGCGTATTTCTCCTTTGGCCACATCGTCAATTGTCTGGAACACTGTCAGGTTTTCATCCATCAGCGAGGCCTGGTTCTGGGCGAAATATCCGATTTGTACATTATGTCCCAGTGTCAGTGTGCCGTCATGGTCGATCTCGTTCATGATACATTTGACAAGCGTCGATTTTCCCTCACCGTTCTTGCCTACAAAAGCCACTTTATCGCCACGTTCAATCGTCAGATTGGCATTGCGGAATACGACATGGTCTCCGTATGTCTTTCCTACGCCTTCCATCGTGACAGGATAGCTGCCCGAACGGGGCGAAGGAGGGAACTTCAGCCGTAGTGCCGAGGTATCTTCTTCGTCTACTTCCAGCAGCTCCAGTTTCTCCAGCATCTTGACACGGCTCTGCACCTGTAAAGTCTTCGAATACGTCCCCTTGAAACGTTCGATGAATGCTTCCGTCTCGGCGATGAATTTCTGCTGTTCGTCATAAGCCTTCTGTTGCTGTTCGCGACGTTCCTTGCGCAGTTGCAGATATTGGGAGTAGTTAACTTTGTAGTCGTAGATACGTCCCATCGTAACTTCGATGGTGCGGGTGGTGATGTTGTCCACGAATTTACGGTCGTGGCTGATCACGATGACCGCTTTGCCGTTATTTATCAGGAAATCTTCCAGCCACTGGATCGATTCGATGTCCAGATGGTTGGTCGGCTCGTCGAGCAGGAGTACGTCCGGTTTTTGCAGCAACAGTTTGGCGAGTTCGATACGCATGCGCCAGCCACCGCTGAAGTCGCTTGTCTGCCGCTGGAAATCTTCGCGGGTAAAACCGAGACCAAGTAATGATTTTTCTACATCCTCTTCGTAGTTGGTGGCGTCGATGGAGTAAAATTTTTCGCTCAGGGCGGATACTTCCTCTATGAGCGCCATATAACTGTCGCTTTCGTAGTCTGTTCTCGTTTCCAACTCCTTGTTCAGTGCGTCGATCCGTGCTTCCATCTCGTGCAGATGTGCGAAAGCCTGTGCTGTTTCGGCAAACACCGTTCTGCCGTCTTCCGTCATCAAATGCTGTGGAAGATAGGCTACCACGCAGTCTTTTGGGGCCGATACCTTACCACGGGTAGGCTGTCTGACCCCTGCCAGAATCTTGAGTAACGTACTTTTCCCCGCTCCGTTTTTTCCCATCAGGGCGATGCGGTCTTTTTCATTGATAACGAAAGAAATATCACTAAATAGGGTAGTGCCGCTAAACTCTACGGCTAGTCCGTCTATGGAAATCATACAATTCTTTATAATTTGAGGCGCAAAGATAGCGAAATATATCAATCTTTTTTATAACTTGCGGGCTGAAAAGCATTATTAACTGAAATATGTTGACTAAAAAGTAATTAAAAAGAATAAATTTAAAAATAATATAGAAACGATATGGAAGGCGGACAAACAAATGAATTCAGACCTCTTATCCTAGTGGCTGAAGACGACGACAGCAACTTCAAACTGATCAAAGCAATCATCGGAAAGAAATGTGATATACAGTGGGCGAAAAACGGTGAAGAAATCGTGGCACTGTTCAAGGAATACGGCAAAGAGGCCAAAGCGATCCTGATGGACATCAAAATGCCTGTGATGAACGGACTGGATGCTACAAAGATTATTCGCGAGGAAAACAAGGAAATTCCTATCATCATGCAGACTGCCTATGCTTTCAGCTCTGACAAGGAGAATGCGATGAATGCGGGAGCCAGTGAAGTGCTGGTGAAGCCGATTACGTTGTCGATTCTTCGCGGTACGCTGACGAAGTATTTTCCCGAACTTGTCTGGTAAGCCGTTTTTTCCCGGTAAATAGTCCTTTGCTTCGGTAAAAACGATCTTTATTCGGCAAAACGGTATTGAAGAGTAGAAATAAGGTATAACAACGCAGGCGTTTTTTCCTGTTTTGTATTTGTGATATTAACAAATGGCTGACGGGGATTATATGGATTCTTATATATGAAAATCCACATTGTCCCCGTCAACTATGTCCGGACGTTTCAGTGTAAACCGGGTTTTCAGATTGATCCTGTAACCCGGACGTTGGAGTGGCTTGCCCCTTTGGCGGGAAAAGCCTTTAAAAGTAAAATAGGCGAACCTCACGGTCAGCCTATTTCTGTTCGTTTCCGTTAATTTGTTAGAGTTCAGAAACGACTCTATGTAAAGCTCTCCTTTGAGAGATTTAAGAGCAATTTTTATCGGCTTCCGCCTGCCCACCAAACGGGTTCGGAATATACGTATTGCCCGTCACCGAAGGCTTCTTTAATGGCTACATTGGCCAATACGTCATCTGCTCCGTAACCAAAACGCAGCGGGAATCTGTTTGAGTTCAGCGGATTTTTCAGCTCCACTAAATTCTCGTTTGCGCCTTTCATACGACGATAATCGTTGTAAGCTTCCAGAGATTCGCCGGATGCTCCGAAGAATGCCAGATATTTTTGTATCATTGTTTCTTTTAATGGGTTAGCGGCAAAGAGAGGAGCTACTTCGTTGTCAAAATAAGCTTCAGCAACGGCATTACCCAAAAAGTCGGCTTTTCCACCTAACCAGTTTCTGGCAGCGTCGGCAACTGTATTTTCCAGATTGGAGAATGCGGCGACAACTGCATCTTTCAAAGCTGCTTTGGCATCATCAGTTCTGCCTCCAAGGCGGCACAGTGCTTCTGCTTCAAGGAATTTAACTTCATGATAGCTGATCAGTTGTGTAGGCGCAGTCATAGCCCATGAGGCCATAGACATGCCGTAATTATTCTGTAATTCCTGAGGGGTGCCGTTAGGAGCCACTTTGATAGCATCGATTGTAGTGGCTTGCTTTGCACCACCTCCGTAAGCGACATTTCCGCTCGGATCAGGTTGAGTAAATGACCGTGGGGCTCTCGGGTCATTTCTTTCTGCAAATTTCTCGATAAGGCTTTCGCTGGCAGCAAGACTGTTGCGGCTATAACTGAAAGCCCAGAGAGGATTTAACTGAGAGTCGCCGTCATAAATATCCAGTTTGCACTCTTCACTTGCATCTGTAAATGATTTGCTTACATAGGTCAGGATATTCTGGAGGTCAGTTGTCTGGTTGGCGCTTTTGTTGAGCAAGCGCATTGTATAGCGTGCTTTCAGGGCATAAGCCGTCTTGAGCCACAGGCCGGCTTGTGCATCCGGGTCCGACCCATAGATGAGGTCTTTAGATCCAACTGCACCGGACAGACCTTCGTCTTCGGCTGTTCCATCTTTCAAGAGCGTGATGGCGTCATCCAAGTTCTGCATAACTTCTTTGTAGATAGATTCCTGCGAATCGATTTTAGGCTGCATATACATCGGCGTACCGTCCGGATTCAAAATTCCTGTTTCGCTGAAAGGAGTGTCTCCGAACACATCGGCTACTACCGCGCCGTTGTAAGCCAGGAGGATTCTGGCTATCGCTTCAGTTACCACATTTCCTTTTTCCGAGGGATCTTCCTGGCATTTATTGATCACAATTTTTGCATTCTTAATATTGGCGTAAACGCTGATCCACGCATTATTGTAAGTGGTGGCAGTGGTCGGTTCACCGCTGCGGACTTCTGCGCGGTAGAGCTGGTTGCCGATGCCCGCTTCGTGTTCCATATAAACGGACGAATAGAGTGAAAAATCTCCCCCTACTGTACTGAATGCAGTGCTGACTCCCAAGTCGGTTATCAAAAATTTCGCCGGGGCATCCTGCGGATTATTGGGATTCTTGTTGACTTTGTCCATTGCATCTTCCGTACAAGCAGAAGCAATGACAGCAGTAAAGAAAGAAACTGCCAGCAATTTTCCTATTGATTTATATTTTTTCATTGTCTTGCAGATTAAAATTTAATATTAAAGCCGAAACCAAAGCTAGCTGTTTGCGGCATTGAATAGTCTTCGAAAGCTCCGGACATGTTGTTGTTTCCTTGGCTGGCTTCCGGGTCGAGGTCAGGCATTTGCGCCCAAACCAAAATGTTTCTGGCGAACGCGTTCACAGAAAGTTCCATCCATTTTTTCTGGAGTACTTTGTAGCTCACTGCAACTTCGCGAAGTTTGATGAAAGAATTGTCATATACGGAAGATTCATCAATATCGTTCAGACGGCTGTAGTACACTTGCTGTGCATTGGCTCCTGTGATGGCGATGTCGTTTTTGGTTCCATCCTGTTTGTAACCGTCAAAGATGATTGTTCCTTCACGGTTCTCTGTTCTTTTGCTTACACCGTAATAGTCGGACAGACCGGTGGTTCTGCTGTACATCTGACCGCCTTGTTTCCAGTCGAGAACAGCACTGATGGTACATTTCCACAGGCGTAATGAAGTGTTGAAGCCCATTACGAAATCCGGAGAAACTTTTCCGATCACTTGCGCTTCGCCGGCGATGGGCAGACCGTTTTCGTCAACCAGTCGGTTGCCGTCAGCGTCTCTCTTGTAACCTACGCCGTAGATGACAGGGAATTTTTCTCCTGCCGATGCGCGAACCTGTGGAGTGACGTAACCTCCTAGTGAGATGTTTTCTACGCCCGGAGCCAGTTCGTCTACATAGTTGTCAATCTTTGTCCAGTTGAAAGCGAAATCCCAGTCGATATTCTTAGTGCGGATCGGGTTGAAGCCCAATGTGATTTCATGCGTGTCGGTATGAATTTTACCACCGTTGGTCAACAGTTTGCTGGCGCCGGTAGAAGAAGCCAAAGGCACTGAGAATATTTGGTCTGTAACGTTTTGGCGCGAATAAGTGTAGTTCAACGTGATCAGGTTGTTGAAGAAATTCACGTCAGCACCGATTTCGTAAGAACGTGTATTCTGAGGTTTCAGATTCGGGTCGAATATGGTGTAATAAGGGGTGTACGCAGTGGTACCTTTGATCGGGTACATAATGGGGTTCAGCGAATAAAAACCTCCTCCGTACGTTGGAGTCGAGTAATAATTTTCAAGGAAATCCCCTGCCTGTCCTACTTCTGCATAAGAAACTCTCAGTTTGGCGTAATTGACTACGTCGTTTTTCAGTTCCTCGAGTTCTGTCAGGATGAACCCTGCTGACACGGAAGGATAGAAGAACGAACGGTTGTCACGCGGCATGTTGGATACATAGTCTTGACGTCCGGTTACTGTCAGATAAAGCATGTTTCTGTACGCAGCCGATACGTTGGCGAAGAAACCGACTGTACGGTTTTTCCACCTTTCCTCTTCCGTTTGCTGAGTGGTGGCATTGTTAATGTGGTTCCACCCTGCGAAGTTGTAGTTTGATCCGTATTCGTAGTATTTCTTTCTGTTGCTTTGGATGAACTCATTACCGACTACAGCATTCAGGCCCCAGTCGTCATTGATGTGCCAGTCGTAATTGATGGTCAGCAATGAGTTGTAGGTAGCGTTTGTCCAGCCGTAGTTTTCTATCTGGCCGCGACCGCCTCCGGTGTTGCTTCCGTATCCGTAGCTGTCGGAGTAGTGCGTGGTGTAGGCGTCAACACCCACCATGTATTTCGCATTCAGCTTGTGGTTGGCGGTGCCGAAATCTGTTTGGTAGTTGGCGTATATATTTCCGAAGAAACGGTTGGTGTCTTCCGTATATTTGTTGTTGTCTATCGCCCAGTAAGCGTTGTCAAAACTGCCGCGGAAAGAATTTTGCTTATAGATGTCACCGTCCACATGGCTAGGAATACCTGCCAGGTCGTAGCTTGCGGGAGATGCGTAAACGGTTCTCAGCAGACCGTTTCCGGAAGTTACCGCTTTGTCGATGGAAGTTGTGATGTAATTTCCGGCGAAACCTGTCGTGAAATTATTGGTCAGCTTTGTTTCTGCGCTCACTTTCACGTTATATCTGTCCATACCTGTTTTGGGGATAATACCATCCTGATGCGTATTTCCCAGCGATACGGAGTAAGAACTTTTTTCCAGTGTTTGCGCTACGTTCAGTGAGTTGCTCCAAGTCACGCCTGTCTCGAAGAAATCTTTTGCGTTGTCGTAAGCCTGTGGAGCAGCCCAAGGGGCGAGACCTGCTGAGGCGCGCTGTGGCACATAATATTTGCCGGATTGCTTGCCGTGCTTTTGGGTGAATTCATTGTCGGTGTTACCGCCGTATTTGGAGTCGTTGGGCAGTTCGGAGATTTTAGGTCCCCAGGATAGCCCCGAAGTAGGGCTGTAATTGCCACCGGACCCTTGCGCATACGTTTTCTGGAATTCGGGCAGACGCCCAATCACGTCAAAGCTGACATTGGATGAGAAGCTGACCTGTGGTTTGCCTTTCTCCAGTCCCTTACCGCTTTTGGTGGTGATGATGATTACACCATTGGAAGCACGGATACCGTAAAGTGCCGAAGCTGCCTGTCCTTTGAGGATGTTGATGCTTTCAATGTCGTTCGGGTCGATGTCTACCGCACGGTTGGCAAAGTCCACACCGCTCACACTACCGTTGTTCTGTATCTGTGTATCCACGTCTGGGGTACTTGTTACCGCCATTCCGTCAATCACATATAGAGGAGTGTTGTCTCCGGAGAAAGAACGTGCACCACGGATCGTAATCTGCGAAGATGCCCCCGGCATACCACTCGAAGGTTTGATATCCAAACCGGATACTTTTCCTTGCAGCGCTCCTGCCAGACTGGAGTTGGAAGCTTGCGTCAGTTGTTCGGATTTTACATCCTGAACGGCATATCCCAATGCTTTCTTTTCGCGTGAGATACCCATTGCCGTTACTACTACTTCATCCAGTGCTTTGGCGTCACTTTTTAATACTACGTTGATGACTCCTTGTTTGATCGTTACAGTTTGCGGAACCATTCCTACATAGGAAACGCGCAAAGTTTTAGAAGAACTTGGTATGATGGGGGATTCTCTTTTCCGGAAGCGTTAAGTGTTATTGAGGCTATTTAAGCATAAAATGATAAAAAGATACCATTTTGAATGATTTCCTGATGTTCTTTTTATGATAATGTCGGTTTTAACACTTTCTTTATGTCGCACTATGTTGTTTAAATATCGCAAAATTAATAGTAGAGCCTTCTTGTTGTATCTATTTCTTTGATAATTTCTTTCAATATGCTACTTTATAGTTAAAAACGTAACACTTTTTTAATTTTGATATAAATAGTGTTATCTTTGCAACCTGTTAGAGACTAGAAGTCTATTTATAGGTTAAATTTAAGAGAGAATTTATGAAAAGAAAATTGATGTTCTTTATGACCTTCCTTTTTGTGGGTATAGGTCTGGTGACAGCGCAGACATCCCGAGTTACCGGTGTGGTAACTGCCGAGGAAGATGGCCTGCCTGTTGTGGGTGCCTCCGTATTGGTGAGTGGCACTACTCTTGGTACTATCACGGATATTGATGGTAAGTTTACAATTACGAATGTACCAAGTTCTTCTAAGACTTATTAATATTTTAAAGTCCCTCTTTTTCCTCTTTTTCTGTCTTATCTTATTGTAAATCAGACTATAAATACTGCTTCCGCAACTAGGTTTCACGACTCCCTTACTGTAATCGCAACTTTATCTTCCTCTTTTTCGATATCAGTGTTCTTTTTCGGGCAGGGCTTCGCTCGTTTTCAAGACGACGGATGCTTAGGTTCTACCTTATTATAATATAAGAAGGGCTGCCTCATTTCTATTTGGGAGCAGCCCTTCTTGCTTTTTCCGGTTTATCTTTAATGCATACTTTGATTCATTTGGATAGACTTTTTGAAGATAAACCCTTTTGTTGTGTGCTTTGG
Source organism: Bacteroides sp. HMSC067B03 (assembly GCF_001811315.1). Taxonomy (NCBI): domain Bacteria; kingdom Pseudomonadati; phylum Bacteroidota; class Bacteroidia; order Bacteroidales; family Bacteroidaceae; genus Bacteroides; species Bacteroides sp. HMSC067B03. Next base: position 3,006 of record NZ_KV804254.1, on the reverse strand, counting down.
GGATGAGCAGCCTTACGGCATTTCTGTTTCCATTTGGAATTTACGGCTTACTTTCATCAGATTAATGATGTAAGTCACTACATTTTGCGCTTCCTGCACCATAGTCAGATAAACCATACTTACCCGGATGCTGCCCGCTTGACTCTGGATGCGTTGCAATTCTTTGCGTTTCAGTTGCGAGAGCTGTCCGTTGAGGTCGTTGGCACGACGGATTTCTTCTTCCATATTCTGATAATCGTTGTTTTCCAGCTTCTTGCGGCATTGCTGAATCAAGTAGGTGATGTCTTCGGCTACATCGCTGAATTCACCTTTTTGAATGGCGTCAAGAGGGTTGAAGTTATTGTCGATGTGTTCGAGGCAAGGCTCGCAGAGGCGCGAGATGCTGTATACCAGTTCGCTGGCGAAGTCGTTGCCCTGGTAGTAGTAAAGCCCTTTTTCGAGCACGGTGTTGTTGTCGAGACGGCACATGGCTACGGTTCCGGTGCGTTTCATCTGTTTGATGAGTTGCTTTTCGAATTTCGTAGAGCCCATGGCACGGCGCAGTCCGCGCAGGTTTTCGTGAATGAAGGAGGTGACGGTCAGTTCGAAATTCGTTTCGGCGTATTCCAGTACTTTGGCGAGTTCCTCGCGGGTATGTTTACGCATCAGTTGCAGGGCCTCTTCGCTGTCGGAAGTTTGCATCAGTTGTTTCAGCGTTTCGTTGCCTTGCTCTTTCGCTTTGCGTTTTTTGTACATCACTTGGCTGCGGATCAGGATGAAGATGGCGATTCCGATCAGTGCGATGATGGAGATGTTTCCACCATAGTGCAGCACGAGAGCTACGAAGAAACAGATGGTGAAGGCGGCTCCGGCAGTGATGAACCAGCCACCGATGACGCTCAGAACGCCTGTGATACGATAAACGGCAGAATCACGTCCCCATGCACGGTCGGCGAGCGAGGTACCCATCGCTACCATGAAAGTGACGTAGGTAGTGGAGAGGGGCAGTTTCAGTGATGTTCCCAAGGCGATGAGCAGTCCGGCGAGAACGAGGTTGACAGAGGCACGGACGAGGTCGAAAGCGGCTCCGTCGGCTATGATGGCTTCATTTTTACGGAAACGGGAGTTGATCCATTGTTTCGCGCCTTCGGGCATGATGCGGGAGGTTCCGTTGGCAAGGGCCATGCTGAAACGGACCAGTGTGCGTGCCATCGGTGTGCTGCCGAAGTTTTCTTCTCCTTCGTCCTGTCGGGAAAGGTCTACCGAGGTTTTGATAACGGCATGTGCCTTTTTAGAGGTACAGAGGGCGAAGACCATGATGGTGCCCGCTCCGATCAGGAAGTACCAAGGGGTTTTGGCAGGACCCAGCAGCGAAGTCATCAGGAAGCTGTCCGGGCTTGTTCCTGTTCCGTTGGTGGTGTAATCTATGAAGGAGGAGTAGCCTGCGAGAGGAACTCCGATGAAGTTGACAAGGTCGTTACCGGCGAAGGCGAGGGCGAGGGCGAAGGTTCCCATCAGTACCACTACTTTGAATACGTTGACTTTGAGCCAGTGGAGCACTTGCATTAGTATTGTGAAGAAGACGAAGAAGCTGCCGATCAGCAAGAGGGTGTTGTCTTGTATCCACTGTTTGTTTTCGGGAGTCATGAAGGAGCTGTCTTTCAGCCCTTTGATCAGCATAAAGTAGATGATGGAAGTGGCGGCTATGCCACCGAACAGACCGATGCTGTATTTGATGTTTTTCGTGTAGTTGAACGTGAAGATGATGCGGGCGAGCCACTGTACTAACATACCAAAAAAGAAGGCAATGGCTACGGACACAAAGATGGCCATGATGACGGAAAGGGCTTTGTCGGTATTGATCAGGTCGCCCATGGCGAGAGTGGCGTCATTGTTTACTTTGATCAGGGAGAGGGCGAAGGTGCCTCCGAGCAACTCGAATACCAGCGAAACGGTGGTGGAGGTGGGCATCCCCATCGAATTGAATACGTCCAGCAGGACGACATCGGTCAGCATGACGGCGAGCAGGATACACATGATTTCGGCAAAGTAGAAATGCTCGGGCTGGTAGATGCCGTGCCGGGCAATGTCCATCATACCATTGGACAGGGAGGCACCGATGAAAATACCGATACCGGCAATGAAAAGGATGGTTTTGAACGAGGCGGCCTTGGCTCCTACCGCCGAATTCAGAAAGTTGACTGCATCGTTACTGACACCGACTATCAAGTCGAAGACGGCGAGGACGAACAGGAAAATGATAATGCATAAGTAAATTGTCTCCATAAAGAAAGTTGTGTATGTTATTTTTTTCGGGTGCAAAGGACGGGATTTGAGGTTGCAGGGGGATGTCATACATGTTACATTTGTGTTACAGCGTTCTTTCTTTTGTCTTGAAACAAAAGAAAGAACCAAAGAAAAATTCAAGGCTTACTTTTTTCTCCTACTCGCTTCCTTCACTGTGCTAAAGGGCAGAAACTCGCTACGCTCAAACAGTCTGCCCTTCTTAACGCTTCGTTACGGGCGCTCGCTTGACGGAGAAAAAAGTAGGCCGGGGGAACCATGCGGGGTGGGATGCATGCGGGGGGGTGAGAGGGGAGTATGTAAGATGATAGGGGGGATGTGGTGCGGTGGAGTTGTTTTTTGCTATATTGCTTGTGTGGTTGTAGGGCGTTTGTTGCTGATGGCTTGTTAGTTAGAAAAAAGATGTGGGAAAGAAACTTCTTTTTTAATGGATTGTATTGTCGTTTATTTTTAGGGGGAGTTTGAATCGTTGAGTTGGTTTGCTATTGTAACTGGTCACTTATTTATGTACGGATTTGAGCTGACTATCCGTATGGATTTGAGCTAGCTGTCTGCATGGATTTGAACTGACTATCCGCATGGCTTCCCCTCTTTCCCGAAGGAGGAGATTTGAGATACTACCGACTTTTTATTCGGCCCCAATAAAGATACTGCTAGCTTCTAATTTAGCTCAAATCCGTACAGAAATAAACTAAATTATAAATTGAGGATTAGGCACGGATT
>NZ_KV804253.1:0-440 GCF_001811315.1 Bacteroides sp. HMSC067B03 | reverse complement strand
GCGTTTCGTAATGCTTCACGGATAAGCGCGGGTGACTCATGATCACCAATGGCGTATCCGACCGGATATTTTTCACATGCGTCAAGTACGACTACCATCGTTTTCCGGTTGGTATAAGTGGTGTACATATATCTCTTTTCCTCACCGTTTTTCTTTACCGTTTTGGGAGTCTTTTTCTGATAGAACAGTTCCGCATCCCATCCGTCCAGCGTCCAGTAAGTAAGTGCTTGTGTCGGGGCTTCGCGGTGTATCTGTTTCATGCGTGTGTTTTTCAGGGCTTTGTCCCCCTTGTTTCCCGCCATTGTTGTGAGAGCAAATTTTTGTCTCCAGTTCTCAACAGTGGTAGGGCTGTCAATCGGTTTCCAATCCATCAGGGAAGCCACTTTGTTGTATTCCTCCATGATTTGAACATTATTCAGATTGTTATGCATACTGATTAA
>NZ_KV804252.1:0-285 GCF_001811315.1 Bacteroides sp. HMSC067B03 | reverse complement strand
GCAGCAATGCCCTTGACTTACCCGATGTGCAAAAACAAGGGGACTTCTTCGTAGAATCCCCGATTGTCCTGTTTACGGCGATAATATGGTTTTTGAAAATCTATGAAGGCGGCAGGTTCTGTACATTCCCCCATGCGATAGAACTACTAAACAAAAGGTACGAGGATGTATTCACCATTCTGACAAGCTATCCCGAACTTGAGAACTATCTGAGTCCGTTCATTGACGCATGGAAAGGCGGGGCGAGCGAACAGCTCCAGCTGCGCCCGTAAGGGCATATAATAA
>NZ_KV804251.1:0-1971 GCF_001811315.1 Bacteroides sp. HMSC067B03 | reverse complement strand
TTTTGCACATCGGGTAAGTCAAGGGCATTGCTGCCCCCTTCTCCCCTAAGAACCGTACATGAGAGTTTCCCCTCATACGGCTCAAGCAACTCAATATTTCTATTTGTTGTTAGAAATCGGCTCATACTTTCAACATTTTCGTTTATTTCGCTTGTAGCAGTTGTTGTGGACAAGTTGCCGTACAATCGAACCACCAACAGATATTTCGTTGACGTTCCATGCTTTTGTACAATCTATTTCCTTGCCACATAACGGACAAATCCGGTTCTGCTTGTTCCATAAATATAAGAGAGACTTACGTCCCTTGAGAGATTCCAGCATTTGTTGCTCCTTTCGCTGAAAGAAATAATCATCGTATTCCGGGTCGAAAGGGTTTGCCTCACCTTTGATTTGCTTGTACGGGGTATAATGTATATCCGACAACCTTTTAAGGGTCAGGTAGTTCACTTTCTTGCTCTTGGTTTCATATTTCCATGCAAACGTCCATTTACGCCCCCGAATTTCATGCCAATATTTGTCTGCAACCCAAGACTTGCGTTTCTTTGGATGGCGACGTAAAGCCCATTTCTTCGTGAGATTGTAAATGTGATTGTCACAACCATGAAAAGCATCGGTTGATGCACCATATCGGTAATAGTTGCCCCAACCTGTGATTACAGGATTAAGCATTCGTATCAGCGATTCCTGCTTACACATTTTATGTCCTTTAACGATGTCACCGATTTTTGCCCTGAAGCGTTTCTGTGCATCTTTGGACGGGGATGTGTATAGCCTTTTGCCAAACTTCCTCACATTGAAACCTAAGAAATCAAAACCGTCGTATATGTTCGTAATGGTAGTTTTCTCTTCGGATAAGGTCAGCCCTCTTTCTTTGAGAAATTCTATCACGATAGGTTTGACTTCGTTTTCCAATAGCTCCTTATCTCGACCTGTGATTATAAAGTCATCCGCATAACGAATGAGGTTTACCTTGTAGTGGAATGTCTTATTGTTGCGCCATAATCTTTTGAATCTTTCAGCCAAGAGTGGTTGAAGTCCGTCAAGTGCTATATTTGCAAGTGTCGGTGATATGATACCTCCTTGTGGTGTACCCTCTTCTGTCGGGAATAGTTTGCCATTGAATACAGCTCCACATTTCAGCCATTTTCTGAGTATCGTCTTATCCATAGGGATATGATTAAGAAGCCAGTCGTGGCTGATATGGTCGAAGCAGCCTTTAATGTCTCCCTCCAAAATCCATTCGGGGGAATGCTGGCGGTTTAGAACCGTATCAATCTGACGGATAGCGTCCATTGTCCTGCGTTTCTTGCGGAAACCATAAGAAAAGCGGTCGCCTGTCGTTTCGGCTATCGGTTCCAATGCCATGAGATATAATGCCTGCATCGCCCTGTCTTTCATTGTCGGTATTCCCAACGGTCGGAGTTTACCGTTCTTTTTCTTGATGTGAACCCTACGAAGCGGCTGCGGATTGTAACCACGACGTTTCAGTTCACCGATTGCTTTGTACTTGCGCTTGGGAGAATCCCAAAGCTGTTTATCTACTCCAGACGTTTTCTTCCCTTTGTTGGAAGTAACCCTCTTTACCGCCAATGCCTTGGCGTAAAAAGAGTGGGTCAGCATCCACTGCAAGGCTTTCACCTTGTTATGTCTGCCTTCCTTTTGAGCCTTTACAATACGCGCTTGTAGCTTTCGGACATAGGCTTCACACTTGGACCAGTCCATTCCGTTCCAAGTTAGATTCCTACTATCAGCAGGCGCACACGATGTTTTAGTTTCGTTCATTTGCTTTCCTCCTTTTGAAAGTTCTAAAAGTTATCTTGTAAAGAGTTACCATATACGGAAGTCTGCCCACTTTCGTGTCGGATGATGTCACCAATAACAACCCGTGATGTTGATTCAATCCGTATCCACCCCATTACAGGGTGGCATTCGCTTTTTCCGTTATCTCATACCTGCACCCCATTCGGCTTG
>NZ_KV804250.1:0-1527 GCF_001811315.1 Bacteroides sp. HMSC067B03 | reverse complement strand
CGGAACCAAACATCGTCACCGTGATCCTGCATTCCGATAAATCCTTCATGGTTTTCACCACCGCAGTTATTCAGCAGTTCGAAAGCCAGCGGCCATTTGTCTTCGCTGAATTTGCTGGCCTGCAACATATCAGTCCATTGTTTTGTCCACAGGTGATATTCAAGAACATTCTCGTCATTCTGTCCGTGAACAACAGTGCCTTTGTAAACCATGATCTTGGCCTTGTTCCATTCGCCGGAAGGTTTCGCATTCTGGGGAACAGCCGGAATCATGTCATACAAAGAAGCCGACTGACGGTTATTGTCCTTACCCAGTTTGGCATCCGGATGATTGTCATTGTCCAATACCTGATATTCGGGAGCGGAGATATAGATCGGTTCGAGTACATCGTTACCATCCTTGTCCTTGGAAGTCACTTCCTGAGCCAGATAGAAGATACCGGAGTTACCGCCCTTGGAAATCTTCCATTCCATTTCCAGTTCGAAGTTCTTGAATTTGTGAGCGAAGATCAAATCTCCGCCGTCACCGTCCTGCGCTTCACCGCCGCCGGAACCGTTGAACTTGATACAGCCGTCCTCGATAGTCCACTTGGAAGGCACTCTGTCCTTACCGTAACCACGCCATCCGTTGAATGTTTTTCCGTCAAAGATGGTGATGTAACCATCCGCATCTACCGGCAATTGCAGGCTGTCCGTCTCTGCCGCTTTTAATGATTTTGAATATGACAATGCTACTTCGTTTGCCGACTGCTCTTCCTGAGCTGTTCCGGCTTTCTTCTGACCACCGCAGGAAACCAGAACTCCCGCTGCAAGACAACAAGCTAATGGATAAAATACTTTCTTCATAATAATTGCTATTTATTTTTTAATCTTTAATTCCTAACTTACTTTTATCGTGTTATCGTGGCATATCGGGCAGTCTCCAGCCTTCACGATAATTATGTTTCACCAGTTCGGCTGCGAATTGTTTCGCGTTGATCGGATCTGTCCAGGTCTTGTTGAAGGACGGGTGACCGTCATGAATCGTAAATCCGTCTTTGATACAGGTTCTGAGTGTTTCATTGTCACCGATATTAGTGAAGCACATGTTGGCGCCGTCCCATTCCAGTGTCTTGTTCAAGCCTTGCAGACGGATAGCCAATACACCCATTACTACCATTTCGTTCATCGGTCCCGATTCGGAGAAATCCGCTTTCGGCATCACGCGGTTGGATTTGTCTTCCTTGCAAGCACGTACCCAGTCCATTTCATGGGAACACTTGACACGGCGGCATACTTTCGGTGCGTTGGGCACACGGCCTGACAACAAGAAAGGTTGTTCTCCGTAGCAGCCGCAAATCAATGTATCTTTTGTTCCGTGGAAAATGGTCAGACCACCACCGGGGCCCATCAGCTGTTTTCCTTCCGGGAAACCTTTCGGACGTTCGGGCATCATACCGCCATCATACCAGTGTACCTCAACTTCCGGCAAGGCAACTTTCGGCATATTGTCGCGGGCGGGGAAAATCATTTTCACATGCTGGGCCTG
>NZ_KV804249.1:0-272 GCF_001811315.1 Bacteroides sp. HMSC067B03 | reverse complement strand
TGGGTGTGACCTGAAAAGTCACGTAATTGATTGTTAGACAGTAATATTAATTGCATGATTTAACCCGCTGTTCCGTCAGCGGTAGCCTACTATAAGGTGCATCTCCAGTGATGGGTTGTGCCAAGCTTATAGGACAAAGTACACTTTCCGAAAGGACAAGACTGAACCGTAAGGGAATGTCAAGGACGGTTAGTATCATACCGTTGAGTGGCAAGGCTGGATAGCATGGTTAACGTAAGTGAACTGACTTTAGCCGTCGTAAGGTTTGAAGG
>NZ_KV804248.1:0-310 GCF_001811315.1 Bacteroides sp. HMSC067B03 | reverse complement strand
TTCTTTGTTCGTGTATGGACATGTCTTGCTGTTTTGACCATGTATATACCCATGAAACAACAACATCTTTATTCTTGGTAATAGGTAGTTTCTTTTTCATAAACGATTGATTTGCTGCAAATATACACAATCCCCACATTAAAACAAAAAAAGAGGGGTAAAACTCCCAAAGTGTGGGGACTAATTTACTTTTAAACTCCCAAAGTGTGGGGACTAAACTCCCAAAGTGTGGGGAAACACATGTTCTAATCCCTTTATTTATGGGCGTTTGCGAAGAAGTGATAGAGCATATTACAGACGATGCTTATAA
>NZ_KV804247.1:0-830 GCF_001811315.1 Bacteroides sp. HMSC067B03 | reverse complement strand
AATAAAACCATGTCAGACTTTTCAAGAAGAAAATTCCTTAAAACGGGAGCCGCCGCTTTAGCAGGCATCACCATTGCTCCCAGCTCTATCTTAGGTATGAGCCACGGGCACGTTTCACCAACCGACAAACTGAACCTCGCAGCCGTAGGTATCGGAGGTATGGGACACGCCAACATCAACAATGTGAAGGGCACCGAAAACATCGTAGCCCTCTGTGATGTGGACTGGAAATATGCCAAAGGCGTATTCGACGAGTTCCCCAAAGCTAAGAAATACTGGGACTACCGCAAGATGTACGACGAAATGGGCAAATCCATTGACGGTGTCATCATTGCCACTGCCGACCATACTCACGCCATTATCACGGCAGACGCCATGACAATGGGCAAACATGTATATTGCCAGAAACCGCTGACACACTCCGTATATGAATCCCGTCTGCTGACCAGACTTGCCGCTTCCACCGGAGTAGTAACCCAGATGGGTAACCAGGGAGCATCAGGCGAAGGTACCGACCTTGTTTGCGAATGGATCTGGAATGGAGAAATCGGTGAGGTGACTAAAGTGGAATGCGCCACCGACCGTCCTATCTGGCCGCAGGGACTGAATGCACCCGAAAAGGCGGACCGCATCCCCAACACATTGAACTGGGATCTTTTCACCGGACCTGCCAAACTGAACCCGTACAACAACGTTTATCATCCCTGGAACTGGCGCGGATGGTGGGATTACGGAACCGGCGCATTGGGTGACATGGCCTGCCATATCCTGCATCAGCCGTTCAGAGCTCTGAAACTGGGTTATCCTACCAAAGTGGAAGGTTCTTCTAC
>NZ_KV804246.1:0-27397 GCF_001811315.1 Bacteroides sp. HMSC067B03 | reverse complement strand
AAAAAGGTTGTGCCAGCGTTTTGACACAACCTCTACTTTTTTATAGAGGATGACGCTACTATATCTTTCTATTCAGACTTATGCTACCGGCTTATTCGAACTCCAGCGAGCCGAAGAAATCGGGACGGTGAAAATCTGGTTTCTCTATCTTTATCGGGTTCCATGACAAGAAATGAGGAGTTTGCAGCTCATCACCGCATTTATAGAAATTAGCTTTCACTTCTTTTCCGTCCAGAGACTCAATCTGATGCTTAAAGAACACCTTATAAGGAATAATCAGAGCGACTTCCCAACTCGTATCCTCCACACGTTCTTCGAAAGGCTCATTGCCCAGACTGGACCACCGCTGTACAAGCCCCGTTATTTCTTTCGGAGCATGCTCCCGACCGTTACGGGCCGGTCCGGCACCAATCAGAATCGTTCCGATGCAATTGCATTCTATATTGTAATAGATTCCGTCGCCTGCCGGAATGGAAAAGAACTCCACACAAGAATCAGTCCATACAGAGCCATTATCTTCTCCATATTTGGCGCGCACACTCTCTTCTCTGACTTTGAAATGCAACAGAATAGAATCTTTAGTGTGGGCAATCCGGAAACTTACCTTGGGTTTATAGGGATATTCAGCCCAATTGACGCACTGAACCGACTGGAAATCTATCTTTTCCTCATCAAATAATTTAGGAAGCGAACAAGCCTCTACATTAGCAGAACTAATTTTCTTTACTTTCATATATCTTTCGTTTGGAGGATACAAATATAGTTACTTTCTCCTAATAAGGTTCCCGAAAACCAAATAAAAACAATATATTTGCCATTAGTAATACCTTAAACAGCCGAATTAGTGAGAAAAGTAATCCTTTTATTTCTGTTATTTTTAAGCGTAACTGCTGTCCGCACGTTAGGACAAAATATTACTTTCAGCCATTTGACCACAGACGACGGACTTTCTCAGTTTTCTGTCAACAGCCTATATATTGACGAACGGGGCATTATATGGGTAGGTACGCGCGAAGGGCTGAACCGTTATAACGGTAACGACATCAAAAGCTTCAAGCTCAAAAAGAATGATCCAAACAGCTTGTTCAGCAATACCGTGCTCCGTATCACAGGCAACAAGAACGGCAAAGTTTATCTGCTTTGCACCGACGGAGTAGCCGAATTTGATATGACCACTCAAAGGTTCAGGACATTGCTTCAAGGCAATGTGGACGCTATCTACTACAACGAGAAGCTATACATCGGAAAGAGGGAGGAAGTATTCGTATTCAACGAAAACACGAACAACTTCGACCTTTACTACCACCTCGCCGGCAAAGACATCACACTATCCTGCCTCCATCTGGACGAGAAGAAAAACTTATGGATGGGAACCACCAGCAACGGCGTTTACTGCCTGTCGGAAGACAAACAACTCTCTCAGCCTATCACGAAAGGAAACATAGCAAGCATCTACGAAGACTCCTCCAAGGAGCTATGGATAGGTAGCTGGGAAGAGGGATTATACCGTATCCGGACCAATGGCGCCATCGAAAACTTCCGCCACGACCCGAAGAACCCGAACAGTATATGCTCCGACTTCGTCAGAAGTTGCTGCGAAGACAATCTGGGTAATCTATGGATCGGAACCTTCCACGGACTAAACCGTTACGACAAAAGCACGGGACAGTTCCAGCTTTATACCGCCAATGACAACAAACCCGACGGACTTACCCACTCTTCCATCTGGTGCATCGTGAAAGACGAACAGGGTACACTGTGGCTGGGGACTTATTTCGGCGGTGTCAACTATTTCAATCCGGAATATGAGATCTATACCCGCTATAAAGTGGGAGACACAGAGAAAGAAGGACTGAGCAGCCCCATCGTCGGCAGAATGACGGAAGATAAAGACGGTAACTTATGGATTTGTACCGAAGGCGGCGGAGTAAATGTCTACAACCGGAAAAACAATACCTACCGCTGGTATCGCCACGAAGAAGGCAAAAACAGTATCTCGCACAACAATGTCAAAGCAATCTATTACGACCGGGCACAGGAGATTATGTGGATCGGTACGCACTTGGGAGGACTAAACAAACTCGACCTGCGCACGAACCGTTTCACCGTCTACCGGATGAAAGCGGGCGATCTGAGCACACTGCCCTCGGACATTGTCCGTGATATCGTACCTTACGAAGACAAACTGATTATCGCCACACAAAACGGAGTATGCCTCTTCCATCCGGCAACAGGCACCTGCGAACATCTTTTCAAAGACACCAAAGAAGGCAGAAATATCAGCATGGTAGCCAACCTCTATATCGATAAAGACGGAACGCTATGGATTTCCGCTACCGGAGAGGGTGTATATTCCTACCGCTTCGACACCGGCAAGCTCACCCATTATGCGCACAATCCCGCCAATCCGAACAGCCTCAGCAACAACAATGTCAACAGTATCATGCAAGACAGTAACGGCAATCTGTGGTTCTCCACTTCCGGAAGCGGGCTCGACCGTTACCGCAAGGAAAGCAACGACTTTGAGAATTTCGACGTACAGAAAGACGGGCTATCCAGCGATTGTATCTATGAAGTATTCGAGTCATCCATACAGAAAGGAGACCTGCTGCTGATTACGAATCAGGGATTCTCCCAGTTTGACTACCCACAGAAGAAGTTCTACAACTACGGTACCGAGAACGGATTCCCGCTGACTGCCGTCAACGAGAACGCATTGTTCGTGACACATGACGGAGAAGTATTCCTCGGCGGTATCCAGGGAATGATCTCTTTCTGGGAAAAGAAACTGCACTTTACCCCCAAGTCTTACAGCATCATCCTTTCCCGTCTGCTGGTCAACGGAAAGGAAATCACCGCTGGAGACGACACCGGTATTCTGAACCAGTCCATCGCCTATACATCGGAAATCAGTCTGAAAGCCGACCAGTCCATGTTTAGCATAGAATATGCCACTTCCAACTTCATCCCTGCCAACAGGAATGAAATCGTTTACCGCCTCGAAGGCTTCTCTGACGAATGGAATCATACTGACCGCAAACAGACGCTTATCACTTATACCAACCTGAACCCGGGCAAATATACGCTCGTCATCAAATCGGACGGAGACGGCATCGAAGCTGCCCGACTCCTGATCCGCGTATTGCCGCCCTGGTATGAGACGTGGTGGGCTTATCTGATTTATACCATTTGCACTGTCAGTCTGCTGTGGTATCTCATTCAGAACTACAATTCCCGCATCAAACTGCGTGAGTCACTGAAGTACGAGAAGAAGCATATCGAAGACCTCGAAGCACTGAACCAGTCGAAGCTGCGCTTCTTCACCAATATCTCCCACGAGTTCCGTACTCCGTTGACACTGATCGTAGGGCAGGTAGAGACGCTGTTACAGGTGCAGACATTCACGCCTAATATATATAATAAGATATTAGGCATATACAAAAACAGCCTCCAACTGCGTGAACTGATTACGGAATTGCTCGACTTCCGCAAACAGGAACAGGGACACATGAAGATTAAAGTCAGCCGGCACAATCTGGTAAACTTCCTGTACGAGAATTATCTGTTATTCCTGGAATACGCCAGCAGCAAGCAAATCAACTTCAAGTTCAACAAACAGTCGGATGATATTGAAGTATGGTACGACCAGAAGCAAATGCAGAAGGTAGTGAACAATCTGCTGTCGAACGCATTGAAGCATACAAAGGCGGAAGACACCATCTCCATCAACGTATCGCAGGAGAACCACTCTGTCATTATCGAAATAAAAGATACGGGCACGGGCATCGCTGCCGCTGAAATAGATAAGATATTCGACCGTTTCTATCAGACCGAACGTCTGGACTCCCTGAATACGGGAACCGGAACCGGTATCGGACTGGCATTGACCAAAGGTATTATCGAACTCCATCACGGCACCATTCGGGTAGAAAGCGAACCGGACAAAGGCAGCAGTTTCATTATCACCCTCAAACTGGGCAACAAGCACTTCACCGATGAGCAAATAGTGCAGGAATCTACGGATGACAGCATCCGGCAACAACCGGAAACCTTTGTGCCGTCAGTAGAAATACTGCCCGACTCCGGATGGAAGGAGGAAGAAAACAAACGCATCGAGGATGCCAAAATGCTGATAGTAGAAGACAACGAATCCATCAAACAGATGTTAGTAAGCATCTTCGAGACTTTCTATCAGGTCACTACCGCTTCTGATGGAGAAGAAGCCATGGAACTGATACAGAAAGACATGCCCAGCATCATACTAAGTGATGTTGTCATGCCGCGTATGTCGGGTACGGAACTCTGCAAGCAGATCAAGACGGATTTCAATACCTGCCACATACCTGTGGTGTTGCTGACGGCACGCACGGCAGTAGAACACAACATTGAAGGACTGAAAATCGGTGCGGACGATTATATCACCAAACCGTTCAACACCAACCTGCTGATTTCCCGTTGCAACAATCTGGTGAACTCACGCCGACTGCTGCAAGAGAAATTCAGCAAACAGCCACAAGCATTTGCCCAAATGCTCGCTACCAACCCAATGGATAAAGAAATGCTGGACCGTGCCATGGCTATCATCGAACGTCATCTGGACAACACAGACTTCAATGTGAACATCTTCGCACGGGAAATGGGCATGGCACGTACCAATCTGTTCACGAAACTGAAAGCCGTCACCGGCCAGACACCGAACGACTTTATATTAAGTATCCGTCTCAAGAAAGGAGCCGTCATGCTGCGGAACAATCCGGAGCTGAACATTACGGAAATTTCCGACCGGATCGGTTTCTCTTCTTCCCGCTATTTCAGTAAATGCTTTAAGGAGATTTACCATGTCAGTCCGCTTGCCTACCGCAAGGGTGAAGAAAAAGAAGAAGAAGGAGACGAAGAAACGGACCAATAACCTGTAAACAGGTAAGCAAGTAGCATTTGAAACGGGAGAACCTATGCCAAAGTAGTTCCCGCCTATTGGCACACTTGTGCCACGCCGTTGGCACGACCGTGCCATCGTAGTGGCACAGCTGTGCCAACAGCGTGGCACAAGCTCCGGGCTACGATGTCAGGAAAAGGCATCCGTAGCCCCGGAACATTTAACCTCTATCTTTAGAATGGACTATTTTGTATCTCACCTGTACATTCCTGCTCAGTCATTTCCGCCAATCCTCTTATCTTTGTGTTCAGTAGTCACTCCATAAAAAAACAACATTATGAAGAATGTCTCACGTTTACTGCCGCTATTGCCCGGTATGGCCCTGCTGACCGGATGCAATCAGAAGGTACAAAAAGACAATAGACAAAACTCCCCAAAGCCCAACATTATTTATATATTCGCGGACGACCTCGGCATAGGCGACCTTAGCTGCTACGGAGCAACAAAGGTCAGTACCCCGCATATCGACCGCCTTGCCGGACAGGGAGTACAATTCACCAACGCTTACGCAACCTCCGCCACCAGCACCCCGTCCCGCTTCGGGCTGCTCACCGGAATGTATCCGTGGCGACAAGAAAATACCGGTATCGCCCCCGGAAACTCGGAACTGATTATCGACACCGCCTGCGTCACAATGGCCGATATGCTGAAAGAAGCAGGCTACGCTACCGGAGTTGTCGGCAAATGGCATCTCGGACTCGGTCCGAAGGGAGGAACCGACTTCAACGGACGAATTACCCCCAACACCCAGAGTATCGGCTTCGACTACGAGTTTGTGATTCCGGCAACCGTAGACCGTGTCCCCTGCGTATTCGTAGAGAACGGGCACGTGGCAGGGCTCGACCCGAACGACCCGATTACCGTGAACTATGACCACAAAGTAGGCAACTGGCCTACGGGAGAAGAAAATCCGGAACTCGTGAAATTAAAGCCCAGTCAGGGGCATAACAACACGATTATCAACGGTATCCCCCGCATCGGCTGGATGACCGGAGGCAAGTCCGCCCTTTGGAAAGACGAGGACATCGCCGACATCATCACCGATAAAGCAAAGAACTTCATCGCTTCCCACAAAGAAGAACCTTTCTTCTTATATATGGGTACACAAGACGTACACGTACCGCGTGTACCACATCCCCGCTTTGCCGGAAAGAGCGGTCTGGGAACCCGTGGCGACGTGATCCTGCAACTCGACTGGACAATCGGAGAAATCATGAACACCCTCGACAGCCTCCAGCTGACGGACAATACCATCTTTATATTCACCAGCGACAACGGTCCCGTCATCGACGACGGTTATCAGGACCAAGCTTTCGAGCTGCTCAACGGACATACCCCAATGGGCATTTACAGAGGTGGAAAGTACAGCGCCTACGAAGCCGGAACCCGCATTCCGTTTATCCTCCGCTGGCCTGCCAAAGTGAAACCGAACAAGCAGCAGGCTCTCTTCTCACAGATCGACGTGTACGCATCGCTTGCCGCCCTGCTGAAACAACCGCTGCCGAAAGGTGCGGCTCCTGACAGTCAGGAACATCTGAACACTCTTTTGGGAAAAGACGACGCCAACCGTGAATACATCGTACAGCAAAATCTCAATAATACGCTCGCCATCGTGAAAGGACAATGGAAGTACATCGAACCGAGTGACGCACCCGCCATCGAATACTGGACAAGAATGGAACTTGGCAACGACAGGCAACCCCAACTGTACGATTTATCCTCCGATCCATCGGAGAAAAACAATGTGGCGAAACTGCATCCGGAGGCCGTCAGAGAGCTGTCTGAGCTACTTAAATCGGTAAAAACAAGATAACTTATGAGAATAGCAGATTTGTATTATTTTGTATCAATCTTGAATAATTCTATCCATATGAGAACAATCAATGCGTATATCTTTGCCATCGTAAACTCAACAAAATCACTTAATTTTTAATATATGAAAAAACATCTATCCAACCAGACTAGAAAAAGGATGTTCTCTATGATAGGGATACTCCTGTTTTCTGTTCCATTTGTGCTTGCACAGGTACTTGTCAAAGGTACTGTGAAGGATAACTTAGGAGAAGGTGTTCCCGGAGCCAGTGTTCAGGTAAAAGGCACTTCGCAGGGAACGATCACCGACCTTGACGGTAAATTTTCGCTCAACATCCCCCAAAAGAATGCTACTCTGGTCATTTCCTTTATTGGCTATATGACTGTCGAAGTAAAAGCAGACTCGCAGAAGCCGATGGTAATCACCCTGAAAGAAGATACTAAAACATTGGACGAAGTCGTTGTTGTCGGTTATCAGGAAGTGCGTCGCCGCGACCTCACCGGTTCTGTAGCGAAAGCCAATATGACAGATGTGCTCACCGCTCCCGTCGCCTCATTCGATCAGGCCCTCGGAGGACGTATCGCCGGAGTAAACGTGACTTCGGGTGAAGGTATGCCGGGCGGCAACATGAGCATTGTGATTCGTGGTAACAACTCACTGACACAGGAGAACTCACCGCTGTTCGTTATCGACGGCTTCCCGATAGAAGACTCGTCGGCAGCCAGCACACTGAATCCTTCCGATATCGAATCGCTCGATTTCCTGAAAGACGCGTCGGCTACAGCGATCTACGGTGCGCGCGGTGCCAACGGTGTTGTCATCATTACCACCAAGAAAGGTAAAGTAGGACGGGCACAGCTATCTTACGACGGCAGTTTCGGTGTGCAGCATGTCACCCGCACTATTCCGATGATGGATGCTTACGAGTTTGTCAAACTGCAGAATGAAATGTATCCCACCGTAGTGGCCGGTTCGTACCTGATGAACTATGAAGGCAAGCAATGGACACTTGACGACTATCGGAACATCGAACAATATAACTGGCAGGACGAGATATTCAAAACAGCCTGGCAGCAGAATCACACAATCAGACTTGCCGGAGGTACGGAAGGGGTACGTTACAACGCCTCCCTGTCTTACTTCGATCAGGACGGTACACTGATAGAGACCGGTTACAAGCGCATGCAGGGACGTATGAACACCGTAGTCCGCCGCGGCAAACTGAACATGAGCCTGACTACCAACTACTCACGTTCTATCCAGACAGGCAGTACTCCGTCTTCTACTTCCTACAGTGGTATGAACAACCTTTTCTATAGCGTATGGGGTTACCGTCCGGTGACTTCTCCCGACACTCCGCTCAGCTTCCTGATGGACAGCGCAACGGACAACGCCGTAGATTCAAGTAATGACTACCGTTTCAACCCGATCAAATCGCAGAAGAACGAATACCGGAAAAGCTATACCAATAATCTGCAGATGAACGGATTCGCAGAGTACGAAGTACTGAAAGGTCTGAAACTGAAAGTTTCCGCCGGATATACCTACGACTCACGCAAGCAGGATCAGTTCAACAACTCGAGTACCCGCTACGGAGGACCGACTTCTACAGATAAGGTGAACGCTCAGGTGACCCGTCAGGAACGTCTGACATGGCTGAATGAAAACACGCTGACTTATCAGACCAACATCAAAAAGAAACACTTCCTCAACGTATTGGGAGGTATCACTTTCCAGAACTCGGACTACGAGATTTATTCATTCCGCACAACGCACATCCCCAACGAGTCACTCGGAATGGCGGGCATGAGCGAAGGACAGGCAGGTACTACCACTTCGGCAAAATCCTCATGGGCGATGTTGTCGTACCTCGGACGCGTGACTTACAACTATATGTCCAAGTATTACGCCACCGCTTCTTTCCGTGCCGACGGTTCTTCCAAGTTCAACAAGGCCAACCGTTACGGATACTTCCCTTCCGCATCACTGGCATGGAGCTTCACAGAAGAAGAGTTCATGAAACCGTTGAAAAGCGTACTGTCCAGCGGCAAGATTCGTCTGAGCTGGGGACTCACGGGTAACAACCGTATCGGTGAGTACGATTATTATGCACTGCTGGCCGTATTGAAATCCAGAGTCGGCTCGTATACATCGACAAACTCCCTTCCAAGCGGTGTTTATCCGTTCGACAATGATGCAACCAATGCAGGTGTCGTTCCTACTTCTTTGCCCAACAAAGACCTGAAATGGGAAACAACCGAACAATGGAATGCAGGTCTCGACCTCGGATTCTTCGACGAACGCATCGGAATAACGATGGATATCTACCGGAAGACTACCCGCGACCTGTTGCTGGATGCTTCTCTGCCCTACTCTTCAGGTTATTACAGCGCTACGAAGAACATCGGTAAAGTACGCAACGACGGTCTGGAACTCAGTCTGAACACAGTTAACTTCCAGACACGCGCCTTCAAGTGGACGACTAACTTCAACATTTCTTTCAATAAGAACGAAGTACTGGCCCTGTCGGAAAATCAGACAGCCTTGCTGACTGCCGCCCAGTTCGACCAGAACTACAACGGTCAATCCAGCTACATCGCCAAAATCGGTCTGCCGATGGGACTGATGTACGGCTACGTTTACGAAGGCACATACAAGTATGACGACTTCAACAAATCGGGTAATTCATACAGCCTGAAGCCGGGAGTAGCCCACTACTCTACTGAGACCAACACTCAGCCGGGTATGCCCAAATACGCCGACCTTAACGGCGACGGAGTAGTTGACTCCAACGACCGTACGATTATCGGACGCGGACTTCCGATACATACCGGTGGTTTCACCAACAACTTTGAATACAAAGGTATCGATCTGAGCATTTTCTTCCAGTGGTCTTACGGCAACGATATCATGAATGCCAACCGTCTGTTCTTTGAAAGTTCCAACAACAGATCACGCGAACTGAACCAGTTCGCCAGCTATGCCAACCGTTGGACAGCCGACAACCCGACCAGTGATATTCCCGCGGCTACCAACTCCTCTTCCAACCGTGTCATTTCTTCACGCATCATCGAGGACGGTTCGTACCTCCGCCTGAAGAATGTGACCATAGGCTATACCTTCCCCTCCAAGCTGGTGAAGAAATGGAAAATAGACAAAGCGCGTGTCTATGTTGCCGCACAAAACCTGTGGACATGCACCGGCTATTCCGGTTATGACCCGGAAGTATCTGTACGCAACAGCGCACTGACTCCCGGCCTGGACTACTCTTCCTATCCGAGAGCATACTCTGTCAGCTTCGGTGTAAGTCTGGGATTCTAAATGGATAAGATAGTAACAGTTAGAAAAAAGAATTCGATTATGAAAGCATTAAAAATAACAATCATAGCTCTATTGGCAGGTTTCAGCATGGCATCCTGTGACTTTCTGGACAAAGAACCTACCAAACTGACGCCGGAGAACTACTTCAACACCCCCGCTGAAGCCAACTCATTCCTGACAGGCGTCTACGCCATACTGTCGCAACCCACTTTCTACGGCGGCGACTATATGTATCTCGTAGCCGGTGACGACTTATCGCACTACGGAGGCAGCGGACGCGGTCCTGCCTCTACCGGACTGATCTGTAACAATGCCACTACCAGTGACAATGCCGTGACTGCCTTCTGGTATGCCCTCTATTCAGGTATCAACCGTGCCAACATGTTCCTCGAAAACATCGACAAAGTAACCGGTTTCGACTCAGGCGTCAAAGAGCAATACATCGCCGAAGCCCGTTTCCTGCGTGCATTCTACTATTTCAACCTGGTGGAGTGCTGGGGAGATGTTCCTTTCAAAACGGTTTCTACGCAAAGCGTTACCAACCTGAACATCCCGCGTACAGACAAACAGGAAATCTACGACTTCATCGTCTCCGAAATGGCGGATGCGGCTGAGACCGGTCTGAAGTCAGCAGCCGACCTTGCTTATAAACCGGGACGTATCTCCCAGTCTACCGCATGGGGCATACTGGCACGTGTCTATCTGTTCCGTGCAGGCGAGCACTACCGCGAAGACCGCAATGCCACACAGGCCGAGAAGAAGGACTATTTCGAAAAAGCCAGCTTCTACGCCCAGAAAGTAATGACTGCCGGACACAAACTGGCTGCCAACTACTGGGACCCTTTCATCGATATGTGTTCCGACAAGTATAATACCACTGCCAACGAAAGTATCTGGGAAGCCGAATTCGCAGGTAACAACACTTCGGATACACAGGCGGAAGGCCGTATCGGTAA
The DNA here is from genome assembly GCF_001811315.1 of Bacteroides sp. HMSC067B03. NCBI lineage: Bacteria > Pseudomonadati > Bacteroidota > Bacteroidia > Bacteroidales > Bacteroidaceae > Bacteroides > Bacteroides sp. HMSC067B03. The sequence goes on along the minus strand of NZ_KV804246.1, from coordinate 16,371 downwards.
CATCATCGGACTTGCCGGTCCCGATATGTCTTCCAAAAGCGACGTGGTAGGATCAAAAGACCCCGGATATGCTTATGCCTTCATCTACAGCACTCCGAAACTGTACAACCTTTATGTGAATAACGGTGACACCAAGCGTTTCAACTGGAGCATCGCACCGTTTGAATACAAAGAAGCCGGAGGTAAGAATACAGGGGTAACCCATCGTGAATTTGAGCAGGGCAAACTTGCTGAAGTAATGTCTCAATACGGTCAGGAACGCGGAACTTACCAGTACGCAGGTGACACAGAAAAGACCACAGCCACCAAGAACTACAGCCGTATGTGCGGCAAGTACCGCCGTGAATACGAAGCGGACAAGAAAGACAAGAACTATACGGCTATCAACTTCCCCATCCTGCGCTATGCAGACGTACTGCTGATGATCGCAGAAGCGGAAAACGAAGCGAATGACGGTCCTACCGCACTGGCTTACCAATGTCTGAAGGAAGTAAGAGACCGCGCCGGTCTGAGCGAGCTTTCCGACATGACGCAGGCAGAATTCCGCCAGACCGTAAAAGATGAACGTGCCATGGAACTTTGTTTCGAATACACCCGCCGTTTCGACCTGATCCGCTGGGGTGAGTATGTAAAGAACATGAGAGCGCTGGTGACCGAAGCACAATCCGGCAATAACTGGACGCAGGGACCGACCAACGTATATACATACTTCAACATCTCCAGCACATACAACTACTTCCCGATTCCGGATGCGGAAATGAGTGTGAACAAAGATATCACACAGAACAATCCGGGTTGGTAATCAAAGTATTCATCCATAAAAGCATCATAGATTATGAAAACATATAAACTCATAGCCATCTGTATAGCGAGCCTCTTCTTCGGGGCTTGCAGCGACGGGCTGGACGAAGCGGTAGGCTTGCACGTAAAAGTAGCAACCAACGAAAATGTAAGTTTCGACGGACAGATCATTACTGCCAAGAAGGGCACTCCGATAGAGTTCATCCTTTCGGGCGATCCGGATTTCCTGACCTTCTTCAGTGGAGAAGCAGGCAGCAAATACGAGTATCGCGAACGCGAAACAGTTGATCCTTCACAGATCAAGTCGTCCACACTGAACTTCTCTATCTGGTTCCAGTATGGAAACCCAAGCACGACATTAGAGAAACACGTGTATATATCCGATGAATTCACCGGATTATACAAGGATAATTTCGAAGCCGACTCTTTGCTTGTAGAGCAGTTCGAGAAGGACGGTAAATGGAAAGAACTGGTTCCACAATCCTCCTTCCCCACAGCGGCGGTAGGTAATGCTGATCTTGCCACTCCATACAGTTTCGATATGAAAGAGTACATGGGCAAACGAATTGCCATCGCCATTTGCTACCGGGGTATTGACAATACCGTAGCACAGTCAAAGATGTACTTTGAGCAGATGCGCATCAACAATGTGATGACCAGCGGACAGGAAACTGAATATTCTGCCGGTTCTTTCGGTTTCACTCCGGTCAACATGAAGAACAAATGGAACTTGAAAGATCAGACTGGTATGACCAACGACCGTGAATACGGAACGGTTACAAACAACACATCCGGTATCTGGAACCTGACAGGTGTAGGCGGTGGCTCCTTCTTCATCCATAGTACCAATGCAAATGATCCGCTGAAATACAGCTGGCTGGTCTCTGACCTGATCACCGTCAACTCTTGCAGCCCCGATCAGGGAACAAAGGTGAAGGATATCACTCAGAGTCTGAGCTCCTATACATATACGTACAACGAGATTGGTATTTACAACGTAACGTTCCTCGCCAGAAATGCCAATATCGACCACTCATCTACTACTACCTACCACATGGTTGTGAACGTAGTAGAATAACAATCAACGAATAAAATAATAACTAATACATTATATCTATGAATTACTTTAAATCAATCATGTTAACCGCATTTGCGCTGTTTGCATTGGCAGCGTGCGATACAGACGACTTGAGAGACGATGTTGACAATCTGAAAGACCGTGTAGCGTCTCTGGAAGCACAAGTCAGTCTATTGAACGATAACATGACAGCTATCAAGCGATTGCTTGAAGGTGGTCAGACTATTACAGAAGTGACAAATACAGACGGTACATATAAACTGAAACTGAGCAACGGAGAAACCATCTCACTGACACAAGGCTCAAAGGGAGAAGTGGCTTATCCTGAAATTACCGTCAATGACGAAGGCCAATGGGTAGTGAACGGTGAAGTGCTGATGCAGAACGGTACACCTGTTCAGGCTGTAGGAACTCCCGGTAAAGACGGTATAGCTCCCAAGTTCCGGATTACGGACGAAGGAAGCTTCTGGCAGGTGAGCTATGATAACGGAGCGAACTGGGAAGATGTACTCGATACAGACGGACAAAAGGTATCCGCTGTCAGCGATGGTTCCGGAGGAAGCAGTGCAGACTCTTTCTTTGAGGAAGTATATGTAGACTCAACCGGAGAATTCTTCGTGATCAAACTGAAAGGACAGACGGAAGCCATCTCTATACCTATCGTGAAAGACCTGTTGTGCGAAATCACCGAACCGGAAACCGGAATGAAGAACGGATACTGGGAAATCGGCTATGGCAAGACTGCTACTACGACTGTGAAAGTGAAAGGTGAAAACGTCATCGTTACTGCTCCCGCCGGCTGGGTGGCTACCGTAAGCGAAGCGGATGAAAGCACTAATGTAGCTACATTGAGCATCACAGCTCCGGCAAGTGCCGTTGCCAATACACGTGCAACAGCGGACAATGGAGCGGACGTAACCGTGCAAGTGAATAAGGGTGCCAGCTGGGCAGTTGCCAAGATTCAGGTGAAGGCTGTAGAGGTGGTTGACAGCTACTATGCCGTATACAATGCAGGAGGAAATATTACGATCAATGGTATTGAAGTAAACCAAACTAAATTCCCGGATGCAACTTATATTGAATCCAATCAGGCAGTGACCAAAGAAGGAATTTACTTTATCAAGGAAGGAGTCACAATAAATTATACAGGTACAGGCAGTGTCCAAAACCTGATCTTCATTGGCGACAACTCACAGAAAAGCAGCACAGTCAATGTTGATGTTCAAATCAAACTGGTACAGACTTCAGGTGAAGGACATTTCTTATGCAAGAACATCGCATTAGTAGGAACCAGTACCTTGAACAATCAGATATTCACATATAATACAGATAATAATCCGTTTAAATATGTAGCTTTTGACCAATGTCAGATAACTCCTTCCGCAGGGAAACACATCCTATACTTGAGTTCCAACACCCGTAGCATAGAAAACTTCAGTATGGAAAATTCTACCTTCAAATCTGAATCAGCCAATCAGAAGTATATCATCAGCCTCGGAGCGAGCACTAGTCAGGACTACAAGAATATTGTATTCAAAAATAATGTATTCTATTGTCCTGAAGGAAAGGTCAATCAGTTTGGCCTATTTGTCGGAAGTAAAGCCGGTATGGCTAACTGTGTACTTGAAAACAACACATTTGTCAATTTGGAAACTGCAACAACGGGAATGGTATATGTAGATAAGCTGGCTGACATTTCTGTAAAGAACAATATCTTCTGGACAAATACAGCAGGAGCAAATGCCTGCATTATTTTCCGCCCTGTTACAACATCCCCTTCCGGAACGACTTGTGTAAACAACATTGTTTATAAGACAATGACATTCAACTGGCAGATGTTCTATGGAGGTAAAGCTCCATTTGAAGGCATGGAGCAACTTAATATACTAGAAGCCAATCCGTTCGACGGCGGCACCTTCGACCTCGCCAACGGTATCTTCGTTCCGAATGCAGAATATGCCGAATACGGTGCAACCAACTAATATTGACTAACGTATGAAAAAAGTAATATCAATCATATGTATCACCCTCCTCGTCGCACTTTACTCGTGCGACGAACGGGATGATCTACGCTCCGACATTGACGACCTGACAGAACGGGTGGCCAACCTGGAAGCGAGCATAGAACAGATGAACTCGGACATCAGCAACTATCAGCAGATGGTTGAAGGGAAAATTCTGGTGGTGGGGTACAGTAAAGATGAGCAGGACAACTATACCATCGAACTGAGCAACGGCGAAACCGTAACCATATACAGCGGCAAAGTAGACATGAACGACATGCCTTTGTTCAGCGTCAACGCATCAGGCCACTGGGCGTATACCATCAACGGCATGACCACCGAGCTGCTTGTAAACGACAAACCGGTAAGCGCCATCCCCGAAACAGGAACAGCAGGGGTAACTCCAAAGCTGAAAGTAGATGCAAACGGCTTCTGGCTGATTTCTGTCGATAACGGAAGCACCTGGAACAAACTGGGCAACAACCAGATCGCCGACGGAACGCAAGCCGTTGCCAACGCAAGCTCGCTGTTCAGCAATGTAACCATTGACGAAGCTACCGGACAGATCACCTTTACCATACGCGCCGACAACAGCCAGGTGAAGGTTCCTATCTACGGAAAAGACTTCTACCTGACCATCGAATACGAAGGTACAGCCACTTTCGGTCTGGGACAAAAGCAGGAATTCGTGGTAGAACAAGCCAACGTGGAAACAGCCACCATCGAAAACCAGACATGGGGCGTGAAACTGACAGAAAACAAACTGATTGTCACCGCACCTAAAACGAATGTACAAGGAAAAGTATACGAGGAACAGATTTACATCAAGATATTCTCGAAAGAAGGCTACTGCCGGGTAGTGAAGCTTCCGGTGAAACTGCTGACTACGGAGATAGATGCCAGCTCGGCTTTAGCCTGGCAACACTTCAAACAGGGAGGGAACAATGTGCTGCTCGACTATTCGTATGCCGGATATAATCATGGAGAAAGTGCGCCGCAAGGCGCATTTTCTTTAGGATACCAAGTGATCAACGTAAAGGAACGCATGACTGCCAAAAACATGACTGCCCGCGAAGCGCTGATCAACATCCTGCAGGAGAATAACATGACGAAAGTGAACGGAACCAACAAGATGAATGCCAACGCGAAGATCGTGATCTACTTCCCCGCAGGAGACTACGTTCTTCACAACGACGACGACAATACCCGCGACGAAAGCAAGCAGAAAGATGCCGTAGACTCGAAAAACAACAATGTCAGCAACGGCATTGAAATCTATGGCGGTAACTTTGTAATCAAAGGTGACGGTCCCGACAAAACACGGCTGATTATGGAGACACCTCATCTGCCGACAAGCATCAGCAACCTCAGTTCATCGCCTGTTCTTCTGGCAATCAAGCACACGAACGGTCCGAACAACGCCGGCAACTCTCCCCAACTTGCTTCCGTCACCGAGAATGCACAACGCGGAGACTTCACCGTAAAAGTCAGCGGGACCACCGGGATTTCTTCCGGCCAGTGGGTGCAGTTACGTCTGCGCAGCGGAGACAGGGAGCTGGTAAAAAAAGAGATCGGCCCGATTGCCCTCAATGAGAACTGGGCGATAGCGAAAGCCCCCATCTCCATCAACCAGAACGCTGACGACCAGTACGGAGTCAAAATCACCGAGTTCCATCAGGTGAAATCTGCCGCAAACGGCAAGATCACTTTCTACGAACCGATCATGCACGATATCGACATCAAGTATAACGATACCGAAGGATGGGAAATCCGCACATACAAGTACCTGGAAAATGTCGGTGTAGAAGACCTCAGCTTTGTAGGAAATGCATTGGACGGCTACGCCCACCACGGAGAAGGCCATGCCGAACAAGCTAAGGTAGGCTGGCAATACGACGGAGCCTACAAACCGTTGCTCTTACAACGTGTAGTCAATTCATGGGTACGCAACGTCCACTTTGAGAGTGTCAGCGAAGCGCTTACGTTTGCCGAATCTGCCAACAGCTCGGCTTACAACATCCGCATCAGTGGAAAACGCGGACATTCAGCCGTACGCTCGCAAGGTTCCTCACGTGTCTTTATCGGTAAAGTCCGCGATGAAAGCGCAGGAAATGACGTATACGGCAAGAGTTGTCAAGGACAGTTCCACGGCTGCGGTGTATCGAAGCCAAGTGTAGGAACCGTATTATGGAACGTAACCTGGGGCAATGACGCCTGCTTCGAATCCCATGCCACACAGCCTCGTGCTACGCTGATAGACAACTGTCGGGGAGGCCTTGTGTACTACCGTGCGGGAGGTGATGAAAACGAAGTCCCCAATCATCTGAGCGACCTCACCCTGTGGAACCTGAACGTGACCGGAACGGACTCTCATGCCTCCAACTTCGAATGGTGGAGCGACAGCGACAAATGGTGGAAGATTTTCCCGCCTATCGTAGTCGGTGTACACGGTACGAAGGTACAATTCGCAGGTACGGACCGGCAACAGGTCACCTATGAAGAGAGTACCGGTGCAAAGGTATCCCCCGAATCTTTGTACGAGGCACAATTGCGTGAACGTTTGGGCTACGTGCCCGGATGGCTGAATGCACTTAAATAAAAAACATCCCCACACACACGATTTTTCTAACCTTTCGTTAAAAACGTATATGAAAATCAGACTTTAATCAATTTAACACCCAAAAGAGAGGGGCCGTGAGGTTCCTCTCTTTTACTTTTCTGTATCTTTGCAGCAAAATAAAAGATATGCAAGATACATTACCTATTCATTTTGCTCCGCTGCAAGGTTACACCGAAGCATTTTACCGCAACGCACACGCTAAGTATTTCGGCGGCGTAGACACTTATTATACTCCGTTCGTACGACTGGAAAGAGGAGATCCCCGTCGCAGAGATGTCCGGGGAATCGAACCTGAGGAGAATAAGGTCCCCCACCTGATACCTCAGCTGATAGCCTCATCGGCAGAGAAAGCAGAAGTGATTTTATCCCTTTTCATCGAGAAAGGATACCGGGAAGCAGACATAAACTTAGGCTGTCCGTTCCCTCTTCTGGCGAGACGCCACAATGGCTCCGGCATCCTTCCTTATCCCGAAGAGGTGAAAGCATTGCTCAGCATTGTCACCCGATATCCGCAAATCAGTTTCTCCGTCAAAATGAGACTGGGATGGGAACAGCCGGACGAATGCCTGGCTCTGGCTCCTATATTGAACGACCTGCCTTTGCGCCAAATCACCATGCATCCCCGTCTGGGCAAACAAGGATACAAAGGAGAAGTAGACTTGGAAGGATTCTCAGCTTTCCGGGAGGTCTGCCGGCTTCCGCTTGTCTACAATGGTGATATTCATCTTGTGGAAGACATCCAACGCATCAGCAAGCAATTCCCTTCACTGGCGGGAATCATGATAGGACGGGGACTGCTGGCAAATCCGGCCTTAGCTTTGGAATACAAAGAAAACCGTACGCTCGCGCCCGATGAAATAAGGAAAAGACTGAAATCCATGCACAGAGACGTGTTCGACGATTACGACATACTATTGACAGGAGGAAACGGACAGTTGCTGAACAAAATGAAAGCCTTTTGGGAATATATGGAACCCCTAGTCGACAGGAAGATATTAAAAGCAATCCACAAAAGCACAGGCATCAGCAAATATTATCAGGCTATCGAAGCCTTTTTTAATCAACGATAGGCTGACCGATTTTGAGGTAATGATTTGCTAACCGTTCTCATTAATGGAAAGTATTCTGAATAAAGCATCTATTCTTCAATATTTCACTGTACCTTTGAAAACTTGAAACCAAATGATACAAATATGGCGAAGATTAAAGTGCAGAATACGGAGATTACGGTCGTTGCATATAACGACAACGATTATATTTCACTAACTGATATGGCTCGCAGTCAGATGCAAGAGCATATCATTTTTCGATGGCTTAGTTTGAAAAGTACCCTTGAGTATATCGGGGAATGGGAAATGTTGTACAATCCAAGTTTTAATTGTACCGAATTCGGTACAATTAAAAATATGGCATGAACAGAACCCCGAACTGAAAGGCAACATTCGTGACTATGCCTCTATCAATGAACTGATTTGTCTTTCTAACATGGAGAACTTAAATGCCGTGTTTATTGACCAAGGTATTCCACAAGGTGAGCGACTCATAAAGTTAAACCAAATAGCTATTCAGCAAATGCGTATATTGGAGGATGATGGGAAGAGAAAATTGTTAAAGTAGAATTGACTTTCAGTCCAAATCATTTAGTGCCATTCCTCTCTTTTTTATTCGTTTATTCCATCGTTTTTATGTAATTTTGCGCCCGTTTATTAACAAGCACATTATGAAAAAATACATTCTATTATCTCTCAGCTTGATTACACTATCAAGCAGTTTCGCACAATTGAAGGATTTTAAATTCAAATTCTACGGACAGATTCGTACGGACTTCTACTATAACAGCCGTGCCAACGAGGAAACGGTAGACGGGTTGTTCTACATGTACCCCAAAGATGAAGTGCTCGACGGCAATGGCGAAGACCTGAACGCTACATCGAACAGCAACTTCTATACATTATACTCCCGTCTGGGGCTGGACGTGGCAGGACCGAAACTGGGAACAGCCAAGACTTCCGCCAAAGTGGAAGTGGATTTCCGTGGTTCGGGAACCTCCTATTCTACCATACGCCTCCGTCATGCTTACTTTAATCTGGACTGGGGAAAGTCGGCTGTACTGGTAGGTCAGACGTGGCATCCGTTGTTCGGCGATGTTTCTCCTCAGATACTTAATCTTTCCGTAGGAGCACCGTTCCAGCCATTCAGCCGTGCACCGCAGATTCGTTATCGCTTCACAGATAAGAAGTTCCAGTTAACCGGAGCATTGGTATGGCAGTCTCAATATCTGTCGCAGGGACCTGCCGGAAAAAGTCAGGAATATATAAAGAAGAGCAATATTCCAGAGATTTATGTCGGAGCTGATTATAAAAATGGAGGCTTACTGGCTGGTGTCGGCATTGAAATGATTTCATTGAGGCCACGTACACAATCCTCGTGGGAAGATCCTACGTATGATCCGGGCACCAATAGTACCATACTTACCACACGTATCTGCAAAGTAGACGAACGTATCACCACCTTGTCTTATGAGGCTCATGTAAAATACACGAATAAGAATTGGTTTATCGGAGCCAAAAGCGTACTAGGTTCCAACCTGACGCAAGCATCCGGCTTGGGAGGATTCGGAATCAAGCACATAGACAACAAGACAAAAGAGCAGGAATACACTCCGATACGCTTCTCCAGCTCCTGGCTGAATGTAGTTTACGGACAGAAATGGAAACCGGGAATCTTTGTAGGATACGCCAAAAACTTAGGTACAAGCGACGAATTAGTCTCCGACCAACTCTATGGAACAGGAACCAACCTTGACAAACTGATCACTGCCGGAGCAGAACTGACCTACAATGTTCCTCACTGGAAGTTCGGAGTTGAATATACATTAAGTTCGGCATGGTACGGAAAGCTGGACAAATCGGAGGGCAAGATCATAGATACTCATTCTGTTAGCAATAACCGTATCGTAGCAGTCGCTATGTTCATGTTCTAAGTTACAGTAAATCATTAACTGAAACTATATATTCAATTCCCCATATTGCCTAGGGTGTGTCAGAGTCCAGTTACTATTGACACACCTTCTTTATAATTGTAATATACCCTTTCTTTGGATCAGTCCGAAAACCCGGTTATCAGTTTGTTTCTTTCTGTACGGGTTTTGAATGAAGAATGATGAATGAAGAATGAAGAATTGGCTGCGCTATCACGCTGCAAAGTAATTCTTCATTCTTCATTCATCATTCTTCATTTCTGTACGGTATGGGGTTCAAACCAGGTTTTCGGACTACCCTCAGACGTTTAAAACTTTTAGTTTCATTGCTTGAAACACTTTGTTTCACGGCTTGAAACTATTGGTTTCATTACTTGAAACTAAAGGTTTCAAGGCATGAAACTAAAAGTTTCGTCCCATGAAACCAATCGGAGAAGTACTCGATTAGGCTGACTTGACCGCCCGATTGGATTGACTTGACCACATCAATTGTTGCAATTGACCTGTTCGTTCGGAAAGCATTACCTCATTTATCAGTCAATAATGGATGACCTCTCAGCTATTAATACCTGATTTCTCAATTATTAATGTCTGACGTGTCAACTGTTAACAGCTGACACATCAGACATTAACATCCTATAAATCAATTAATAACATTAGAAAAACAATATACAATACGATATAGCGGAGTGAGAGCAACCACTTGCCCTCATACTTGCCACCACACTTGCTACCATATCTGTAACCACGATGGACAAGGCGATACAGGGAGAAAATGAGAGCATGGGAGCAAAACTCATGTTTAATTCACAGGAGGCTGAGTCCTAGCTAAGCCTAACCTGAGTTTCCTTTTCAACCACCGGAGAGATCTTACAAAGAAAGATACCCGATCTGTAGACTTCATTGTTGTTATTGCCTTGGATTCCTCCATCAGTCTTTTCAGCTCCATCCACATTTTCTCCTGTAGTTCTTTCTTTATTTCCTCTCTTATAGCCCATTCCTTCTCGAGCGTCATTACCGCCTCGCTTTCTGCTCTCACTTCATTTTGAAGCGTATCGAGCTGCTCACGCAATTCCTTGTTTTCCTGCTGCAACTGTTGCAACAATAGGTCATAGCTTCGCAACCTCTCTTTTAGCGAATTACGTTCCAGCATCAACTGAAGATTGACAGATTCTTTGGCAGTGAATGCCCCGTGTTTTATCCGACTATTCAGATCACATACCACAGAACGGAACTCACGCACAGCTTCTTCCGGTGTCATATTATGGGCGGCAGCCAGTTTTTCCAGCCGGTGCCCTTTTACGATGGAGCAGAAGATGGCACGCCTTCTATCATCAGCAATCAACAATGCCATCGCCTTTATCACTACCGGATACAGGTTGAAACATTCGCTCTGCAAACGAATGTAAAGTTCCGCTTCCTCGTATTGGAGCATCTCTTTCCGGATAGCTTCATCCTTGTTTCGGATAAGCATTTCAAGATTCTTTTTCTTTTGTGCCATCACCTCTTCTAAGTCCATATCGCTTTCGTTGTTTTGGTTGTCTTTCAGAAAAACAACTAGGCGTCCATGCACTCTCCCTAAAAAAAGATGTGGGGTTTGGGGTAAAAAAGAGAAAGGCATGGACGCTGTTGTCATCTCACTATCTGAGTAGAGGTGTTGGCTAACCCTTCAGTGGTAGTGATAAACAACAGACATCCATGCCAATCTCATATACAGGAATGCTATATAACAATCGGCATGGAATATCTGTTGCATCACTTCCCACTGAATTTAAGCTGCCAACTTTTCTACTCAGGGAAGTAATACGTATATTCCTATTAAATATAAGAAACACCTTTCTCCTACATTCACGTCACGCTGACGGAGGAGAAAGGTGTATGCAAAGATATGTATTAATTCCGAAATCTCAACGAGAAGGCAGAAGTTCTTTTACTGGAAAGGAAGAAATTATTTCTCCAGTTCTACCTCATAGCTGGCTCCATCCTTACAGAGAAAGCGGAGCACCGTTTGTTTCTTATCCTTTGACAGCACTTTACAGAAAGGAGTTTCCACTACATTCCACTTGCCTTTCAAAGTTACCGTCACAGGAATTTCACCGCTTTCATTACCAATCCACGGACGGGAATAGATACTGCGTTCGATACGTTTTCCGTCTTTATCGAAAGCCTCATCACTCGGCCCCCGATACAATGCCAAATCCGGTTGAGCTATAGTCAATAAAACTTTATCAGCAGATTCCTTGCGAACCATTGCCAGACAGGAAGTATCCGTACGCTGCAACAATCCACCGGGAAGCACTGACCGGGGAGTTTCGAAAAGCACATAGGAAGTTATTCCGTCAGAGGGCGATTCTATGATATGCGCATTACGGTCTCGCTGCAATACACTGTAAGCGGGTTTCTTTGCAAAGGCAGTCATCGTCTTCCGGTCGGTTCCCGGCAGAATCGCATATTCGTAACTTCCCGCTTTCGGGGCTTTCCCATGATCGATAATCAATGATACCCAGTCTCCTTTCGTTTCTTTGCCCGTATCCTGCATCCGGGAATATTGAGGAAAGTTCTTCTCGAATCTTGCAGCAACCGGCACATAATACCCGGTACCCAGATGATCCATCCAGACTTTTCCCCCACCCGCTTCCTTCTTCCAATAGTCATGCGCCGCTTGATCTGTCACCGCCAGTTGGAAAATGGTGGTTTCCGTAGGATACTCCGTATGGGAGTTCTCGATATCCGATCCCAGACAAACGATCATTCCACCGATGAAATGGAAGGATTTTCGCGCACGATGCGTTCCGTTATACTTATCATGCTCGTGCAGTTTCATTCCGAAGTTGCCGTTCATCTTCTGTTGTGACAAACCGCCGGCAAATGCTTCATCCGAATAAAGCATCTCTTCCATTCCGGAGAAAGTGTCTACATTCAGAACGTTGGCCTTGAGCAGATCCAGCGGCAGATGGATGGAAGTCACTCCCGGAATACGGTTCCAGTCGAAACCTTCCTGCTGCCATCCGCTGGTGGCGGGAGTCACTGTTTGTCCCGGAAGAGCTGTCAGAATCTGGAGGCTTCCGTGTGCCAGATAGCGTCCATAGAGATTATGTCCCAGATAATGTTCGGCTGCCCAAAGATACCGCGAATGTCCGCGTGCCACAGCCGACCAGTTTCCGCGCCGTTGTACGGACACACAGCCATAGCCCAGCGACAGGTTCCCTTGCGGGTCGGGTTCTGCACGAAAGCCATTTCTGACCAATCGTTCGGCAATCCTGCGTTCCTGTGCGTTCGATACTTTCGGCATATACTCCGGTTCCTGCTCCGCAACCGAAGAATCGGAAGACACGAGTCGCAGGTAGGCAGATGCCATCTCTTTATCAAAATCGTCCTTTCCATCGGGAGTTCCGGCTACTGCCATCAAGGCATAGTGCATAGGAACCAGCTTTCCCTTCCCGTCGGGATGACGGCCTGACATGGATAAGGGGAAATTCAGTTTATTACAATAGAAACGCATGGCAAGCAGGACGTTCTTTACCGTCCGATGTGCCAATTCGGAGACAGCAAGGCTTGTCCGGCTGAAAAGATAAATCATATTGGTCGCCCCGTCCAGTCCGCCAACAGCATAAGCAGGATAGTTATTGCGGTGATGAAAAGCTCCTCCGTCTGCTTTGAAGGAACCGGAAAGCCCCGGTGCGGGACGACAGCCGTAGTCAATCCATCGGGAGAAAGATTTCAGATATTGCAGTTTCTCGGGGGTGTCTTCCATCATCAGAATGCTCGCAATGCGACCGGTCGTTTGTGTATTGAAGGAGTCCATGTCGATGCCGTTACCTTCCGGCTTGGGATATACCTCATTGGTGATAGCATACCAGCGCAACGTCCGTTCCGCTTCAAGCAGCTTTCCTTCGTCACGCAGTACATCTTTCATCAGGAAGTAAGCCGGATAAAGTCCGCGCACGCTATATCCGTAATGGTGGATATTGCCCCAGCAACTGCCGTAAGCCACTCCCTGATCGGTGATATGGTCATACATCGCCATAAATTTCCGCTTCATTTCCTCACGGGTCGGAGAATCCGCCTCACTGTTATGGTAAGCTACCGCAATCCGTTTCATCAAATCAAAATAAGCACGCATCTCGATTCCCATCTTGGTCAGCATATCTTTGTCCCAGTCCGGAATCATCCGCTCGTAGGCTTCGGACGCACGCACCATGAAAACGGGCACTCCGGTAACTTGCCCGTCCTTATAGGTAATCCGGTAGAGATCATATTTCTTACGGATGGCTTCCACTTCCTTCTCCGTAATCTTCCCTTTGGTATAGATCATATCACGGAAACGCCGTTCCAGCAGACGCATTTCCTGCCGTTGGCTGTCGCTTACGGGCGTCAGTTCGATGTCCGGTTTCAGCAGGGAGTGTTTGTAAAGCACCAGCCAGTGATTGGTGGTGCCGGCATTGACAAACGGCACTTGCAGGTCCGCCGTCTGCTGGCGGGCATCTACCTTTGTCGCAGTGATCAGATGATCGATGAAAAGGCGCCCTTTTGCATTGGGAGCCACGATACGGAGCCCGTTCATTCCCTCTTCCGGCGTCCCTTGCATATCGCGTTCATAGCAGACCCATGCCGCACGCCATCCTTTGAAATTGATGCCGAAAGGAAAAGAGGTACACTTTCTGCCGTCTTTCAGAAACTCAAACTCGATAGCAGCATCCTGAGGCTGTTCATTGTATATCCATACGATGAAAGCGGAAAGATACAGGTCCTTCCCTGTCGGGTCTTTCTTTTCGAACTTCAGGTCTTTCCTGAGTTCCAATACGCCGTTCGGTTCAAAGGTCCATTCCAGCGAATATTTTCCGTCTTTATAATGTGCACCGGATCTGTTCAACTGCGACCGCACACCTGTCACACAGGCAGGCAGCTGCGGCTCTTCAAAAGAGAACATCCGCTCGTCCGTAACTATCTGCGCATGGAGGAATGCCGGACTGAGAAAAGACAATATCAACAAAGTCACTGACTGGGTAAGGAATTGCTTCATCATTCAGGGTATTAGTTTAAAGATCGTTTATTTCCGGGTACAAAGAAACCCCTCTTTCCGGAAAAAGAGGGGTTCAAATCGTACAAAATACCTCAAATTATGTATTCAGGAAAAAAAAGATACCCTGTCTTCTCCTAAGGATGCAATTCTTTAAAGGCAGCATTTTCTTCCTGCACATGCTGAATCGTTTGTTTCAGTTCTGCAATCGGCAGGTCGTATCCGTACCAGCCCGTATAGCAGTCCACCACATACCACTTTCCATCCGGCAGCAACTCGAACTCAACACGCAAATCAACCTCCGATTCCTCGTATCCTGCCTCAAACACTTTATGTGCCGGCTCGTTCAATGTAAACTTGGATACATAAACACCGCCCTCTTCTTGTGTGATACGTTCTTCCCTCAAGGTCTCACTATCCAGCAGCGGCCACTTCTCCTTAGTAAAAGGGAATGTCTTCTCCGTCTCCCCGTCATCCGCCAGCAAAGTGACCGGAGTCTTCAACGGAAACTTGACACGAGTGTACTGGAACGCTGCACTGGAAGTAAACTTTTCCAGAAACGACTTGAAATCCTCTCCTGCCTGTGCCGCTTCTCTTTCCGCTTTCGCCCTGGAGCTATTGCCACAGGAAATAAATGAAATACCTGCCAGCAACGACATGACCAACAAACAGCATGCAAACTTTTTAGCTCTCATAACACGATATAAATTAAGAGTTTAAAATGACGCTGCAAAGATAATGACAAGTTCAATATCTTGATGCGAAACAGAAAGAAAAAAGCGGCTGATGAAACCGACGGTGGTTTCTTCACAGTTAAACATCTATAAATAATAGATGTACCACATATAACGGCCTCAATATTACGATACCTTTACAACCATATTAACTTTAAATAAAAACACACCTATGAAACACCCCCACAGCTTTCTTATGGTAAGCTTATTGCTGTTGTGCTGCACACAGACAATCACCTTCGCCCAATCCACCGCGTCACTAACAATCCCCGAATCACTGAGAGGTTACTGGCAATTTAAAACAGACAATGTATCCGACTGGAATGGTCCGCTTATCGGAGAGAACTTCGTAGAAAATTTCTACACCGTTTTTTATGTCGAACAAATGGAGCAGGAAGCCGACGGAAGTTACTTCTTCCATTTACGCAATCAAAAGGGAGACACGACGGAGTTCCGGATCACTCCCGTATTCAATGACACCGCCATCCTCTGGTACAAAGGCTGGAAAGAACCGAGGAACTGCATCCGCAAGCAAGTCCCCGACCATACGGAACTGCTTACTCCGACCACATTGCCCGACATCCTTTATCGGAAATGGGTGAAAGGACTCACCGGAAAAGTAATCTACGAATTCACCCGGGACGGCAAAATGCTCTATGACGGGAAAACATGGGATATCCTATCCGCCGGATATTTCCTCAATAAAGAATATCGCCTGCTCGCCAAAAGCGGAGAACTCTACAAGCTGGTTTATCTCAGTTTCCCCCTTACAGGTACACTGAAAGTAGCATCCGAGCTACAAAACGAAACAGTAACCCCTATGGCTTCCCACCCCGAAGTATACCCCATCACGGGATGTTGGATCAATAAAGCGACCGGCGACTGGACCATTGGCTTCTTCGAACACTTCGCTGTCTACCAATGTCAATTCTGGGATTACGAGTCGATACGTACTCAAAAAAACAAGACTACCGTCTCCCTGAAAAACGGTACAGAACGATTGACTGTAAAACTGGAACGGGAAGAAGGCAAAGATTCCTGCTCTCTGGCTATCGGAAAAGGAAAATCACAACCTTATTTTCTCTGCAACCATTATTGCATAGTAAGCATTCGATAAACTCCCCCTTTCATTCTA